>JAZOVO010000067.1:0-3603 GCA_045658745.1 Acutalibacteraceae bacterium | reverse complement strand
AAACAAGAAAACAAGAAAAGTTTTGGTCAAGCTTTTACAAAAGCTTGCGGGGGTGAGGGGGCAGAGCCCCCTCGTCTTTTTTGTTATCGAAGTTGATTGCTTTACGTTTTGCTGCTTTGTGCGGGTAGCATTTGCTTGCGGATTATTGACTTGTTTTTTAATTTTATAATTTATTTATCGCTCGCCGCGGGGCGGTACTTTTTTTGTAAAAAAAGTAACCAAAAAAACTTTGCATTTTCTTTTTTTCTCTTGTATCTTACAAAACTAACTGATATAATGTATCCGTATAAATTTTCCCTGAAAGGTTTTGATTGAAATGACATACCGTGAGAAATATGAAAAATGGCTCACCTTTGACGAGGAAACCGCAAAGGAGCTTTCCTCAATCACCGACGAAAAGGAAATTGAGGACAGATTTTATAAGGATATAGCTTTCGGTACGGGCGGTCTCAGAGGAATTATGGGTGCAGGCTCGAACCGTATGAACAAATATACAATCGGTAAGGCAACCTTCGGTATTGCAAATTACCTTAAAAGCCGTAAGGACGGTGAAATCAAGGTTGCACTTGCCTATGACTCAAGAAATAATTCAGCTTATTTCGCTTCTGTTGCCGCAGGTATCTTCGCAAGGTGCGGCTTCAAGGTGTTCCTTTATGAGACACTTGTTCCCGTTCCCGTGCTTTCGTTCACAACCGCCTTCCTCGGCTGCGATGCAGGCGTTATGATTACCGCCTCACATAACCCCAAGGAGTATAACGGCTATAAGGTATATGATGAAAAGGGATGTCAGCTTTGCACCGAGGACGCAAATGCGGCAATCGGCTTTATTAATCAGATTGAGGATTACCTTTCAATTCCCTTCGGAAGTGACAAGGGTGAAAATATCACCCTTATCGGTGAGGATGTGCTTTCCGAATATCTCAAAAAGGTTAAGGAGCAGTCCGTTTATGAGGAAGCAAGTGACCTTAAGATTGTTTACACTCCGCTTCACGGCACGGGTAATATCCCCGTAAGAAGAATGATTGACGGAATGAACGTTACAATCGTTAAGGAGCAGGAGCTTCCCGACGGTAACTTCTCAACTGTAAGAAGCCCCAACCCCGAGGAAAAGGATGCCCTTACAATTGCTATTGAAAAGGCTAAGGAAATCGGCGGAGACCTTGTGCTCGGTACAGACCCCGACTGTGACAGAGTCGGTATCGCCGTGAAGCACGGTGACGAATATGTGCTCTTTACGGGCAACCAGACGGGTGCGCTTCTCGTTAACTTTATCCTTACTATGAAAAAGGATAAGCTTAACGAAAAGTCAACTCTTATCAAAACAATTGTTACAAGTGAGCTCGGCGCTGAAATCGGCAGAAGCTTCGGTCTTCATACCGAGGATACACTTACGGGCTTCAAGTATATCGGCGATAAAATCAATAAGTACGAGGCAAGCGGAGAAAGAGAGTTTGTTATCGGTTATGAGGAATCCTACGGTTACCTCGTAGGTACACATGCAAGGGATAAGGACGCCGTTGTTTCCTCGATGCTTATCTGTCAGATGGCTGCATGGTATAAGAATAAGGGTATGACTCTTGTTGACGGTCTCAATGAGATTTACGATAAGTACGGCTATTATCTTGATAAGCTTGACTCCTTCACCCTTAAGGGTAAGGACGGCGCAGAGAGAATCAATGAGCTTATGGTGATTTTCCGTGAAAAGGGAACAGAGATGTTTGACGGAGTCAGCGGAGTTATTGACTATAGCGTCGGCGTGAATGACCTTCCCAAGGAAAACGTGCTCAAGTTCCTTTTTACAGACGGTACATGGATGGCGGTAAGACCTTCGGGTACAGAGCCGAAGATTAAGGTTTACTATTCTGTAAGACAGGATTCGAAGTCTCTTGCAGAGGAAAGATTGGATAGTATCAGAAAGATAATTCTTGAAACAATAAATTAAACGAGCAAAGTTCTTTGGTTCTTTCTTACAAGAAAGGAGGCCGCGTGGCGAGCGGAAAGAACAATATAATAAGTAAAGTCCTTACAGTGAAAAAAGCTGTAAGGTTTTTTATTGAAAAAGAGTGATAAATATGCTATAGTTGTTTTGCGGTAAAATGCTAAAAAAGAAGGCGAAAGAATATGAAAAATAAAAGAAGTAAAAACATTTTGCAAAAGCTGTTTATAACCGTTGTTTATTTATCAATAGGTGCAGTCTGCGGAATTATAATCGGGGATTATGCATTTAACTTTGCAGGTGAAAAATCTGTTACGGAAATGCTGCTTGACATTATGCTTTTGTTTGTGGGTTTTTATGTTGGTATGTTGGTGCAGATAGTTATCCACGAGGCGGGACATCTTGTGTTCGGAGTTGTTTCGGGATACAGGTTTTTTTCTTTCAGAATTTTAAGCATTACAATTATAAAGACTGACGGAAAAATCCATATAAAACGGCTGAAGATTCCCGGAACAGCGGGTCAATGTCTGATGGTTCCGCCCGATTTTAAGGATGGGAAAATTCCTGTTGCATTGTATAATTTCGGCGGTGCGATTATGAATCTTCTGTCGGTTGCTGTTTTTGCGGGCTTGCATTTTTTGTTTTCGGGTGCGCCCTTTGCAGCAACTATGATGTCGGTATTTGCGGCTGTAGGTTTTTTGCTTGCTATTACAAACGGCATTCCGCTGCGTATGGGTATGATTAACAATGACGGTGTCAATGCACTTGAGCTTATGCGTGACCCGGAAGCAATGCATTCATTCTGGGTGCAGCTTAAGGTTGCAGAGCAGACTGCAAAGGGTGTAAGGCTTAAGGATATGCCTGATGAGTGGTTTGTTGTTCCCGCTGACGGTTCAATGAAAAATGCAATGACAACGGTTAAAGGAGTGCTTGTCTGTAACAGACTCGTTGATGCTAAGGAGCTTGACCGGGCCCGCACGGCTATTCGGCATATGCTTGAAATAGACAGCGGTATGATTGAGCTTCACCGTCGGATGCTGATTTGTGATCTGGTATTTATTGAAATAGTAAACGATGCATATAAAAATGATATCGACAGGCTGCTTGACAAAAAGCAGAAAAGCTTCATAAAGAAGATGAAGACCAATCCGTCAGTTGTGAGGGCGCAGTATTTTTATGCGTTGATGTGTGAGAAAAACGGCATAAAAGCGGAGAAGATAAAAAAACGGTTTGATTTGATTTGCAATATATATCCTTATAGTAGTGAGCTGGAAATTGAAAAGGAATTTATGTCAGACGAATTCGTGACAGCACTTTTTAAAGAAAGGCTGGAGAAGAATAATATATAATATAGAAAGACCTTACAGTGAAAAAACTGTAGGGTCTTTTTTTCTACATATAGATAAAAATACCGAAAAAGCAAAACCACCCCAACATATGGTATATAAATATAGCAGAGACACAAACACACCCGGATGAGTATACAAAAGAAGGAGTAATTAGTTAAAAAGCACAAAAAAGTTTGCCGAAAACTGTTGACAAAGACGGAGAATAGTGATAATATATGCAAGCATTCCGCGAGGGGACGATAGGAACCGAGCGAAATGCGATACAAAAAAGGCTTTGAAAAAACTTGAAAAAAGTTCAGAAAAAGTCTTGACAAAGAG
>JAZOVO010000066.1:0-4452 GCA_045658745.1 Acutalibacteraceae bacterium | reverse complement strand
TGTGCGGTCTGCGTATACTGTGATAACAACAGGAATGATAAGACCGATGTCATTCTTTGTGCGCTCGTTGAATTCCTTTGTGAAAGCCATGATGTTAACACCGTGCTGACCGAGAGCCGGACCAACCGGGGGTGCGGGTGTTGCTTTACCTGCAGGAATCTGGAGCTTAATTAAACCTACAACTTTTTGAGCCATTTTTTTATACCTCCAAATTTAGTGGTTGATGGCGATTTGTATTAAATTTACAAATCTCCCACAGGGAGATTGCTCTCCCCCATAATAAACGGCGTATAGCCGAAAATTATCGTGTGTGTTCTTTATCGCGTTGATTATTCAGCGACCTCTACCTGATTGAGCTCAAGCTCAACGGGTGTCTCACGGCCGAGCATTGAAATCATAACGACAACAATGTTCTTTTCGGTGTCAATACTGTCAACAACACCGCTGTAACCGTCGAAGGGTCCGCTTAAGATGTTTACGAAGTCGCCAACCGCATAGTTGACCTTTACTGTTCTCTTCTCGATGCCGAGCGCGATAACCTCTTCATCTGAAAGGGGAACAGGCTTTTTGCTGTCAGGGCCTACAAAGCCCGTAACACCGCGGGTATTTCTGATTACGTACCAAGCCTCATCAGTCATACCGAGCTCTTCGTCTTCTTCGTTCTCGCCGCACTTTTTGTAGATTGTCTGAACCTTGATCATAACATAGCCGGGGAAGAGCTTACGCTCAATCTCGCGTACCTTGTCATCCTTGATTTCCGTAACAATTTCCGTAGGAATTCTTACCTCAAGAATCTGATCCTGCATATTGCGGTTTTCAACAACCGTGGCGATGTTTGATGCTACCTTGTTCTCGTAGCCTGAGTAGGTGTGTACTACAAACCATCTGGCTTCTGCCATTGTTACACCTCCTGTGACCGCTAATTATTCTGCTTTTGCAGCGTCTGAATCAGTTACCTTATCGTCTGCTGCTGTTGTTGTATCGTCTTCGTGCTCGTGGTCGTGCTCATCAGCAACATTGCCGTCAGTTACGGTTGCGTCATCCTTAACCTCACCGCTGGCGATATACTTGAGCTCCTCGATACCCTCTTTAAGACCGAAGTCAAGGGCGAAAACAAATACTGAAACGAGAGCAACCACAAGGAGAACCACACCGGTGCTCTTGAGGATTGTCTGGGCGTTGGGCCAGTCGATCTTCTTGCACTCACCTTTGAAGTCCTTGAAGAATTTCTTGGCACTCTTGCCTGAACGGACGAAGAAGTTAGGCTTGTCTTTCTTGTTGCTGCCCTTTGCTGCCTTTGCAACCTTCTCGGCTGCCTTGCTCTCCTCGGTCTTGGCCTTGTCAACCTTGGATTCGGAAGCAACTTTCTTTTCTTTGTCAGCCATTACTCAAAACCTCCGTTATTATTTGGTTTCTTTGTGGAGAGTGTGCTTCTTGCAGAATCTGCAATACTTGTTCATCTCCAACCTATCGGGATTGTTCTTTTTGTTTTTCATTGTGTTGTAATTGCGCTGTTTGCACTCTGTGCAGGATAAAGTAATTTTTACTCTCATGAACGGCACCTCCATTATAGGAATATTTAGTTATCCGGAAGGCGCTTCTTCCGATAACTCAGCAAGGCCTCCCTCATTTTCAGGGCACAAAAATAAAGCCCTCAATCCGAGGTGCAACCATTTTAACACATAACGCACCGTCCGTCAAGGGCTTTTGTACAATTTTTTTACATTTTTTTATTATTTTTCCACAATCATTGTCCTGATGACAACGGGCTCAACGGGAGAAGCCATTTCGCCTGACATGCTGAAGGTTCTGGGCACGTCACAGAGAGCATCAACATTCTCCATACCCTCAATAACCTTACCGAAGGCGGCATAATTGCCGTCGAGGAAGGAGCAGTCATCGTAGCAGATAAAGAACTGACTTGAAGCGGAATTCATATCCTGGCTTCTTGCCATGGAGATTACTCCCCTCTTATGGCTGAGTGTGTTTTTTGAAAAGCCGTTTGCCGCAAATTCACCGCGGATGTTCTTGCTGCTTCCGCCCATACCTGTTCCCTCAGGGTCACCGCCCTGACACATAAAGCCGGGGATGATTCTGTGGAAGGTAAGACCGTTATAAAAGCCGCTTTCTACGAGAGAGGCGAAGTTCTCTGCGGTTTCGGGAGCAAATTCGGGATAAAGCTCGATTCTGTACTCTGTACCGTTTTCCATTGTTACCTTTACGATTTTGTTTTCCATAATATATAACCTCCGTGTTTTAATGCAAAATAGCGGAGCGACGAGGGCGCCGCTCCCTACAGTTATTATACATTCTGCGTCCGCAGGACGCCCTGACTACTGGCTACTGACTACTGACTACTTATTCTCATTGATGAAATCGATAATGGCTTCCTTCTCGTTATATCCGATAAGTCTCCCCTTTTCCTCACCGTTCACAAAAAGCACAAGGCAGGGAATTGTCATTACGCCCATTTCCATAATGAAGTCGGAGTTTTCGTCGCAGTCCATTTTGCAGACCTTGACTTCACCGTCGAGTTCATCGGCAAGCTCATCAATTACGGGAGCGAGCATCTGACAGGGTCCGCACCAGGTTGCCCAGAAGTCAACAAGAACGGGACAGTCCTTTTCGTTTAAAACCTCATCGCTGAAGCTGTCCTTTGAAAGTTCGATATATGACATAAAATCACCTCAGGTTTTATTTAATAATTGAAAAGAAATTCTTTATAATGTTAATGAAAGAAAGGAAGAAATTGATAAGCTTTGCAAAGGGGCTTTCGGAATTACCCGAGGAGCCGTTTGCAACAGGTCCCGTTACGGGAGTAAGAGTATTTTTGCTCTGATTGAAAACGAGGAACTGCGGATACTTTTCAAAGGTTTTTATATTCGCCTGATTTTTCGTATGGAATATATCCATCATAAGAGCATCAATACAGGTGGGGTTATATCCGTGGTCAACGTCTCTTACAAACCATGTATAATCGGGGAAGAGACAGGTTGAGGCGTCAACAATAAGGTCATCGGAAATATAGTCAATGGTGCCGCTCTTCTTCGCTGCATTGAGATATTCAACGCTGAGAGTCTTACCCATATCCGCACCGATTGCACCGAAGGATATGTCACTGATATTTACGGTGCCGTCACCCTGAATTGCGTGAGCCTCAAGGTAGGGAGGCATAGGCTTGTTATACTTTGCGATAACATTGACCTTAAGTCCGTTCTTATTATAGGTCTTAAGCACGTTTCCTATACGGAGCTTTACGTTTTCGTGGTAGAAATCTATCTTTTCGATAAGCTCGGCATATTCGGCCTCCTTACCGCCGAAGACAAAGTTCTTTGCCTCCTCGTAATACTCCTCATTTACCATTGCCCAGTATGAGGGCATCTGAGCGTAGGTTGAGCGCAGAAGCTCGGGGAAAACCTCAACCGAAAGCTGCTCGAAAATCTGTGTGGCAACGTCCGTACCCATACCGAGCATATTAAGAGTATAGGTTACATTGATAACCGATGCGAGCAGGTCGTCAAGCTCATTTCCGCCCATATAGTTGTTGGCGTAATTGTTGAGGGTATCAGAGTCGATATGTACCTTACCTGCGAAAAGCTCGCTGCAGTTTGTTGCACCGTTTACGGCAGGTGAATAGAACATAGCGTTTTCAATCTTTGCGTGACCGTATCTGCAAAGGTAAGCGGCAAGGATACAGGCGCCCATACAGCGTCCTACGAAGTTTACCTTCTTCTTGCCTGTTGCCTTGAGAACTGCATCGATAAATGAATCAAGCTCCTCAACGGTCTCCCACGGGTCAAGACGGGGGTCGTATCTGAATCTGTAGTCACCGAGCTTAAAGTTTGATGTCTTCTTTGTCGGATTGACACTGTGCCTGATATCTGTTCCGTTTTTGGCGTTACCCTTTTTATCGGTAGTACCTGCGGAATAATACTTGTCAATAGCCTTGTCGAGTGCCGCACCGTAAATTGACCAGTCCGAGGTCATAAGGCTTGTGCTGAAGGCGGCAATAAGCTCGGCGCTGTTATCCATAAGGATATCCTCGATGCCCTGAGTCACAGGCCACACCTGCTTGCCGTTTTTGTCGTAAACCACCTCAATAGCACCGACAAGGTAGATTATCGGAAGATCCTTTTCATACGCCGCCGTTGCGGGCATAGCCACAACACCGCAGAGTGTAAGAAGCACACAAAAAAGAGCGACCGCTTTTTTAAGTATAGTTTTCATTCTGTTACCTCCTTAAACGGGAAAAATTAAAATTCCCCATATTAAGCTATATATACGTATAATATAATAGCATATTAAGGGCAATCATTCAAGGGTAAGAAGAAAATTTTATGTTAAATATTGTGATATGAGCGGGAAAAGGGCCGAGGGCCGAGTAGTCAGTAGCCAGTAGTCAGGGATGCCGCTTCGCGGCAATGATGTATCCGCTGCGCGGATATGATGCTT
>JAZOVO010000065.1:0-5430 GCA_045658745.1 Acutalibacteraceae bacterium | reverse complement strand
CGTAACTGTGAATTATACACAATAACCCAATAGTTTTTTAGGTGTTTTTAACATCAAAAAAGACAACGGCTTATAAATTTTTAAAAATTTTTCGTTCAAAGTATTGTATTTTTATTTTAATCGCCTATAAT
Organism: Acutalibacteraceae bacterium; assembly: GCA_045658745.1. GTDB lineage: Bacteria > Bacillota > Clostridia > Oscillospirales > Acutalibacteraceae > UBA6857. The sequence goes on along the minus strand of JAZOVO010000065.1, from coordinate 5,299 downwards.
AGACTATATTATTTATTTGTAATTTCCCGGAGGTGTCTTAAATGGCTGACCATACAATGCCCATTAACTTAACAGAAAAGAAAGCACAGGATCTCAAACAGACTATCCGTGACGTTTACAATGCACTTGATGAAAAGGGTTATGACGCTATAAATCAGCTTGCAGGCTATATTATCAGCGAAGACCCCACTTACATCACCTCCCACAACAATGCCCGTGTCAATATCACGCGCCTTGACCGTTTTGATATTCTTACGGAAATACTGAATAATTACTTCAATAAATAAACGATACTATCAGGAAGGATAAACACCAATGGCAACAGAATTTCTTACCTACAAAGGCTATCCTCTTGCAAGAAGCGGCAAGATAATTTATTTCGGCAATGCTTATGACCCTTACGTTGTAATGATACGCATTGCATCAATGAAGAAGGTCGGCGAGCTTGAAATGGCAGACAGAATTCTTCTTCAGCTCCAGAGAACAGACCCCACTCTCCCTCCCAATGAGGTTATCGCAAAGAATGCCGAAAGAAAAGGTCTCGGCGAAGCTATGGAGCTTGCAGCTGATTGGCTCGAAAAGGCTAACGCAAAAGCAAAGAAATAAGCATAGGGAATTTCCTTCGGGAAATTCCTTGTTTTTTTGTAAAGCGAAGCGCACAATAGAATTGACAAACCGTATGTTATAATGATAAAATATTAAAAGGAAAAATTTGGTCAGGAGGCATAAGCTTTGCGGAATATAGGAATCAATGTTTCAAAGAACATTTCCTTCGGCACGGAAGAATATCTAAGCTGTCTGGCAAGGACAGGATTCAACTGTATTTTCACCTGCGGAAACGATGCTGCATTCGTCGCCTTTGTCAGAAAAAAATGTCTTGAATACACTCTTATTTATGAAACCCTTCACGCTCCCTTTGACGGTATAAACAGGCTCTGGGACAAGGAAGAGGGCAAGGAGCTTATTGACACCCTCTGTTACAGTATTGACATTGCGGCTGAAAACGGAATCGGAATAGTGATAACCCATTTAAGCTCAAAGGAAAACTGTCCTCCGGTAACAGATGCCGGTCTTCTGAATTTTGACAGACTTGTCAATTATGCCGCTAAGAAAAACATAAAAATTGCTGTAGAAAATCAGCGAAAGCTCGGCAACATTGCAACAATTCTCGAGGAATACGGCAAGGACACAAATGTGGGCTTCTGTTGGGATGTAGGACATGAGAAGTGCTTCGCAAGGGGCCGTGAATATATGCCCCTTTTCGGCGACAGATGCATAGCAACACACATTCACGACAACAATATGATTTATAACTGCGACGAGCACCTTCTGCCCTTTGACGGACAGATTGATTTCAGAAGAACTGCAGAGCTTCTGAAAGAATATAATTACAAGGGCTCGCTTATGCTTGAAGTAGACCTGCCCGGCGAAAGATCAGACAAGTATATGAATTTTACTCTGCAGCAATTTGTGCAAAAAGCGTATGCAGCCGTAAACAGACTGCGTATAATTTCAGAATATTAAGAGGTGCCTTATGATTGAACTGAGAAAAAAAGAAGACTGCGCTTATGATATGATAGCATTGGGCGAAGTAATGCTCCGCCTTGATCCGGGTGACACAAGAATCCGCACAACACGCGCCTTCCGTGCATGGGAAGGCGGAGGAGAATATAACGTAGCAAGAGGTCTGCGCCGCTGCTTCGGCTTCAAGACCGCTGTTGTTACCGCATTTGCTGACAACGACGTAGGAAGACTCATTGAGGATTTTATTCTTCAGGGCGGTGTTGATACGTCCTTTATCAAGTGGGTCCCCTATGACGGAATCGGCAGAAGTGTCAGAAACGGACTTAATTTCACCGAAAGAGGCTACGGCATAAGAGGTGCCAACGGTGTTTCCGACAGAGGCAATACCGCTATTTCTCAGTTAAAGCCCGGTGACGTTGACTGGGATTATATTTTCGGCACTCTCGGTGTAAGATGGCTTCACACGGGCGGTATTTTTGCAGCTCTCTCCGAAAGCACCGCAGAGGTTGTTATAGAAGCTGTCAAAGCCGCAAAGAAATACGGCACAATCGTATCCTACGACCTTAACTACCGTCCTTCTCTCTGGAAAACTATAGGCGGTAAGGAAAAGGCTCAGGAGGTAAATAAGGCTATTGCCCCCTACGTTGACGTTATGATCGGTAACGAAGAGGATTTCACCGCCTGTCTCGGCTTTGAGATTGAAGGCAACGACGAAAACCTCAAGGAGCTCAACATTGACGGCTACAAGAAGATGCTCGGTGAGGTTACAAAGGTGTATCCCAATTTCAAGGTAATCGCAACAACTCTCCGTACAGTCCGCTCCGCTTCAATAAATGACTGGAGCGCTATGGTATACTCAAACGGTGAGGTTTTCAAGGGTATGGAGCTTCCCGCACTTGAAATCTATGACAGAGTAGGAGGCGGCGACTCCTTTGCATCCGGTCTTATTTACGGTCTTATGACCTATGATGATGCAAATATAGCCGTAAATTACGGTATTGCCCACGGTGCACTTGCAATGACCACCCCCGGCGACACCTCAACGGCAGTGCTCAAGGAAGTAGAAAATATTGTAAAGGGCGGCAGCGCCCGAGTTAACAGATAAGGAGACTCACTTATGAAAATGACTTTTCGCTGGTACGGTCCGAATGACAGTATCTCTCTCGAAAAAATCAAGCAGATTCCCGGAATGACGGGTGTTGTTACAGCTGTTTACGACACTCCCGTAGGTAACGTATGGAGCCGGGAAACAATTGCTTCACTTAAAAAGATGTGTGACGACGCAGATCTCGAAATGGAGGTTATCGAATCCGTTCCCGTTCACGAGGATATAAAGCTTGGCCGCGGAAACCGTGATGAATATATCGAAAACTACTGCGAGAATATAAGACGCCTTGCCGAAGTCGGAGTAAAGTGCATCTGCTATAACTTTATGCCCGTTTTCGACTGGCTGAGAACAAATCTTAAAACGGTTGCAGAGGACGGCTCAAACAGTCTTTCCTACAACCACGAAGAGATTATGAGCCTCGACCCCAAGAATCTCTCCCTTCCCGGCTGGGACGAAAGCTATACCGCTGACGAGCTTAACGCTCTTCTTGACAGCTACAAGGATATGTCACACGAACAGCTTTTCGATAATCTTGTTTATTTCCTTAAGAAGATTATCCCCGTTTGCAACGAGGTGGGAATGAATATGGCTATTCATCCCGATGATCCGCCGTGGGACGTTTTCGGTCTCCCCCGTATTATCTCCTGCCAGGAAGACTATGAAAGACTTTTCGCAGCAGTTCCCGATAATACAAACGGCATTACCTTCTGCACGGGCTCTCTCGGGGCAGGAAGAAACAATGACCTTATAAAAATGGCTTACGAATATTCAAAGAGAAACAAAATCCATTTCGCACACATAAGAAACATAGCATATTCAAACGAGCTTGATTTCAGAGAAACCGCACACCTTACAGAAGCCGGAAGCCTTGATATTTACGGCATCGTAAAGGCTCTTGTTGAGGGCGGATTCACCGAATACGTACGCCCCGACCACGGCAGAAACATCTGGGGTGAGCAGGGAAAGCCCGGCTACGGTCTTTTCGACAGAGCACTCGGTGCCTGCTACATCAACGGACTTTTTGAAGCTATAGAAAAAGGAGCAAAATAAAATGAAACTTCCCTTTAATGTTGATTTATCGGATAAGGTGGTAGCACTCACGGGGGCCGGCGGTGCTATAATCAGCCAGTTTGCAGAGGCTATGGCTCTTTGCGGTGCAAAGGTTGCGCTTCTTGACATAAACTATGAAGCAGCAAAGGCTGTTGCAGATAAAATAGGCGAAAACGCACTTGCTGTTGAAACAAACGCTCTTTCAAAGGACTCCATTATTGCCGCAAAAAAGGCTATAAATGAAAAGTTCGGCAAGGTTAACTTCCTTGTTAACGGTGCAGGCGGAAACAATCCCAAGGCTACAACAGACAATGAATATATGACTCCCGACATCGGCGAAGAGGTAAAAACTTTCTTTGACCTTGACGAGGCAGGTCTTAAATTCGTATTTGACCTTAATATTACATCCGCATTCCTTGTTACTCAGGTTTTTGCAGAGGATATGCTCGAAACAGGCGGTAACATCATAAACATCTCTTCTATGAATGCCTACCATCCCCTTACAAAAATCCCTGCATACTCAGCCGCCAAGGCAGGTATTTCAAACTTTACGGAGTGGCTTGCAGTTCACTTTGCTCCTATGGGAATCCGCTGTAACGCAATTGCTCCCGGCTTCTTTGTAGGCAATCAGAACAGAGCTCTCCTTTTCGATAAGGACGGCAACCCCACTCCCCGTTCACACAAGATTCTTTCAGGCACACCCATGAACCGCTTCGGTGACGTAAGCGAGCTTATCGGCTCCCTTCTCTTCCTTGCAGACGACGGTGCAAGCGGATTCATCACAGGTGTAGTAATTCCCGTTGACGGCGGCTTCAACGCATACAGCGGTGTATAAGAGGTGCATTATGACAACAAATGAGTTTATCAGTCAGTACAAGGTAGTACCCGTTGTGGTATTTAATTCCGTTGAAGAAGTACGTCCCAAGCTCGCCGCAATGGTAAAGGGCGGTCTTCCCATTGCTGAAATCACATACAGAACAGCCTGTGCCGGTGATGCTATTAAAATTGCAATTGAGGAATTTCCCGAAATGCTCGTAGGTGCAGGTACGGTTATAAACAAGGCACAGTGCGAGGAAGCAATAAACCTCGGTGCAAAGTTTATCGTATCCCCCGGTTTTTCGGAAGAAGTTGCAGCTTACTGTAACGAAAAGAACATCCCCTATCTCGGCGGATGCGTAACCCCCACAGAGGTTATGACTGCGATTTCCTACGGCTGTAAGACAATCAAGTTCTTCCCTTGCTCCAACTACGGCGGACTTTCCACAATGAAGGCTCTTGCAGCAGCATTCCCTCAGGTAAATTTCCTTCCCACAGGCGGTATTTCCGATGAGAATCTCGCAGAATACCTTAAATGGGAAAAGATTTTTGCAGTAGGCGGCAGCTGGATGATGAAGGGGACTCCCGAAGAAATTGCCGAAAAGTGCAAAGCAGCAGTTGAAATTGCAAAAAGCGTATAAAGTAATTATCCCCCGATTATGAACTGCCCCAATTTGTGCGGACAGTACAAAAAGCCCCTCTATGGTAGGCAATATTAAATTTTAAGCAACATGCTGACTTCGTTTTTCAAGCGGAGTCAGTTTTGTTTTTAGTTGTATTCTTTCGTTGTTGTAGAAATGA
>JAZOVO010000064.1:0-11908 GCA_045658745.1 Acutalibacteraceae bacterium | reverse complement strand
TTTTCCAAGCCCGTATAAGCTTCTTTCAGTACGGTAGTTAAACTCATCATTATCAGGTGCAATGTAATTTGCTTCTCTTAATATAAATTCGTTATCACTTATATGAATAACAGCTTCCGTCCAATAGCTTACGCGTCTGCCATTGCTGTGATTAATTTTTAACAGAACATAGTCAATGTCGCTTTCAGTATATTCATTTTCAACCTGATTGTGTCTGTTATATTCAACAATACTGCCGTTGTCATAAAACTCAACTCTTGAATACTTATCGGTAAACATTACTGAACATAAAACAATAAACAAGCTTACGATGACAATCTTTAAAATTCTGCCGAGCTTAGTTGGCATCTGCTTTTCAGAAGTGTACTTATACATAATCTTTCTGCCGCTAAAAAAATCAAAAGCGTACGGAAGAACAAACATAAGCAGTGCAACAACCAAGCCTGAATAAAATTCAAACATATTGAAATGAATTGCAATCATATTAGCCTTTGAGGAATGTTCAAAAAGCCACGCATCCTCATATATACTCAAAATAACAACCGAAACCAAAGCAATAATTGCTGTGTCAATTATTCTTTGCAAAACCAATTTTTTTGTTTGATTTTCCGCGGTTTTTGTTTCGTTCATATTAACACCTCGTGTTAATTGTATAACAATAAAAACGAAAAGTCAATCTATACGCCCATAAGATATTTAGCTTTTAAAGCAGAAAAAGTGACTGTAGCAAAGCAAAAAAAGAGTTGTTCGATACAGTCACTTTTTTATTTAATTAGTTATTTACCCCGTCAGCAATCACTCTGACCTCGTTGTTTTCCACCGTGGCAAAGCCGCCGTCACATTGTACGGAGTAAATTTCCTTACCGTCAAGGCTTACGGAAATTACGCCGGATGCAAGGGCAAACACCGCCTTTGCGTGACCCCTTCTTATACCGTAGGAGCCCGAAAACTCACCCGATACGCTATCGGCAATGCAGAGCCTTACGCTATCACATTCAACGGGCTCAAGAGTGCGGTGAGGGGTAAAAAGAGTGAAAGTAAGCCTGTCCTTCATTTCACTCACCCGTGTTCCTTTTTGTACTTTGCAAATACATCGTCAATTGTGCCCGACATAAGGAAATACTGCTCAGGAATGTTGTCGCATTCACCCGAAAGGATTCCTTCGACGCTGTCAACGGTCTTTTCAAGGGGCACATAAACGCCCTGCTGACCCGTAAAGCTTTCGGCAACGTGGAAGGGCTGACTCATAAAGCGCTGGATACGTCTTGCTCTCTTGACAAGCTCCTTATCCTCAGCAGAAAGCTCATCCATACCGAGAATTGCGATAATATCCTGAAGCTCCGCATATTTCTGCAGAACTCTCTGTGTTTCCTTTGCGGTTTTGTAGTGTCTCTCGCCTACAAAATCGGGAGTGAGCGCCCTTGATGAGGACTCGAGAGGGTCAACTGCAGGATAGATACCGAGCTCAACAATCTTTCTTGAAAGAACGGTTGTTGCATCAAGGTGGGAGAAGGTTGTTGCGGGAGCGGGGTCCGTAAGGTCATCGGCGGGAACATAAACCGCCTGAACGGATGTGATTGAGCCGTTACCCGTGGAAACAATTCTCTCCTGCAGCTTACCCATTTCAGAGGCGAGGGTCGGCTGATAACCGACGGCGGAGGGCATTCTGCCCAGAAGCGCGGAAACCTCACTGCCCGCCTGAGTGAAACGGAAAATATTATCGATAAATAAAAGCACATCCTTGTGTGACTTTTCGCGGAAATATTCAGCCATTGTAAGACCTACAAGGGGCACACGGAGTCTTGCACCCGCAGTCTCGTTCATCTGACCGAAAACAAGGGACGTTTTGTCAATAACGCCCGACTGCTTCATTTCGTTCCAGAGGTCATTACCCTCTCTCGAACGCTCACCTACGCCCGCAAAAACGGAGTAGCCGTCGTGCTCAAAGGCAACGTTACGGATAAGCTCCATAATAAGCACGGTTTTACCTACACCGGCACCACCGAAAAGACCGATTTTACCGCCCTTGATGTAGGGTGTCATAAGGTCTATAACCTTGATGCCCGTTTCGAGGATATCATTTGATGAAACGATTTCGGCAAAGGGAGGAGCGTCGTGATGAATCGGCCACTTCTGCGCCGTTTCGATTACCTCACCGCGGTCAATGGGTGCACCCGTAACATTTACCATTCTGCCGAGGGTTTCCTCACCTACGGAGATTTTTATGGGCTCACCCGTATCTGTCGCTTTCATTCCGCGTGACATACCGTCAGTCGGATTCATCGAAATGCATCTGACCTCACCGTTACCGAGATGCTGTGATACCTCAAGGGTATATACTTCTGAATTGACTTCAATGTGAACTGCATTGAAAATATCGGGAATTTCAAAGGGCTCAAAGAGAATATCCACAACGGGACCCGTTATTCTCTGTACCATTCCGACAGAGCCTTTAGCCATATTATATATCCCCCTTCATTGAAAATTCTGATGCGGTTTCAAGCACGTCAGCAGTAACCTGACTCTGACGCTTTCTGTTCATTTCTGTTTCAAGTGCCGCACTGTATTCGCAGGCCGTGTCATAAGCCGAGCGCATAGCCGTCACCGTTGCCGCGTGAGCACCGAGAGCGGCTTCAAGAATACGTTTATAAAGCACACAGAGATAGATTTTTTCAGCCGTGTTCTTTATAACCGTTTCTCTGTCAGGCACAAAAAGCGGTGCCTCTCCCGTTGACTTATCCTCCGAATGAGAGAAAAGCTCCTTACAGACGGGACGCTGCTTTATCATATTGACATATTCGGGATAAACCGTTTTCACCGACGAAATTTCGCCCTTTTCCATAAGTGAGCACACATAGTCAAAAAGCTCCTTCGCCTGCTCATAAGAGGGTATATCGTCAAGGGTAAAGCTTCTTACGGTTGCAATCCCCTTTTTTTCAAAGTATTCATCCGCCTTACTGCCGCAGGAGATGACTGTCCCCTTTTCCCTGAGACCGCTGAAAAAGCTGAGAAGCTCCGTATTGAAGCCGCCGCACATTCCCTTGTTTGATGCAATAACTATATAGCAGCAGGGTGCATCGGGGTTTCCGCAGGGCAGAACGGAATCAAATTCACCGCGGTAGCCTTCATAAAAGCGGAGATATTCGTCGGCATATTTTTCATATTCGCCGTAAATTCCGCTCAGCTTTGAAAACTTGACCGTGGCCGCAGTTTTCATTGCGCGGGTCAGCTTTGTTGTTGAGCGGATTGTCTGTAATTTCTTTTTTAAGCTCTGAACTGTAGGCATACTTACAACCTCTCAGCAAACTCACTCAAAGCCTCTTTAAGTGAATTTTTCAGTTCATCGTCAAACTTACGTGCAGCTTTAATTTTAAGTGTAAGCTCTGCCTTATCCTCGCGGAAATAGCGGTAAAGCTTCTTTTCGAACCTTTCCATCTCATCGGGAGCAATTCCGTCGGCATAGCCTTCGCTCACGGCAAAGATAAGAATAGTCTGCATACAGTCCTCCACGGGAGCATATCTCGGCTGACGGAGGGCTTCGGTAAGAAGTCTGCCAGAGGCAAGGGTTTTCTTTGTCTCATCATCAATATCCGAGCCGAACTGCATAAACTCTGCAAGCTCTCTGTACTGTGCAAGACGGGTACGAAGCGAGGATGACACCTTTTTCATTGAAGGAGTCTGAGCCGCACCGCCTACACGGGAAACAGAAAGACCGACATTGACTGCGGGACGCTGTCCCTCGTTGAAGAGCTCTGCGTCAAGGAAAATCTGACCGTCGGTAATAGAGATAACGTTAGTGGGGATGTAAGCGGAGATATCACCCGCAAGAGTCTCAATAATCGGCAGAGCCGTGATTGAGCCGCCGCCGAGCTCATCGGAAAGGTGAGCCGCTCTTTCAAGCAGTCTTGAATGGAGATAGAAGATATCGCCTGGATAAGCCTCTCGACCTGAGGGACGGTGAAGAAGAAGCGAAAGCTCACGGTAAGCCACGGCGTGCTTTGAAAGGTCATCGTAAATTATGAGCACATCCTTACCCGCATACATAAAGTATTCAGCCATTGCAGAGCCCGAGAAGGGAGCAATATACTGAAGAGCCGCAGAAGCGGAGGCGGGAACAGCGATAATGGTCGTATATTCCATTGCACCGCAGGCATCAAGCTTTTCCTTTATTTCAGCAACAAGGGTGTCCTTCTGACCGATTGCAACGTAAATGCATACGGTGTCCTTGCCCTTCTGATTGATGATTGTATCGACGGCAATGGCGGTTTTACCCGTCTGTCTGTCACCGATGATAAGCTCACGCTGACCCTTACCGATGGGAACAAGAGCATCAATAGCCTTGATACCCGTGTGAAGGGGTGAGTTAACAGGTGCTCTGTCAAGAATACCCGGTGCCTTATACTCAATAGGACGGGTTTCCTTATAGGGAAGGTAGCCCATAGCGTCGATGGGATTACCGAGAGCGTCAACAACTCTGCCTAAAAGGCATTCGCCGACGGGTACGGAAGCAATTCTGCCGACACGCCTTACCTTGCTGCCGCTTTCAATATGCGCAAATTCACCGAAGATAACGCAGCCGATACGATTCTGCTGAATATCAAGCACCATACCTCTTTCGCCGCATTCAAACTCAACAACCTCACCGTACATAATATCGGCAAGACCGTCCATCCAGCATATGCCGTCAGAAACGGTAATTACTCTGCCGAGCTGATACTTATGAATATGAGGCTTGAAGGTCGCAGCCTTTTCGGTGAACTCCTGAATAAGATGACCTACGGTATCATCGTGCAAAATAGGCTCACGGTTAAGGTTTTTTCCGAACTGATAAAGCTCCTCAGAAATTGTGCCGTCATAAACGGTGTCACCGATTCGAAGCTTAAGTCCGCCTATAAGCTCCTTATCCTCAAGCACCCACAGAGAGGTTTTTCCGCCTACGGCATCGAGCATCTCAGCAGTGATTCTGTCAACGTCGCTGACAATATCCTCGGAGAGAGGATAAGCCGAGGTGAGGGTTACGTAAAGCACATCGTGATGCTTGAGGTAAGCCATATCACCGGCAGTAAGCTCAATCATTTTAAAAATCTGGTCAATTACCTGACGGTCAAGCGCTTTTATTTCACCCTGATATTTTTCATAGGAAAAGAGATTTACAACATTCTCCTTCATTACGGAGAAGAGTTCCTTACGGGCATCCTGAATCATAATGCGGTGAATTTCGCTTTTCTCTCTTTCACCGAAGGCCTCAATTGATGCAATTTTCTCCGCAACAAGACCCTGTGCCTTATCTGTTTCCTCGCTGCAATCAATGACAAGGTTCTCGGCAGAAGGCTCAGCTAAAGCAGGCATCGGCAATTTTTCAATTTCCTCAGCCCTGTCAAGCTCTTTATTGATTTTTTCGTATCTGCCGCCGAATATTCTTTTTACGGTTTTTCTGCCCGCAATAAAAAGAATGGCAGCAAGAATAAGAAAGTTAATAATTACGTACTGTATTTCCATAATATCATATCCTGTTTGAGATTATGTTTTTGGCAAAAATAGCCGCCGCTGTCTCCATTTTGGGAGCAACGGAATAAACTATCTTGTCATATTCCCCCGTTATACCCTGTCTGTATTCTTCAATATCAGAAAGGCATTTTCTGCGGGCGTTTTCAATTTCCTTTTTTCCGTCAGACTGTATCTGCTGTACCTTTTTCTTGGAAAGCGCGATGCTTTCAGCCTCAGCGCGCACCTTTTCCTCGGCAAGGCGCTTTTCGTTTTCGGCGGTTATTCCTTCAATTTCACGAAGCTTTTTTTCCGCCGCCTCAAGCTTTTCCTTACGGCTGTCCATAATCTTAAGCACAGGCGTAAAAAGCAGGCTTTTAAGTATAACCATCAAAAGAACAAAGCATATAACAGTCCACACTAAAACTGATGGCTGTATATTCATAGCGTACTTCCTCAGATTTTGCCGACGAGCATAAATGCGATAAGAAGGCCGTAAATGGTAAGTGCCTCCATAAGAGCAAGTGAGATGATAAGGGTTGAACGGATGTCCTTAGCGGCGTCAGGCTGACGGGCAATGCTTTCCATTGCGGCTTTAGCTGTCATACCCTGACCGATTGAGGGACCGAGTGTACTGAATGCGATTGCAAGTGCTGCTGCGATTGCGATAATTGCTGAATTTGTCATTTTTTATTACTCCTTTAAGTTTAAAAATTAGTCTTCGGTTACTTCTTCTAAGTATATCGATACAAGCATGGTGAAAACCATTGCCTGTAATGCGCAGAATAAAAGTGAAAGCACCATCATAATTACGGGTGCACCTATGGGGAAGATGTGATAAAGCTCCTCGGTTACCATTTCCTCGCCGAAAATATTACCGTAAAGACGAAGCGCAAGGGACGCAGGCTTGATAAACTCATCGAGCACAAGAAGCGGAAGCATAAAGAACATCGGCATTACAAAGCGCTTGAAGTAATGCTTCACATTGTGCCTGAGACCTGAAATCTGTAAAAACAGGAAGGTCAGCACACCGAGACCCGCCGTAACGGAAAGCGACGCCGTGGGAGCCTTGACATAAGGCGTGAGTCCCACACCGGGAATCAGTCCCGAATAGTTCGAGAAAATAATGAAAATAAAGAGCGATGCAAGAAAGGTGAAGTATTTTCTCGCCTTCTTTTTTCCGAGAATATCCGTAAAAAAGTTATCAAGATATTCCACACCGGTTTCGACTATGTTCTGAAATTTACCGGGACGCTCCTTAAGATTGTGCTTTACAATCAGAGAAATAACAGTAAGCACACCGAGCATTATCCACATTGTGATAACCTCGCCCGTCACATCAAATATGCCGAACAGCTTAATAATTACCTCGGATTTTTCACCCATCAGCCTCATCCTCCTTTTCTGTTTTATTTTTTGCCGCCGTGTTATTGATATCAAGCAGCTTTTTTGTAAAGAAAAGCATAGGAACCGTCATACCGATAACCGCACCGACTAAAAGATATGTCGGATCGGCAAGCTGTGTTTTTTCACCGACAAAATAGACAACAACAAGAAAGCCTATCTGCAGAAGCTGCCTTGCTACCGTTATAAGCGAATACCTTTCAGGGGATTTTATAAGCACCCTTTTTGAAAGCGTATAGTTTATAAAAGCAATGAGCAGACCGACTGCTGCGGTTATGACAGCACCAATTATATTATGGTTCATTCAATCACCGTCTTTTAACTGTTTTAAGGTTATTATAGCACTTTGATATCTTTTTTCAATAGTAAAAGTTCCTTTTTATGTTGCTTTTTCAGAATTTTTTTGTAACATTTTATAAACAAAAACTCTCATCCGACCAAAAGACGGATGAGAGCGTCTGAGCAATTATTTAAAAGCCTTATTTTTTTCTGCTTTTTTCTTTATTGCCACCGAGACACAGCACAAGGCAAAGGATACGGCGGTGAAAATAAGAATGCACACAAATACATCGTTCCAGCCCTTCGTGTCAGCAATTCTGCCGAGAAGAGACGTTGCAAGGGTGCTTCCGACATAACAGAAGGTGTTGAGCACACCCGCCGAAAGTCCCGAATCGATTTTGTCCCTCGAGTAAAGGGGAACAACGCTTGTAATAACATTGTTGACCGCCGACATAAGACAGGCTATTCCTCCGAAAAGTGCGAGAGTAAGAGGCACGGATTTAAAATTAAGCGTAAGGATTATAAGCCCTGCGAGTATTGCCGTCGCAAAATAGAAAATACCGTTGAGAGCATTTTCATCCTTCTGCTTTTTATGCAGAAGATTAACAAGTGAAGTGCCGAAAATTGAAAGCACGGGAAGAAGCAGCGTAACGATAATCGAAAGAGACGACGGAACTCCAAACTCCTCCTTGAGAATTGAAGGCACCCAGGTTGTTATACCGTCCTTTATAAATCCGTTTGTTATTGCGGAAATAAGAATAACAGCGAGCCCTGTAACAAAAACAGGTGTCAGGGACAGTCTGCCCTTAGCTTTATTTACATCAACCTCGGCTTCGGTCTTTTCCTTCTGAATTGTACTCATACCGATAAACCACATCAACGCAGTAGCGCCCGCAAGAGCCGAAGCTACATAGAAAATCAGAGTCCAGTCAAGCTCAAGATAAGAGAACAGAGCCGCAAGACCGTAGGCAATAAACGTACCCGAAGCCACGGTTGTGCTCATAACCATAACCGCCTTCGAAAGCTTACTGTCGGCAAAGTTGTCAGATAAGGTTTTTATAAGCGATGACCAGAGAATTGACTGAAAAATACCGTTGAGAAGCCAGAGATATTTCATCATATCTATACCCTGACAAAGAGTCATCGCAAGATTTATGACACAGGAGCCCGCAAGTGCAGCGGCAACAGAATATTTTGTATTGTATTTTTTACAAAGCAGACCGTTGACAAGCTGACCCGCACCGTAAGCGAAAAAGAAAAATGAGCTTACCGTGCCCGCCGCCTCCTTGGTTGTGCCTAACTGAGACAAAATTTCAACCATTGAGGCGTTATAATTGAGTCGTGCTACATAAGCAAATGTGTATGCCGCCCAACAAAGAAAAATGAGAAAATTAGATTTTTTGCTGTTTAAAGAATTTATCATTTTATCCGTTCTTTCAGTTATAGAATTCTTCGATATATTTTTCAACTTCTGCCCGTGTGCCTCTGAAGGCGCCCGGTGCTTCCATTTTAAGGGAAACTGTCGCCGTTGCACACAAAAGTGCCGAGGGAATATCCCGTGTAAGCCTTTCTGTAATGTAAGCCGCAAAGGTAGTGTCTCCCCTGCCCGTGCGTCCGCTTAAATTTCTTGCCCTGATAGGACAGGTATAAATTTCATTGCCGTCACAGACAAGAACCTCACTGTTATGGGTGATAAGAATTTCCTTTGCTCCCCAGGAGTGAAGAATTTTCGCCGCCTCTTCTCTGTCGGATGAGCCTGTAAGAATTTCAGCCTCGGCGGCATCGGTTTTAAGGTATGTAATATAAGGAAGAATTTCCTTCTTATCGGCCCAGTCCTCAAAATACATCTTACCGTTTTCCTCGTTCACGTGTCTCAGACAAGCCTGAACATCAACCGCAACGGCGCCTTTTTGGGCACAGGCCTTTATCATTTCGTTGGGAAAATCACCGTATACAAGACCCGCAAAATGGTAAATGTCACTTTCGATATCCTCGGGAATATCCGCCTGACTGAAGGGTGTGCCGACGGAAAGACAGGTGCTGTCACGGCGCTCCTTATCAGCGGTGAAATATTTATTCCGCATAGTGGAGGAGCTTTCGCACTCTGCCGCATAAATATCCTCCTGAGGCAAGGTAAACTGTGAAAGGCGGTCAGTGTCCGCCTTATTTATTTTTGTCACGGCGGCAACCTTATGTCCGAGAGCATAAGCCGATGCACTTGAAAAAAGCACCGCTCCGCCGCAGATTTCTACGGTGTTATCCTCGTGGTCAATGTTATAGTCCTTGGTTATATGTCCTATAATTACTGATTCGTATTTTTTCAAAGCTCTTCTCCTTTGCGGTATAACTTAATTATCTGCTTTTACGATAAAAAGATTATCCTGTGTGTGCAGCTCATTTTTATCGGGATTATCAAACACTATTGCATAATCAGGCGAAGCATACTCCTCAGATGCAATAAAAACATTGTTTTTCACTTCCAGTCCGTAAACCATAGACCTGAAGGTTATATAGCCTCTGCTTTTGCCGTCAATGTGTGCAGGGCCGTCGAAAATATTGTTTTCTATAAGAATACCGTTGTGTGTACAGTCACCGTGGTGACCGATTGCAGGGAAGCCCGCACACTTAAAAATGTTGTTTTTTATTGTGATGCTGCGGCATACCGTATCGTCCTTACAGAAATCAATAAGTGTACCGTCGCAGTTATAAACAGGGCCGTAAGAGCCGTCTCGTGAAAGGTCAAGCTGTATCTGCTCATTGTAAATATTTTCGGGAACAACCGTATATGTAGGTCCGTCAAAAACGCAATTCGTAACTACCGCATTTTCAGTTGAATTTAATTCAATCATATGCCACCAGGCGCAATGACGGAATCTGCAGCCCTCAATGCGGATATTGCGGCAATGCACGGTATTTACAAGGGTTGAACGCTCGGTAAGGTTTTTGTTTCCGTCGAAGATTCCGCCTGAGATTACAACATCGTGTGTGCCCTCATAGCTGCTCCATTCAGGCTCGGAATAAGAGGCAAGCAGATATCTTGTAAGGGGCTCACTTTTGTCACTTCTTAAAATCACGGCATTGTCGGAAAGCCTGAAGGTCTGATTCGAATAAAAGATAAGCGATGCTGAAATAAGGTATGTACCGTCGGGGAAGTATACCGTACCGCCGTCTTTTACGCTGTCAATACACTCCTGAAGCGCCTTTGTATCGTCGTGGATGCCGTCGGCAAAAACATTTTTGCTGTCTGTTACTTTTACAAAATTCATAGTTATTTCTCCTTTCATATAAGTTCAGATTTATGGTGCTCCTTTGATATTCTCGGTGCGGCACCCGTAAGGTGTGAAATATCACGGTATTCACCCTCATAATCCTCAAACAGACCCACAGGAATCTGTGACGTCCATCCCTTTTCATCAAAGGCAGGAGCCTTTATACCCATCGCATAAAGCACAATCGCCGCAAGATCACGGATGTTCATTTCCCTGATTTGCGCATTGTTAACACCCTTTCCCACAGCGGCAAAGGTAACATACTTTTCTTCATCTGTCCAGCCGCCGTGGCTTCCGCCCTTACCGTTTCCGGGGTTTGTTCCGCCGTGGTCGGCAATAACAATAAAGAGAGTACCGTCAAGCATATCAGCCTGCTGTACTGCAGAGTATACATCACCTATAAGCCTGTCGACCTCTTCAATAGCTTTGATATGCTCAGGTGTCCCGTAGCCGTGCTTATGACCTGCTCCGTCTGTACTGTCGAAGTGAACGAAAAGAAAATCGGGCTTTTTGTTGCGGATATAATCACAGACAAGGGGTGTGAGCTCCTTATCTCTTGCCGTAGCGTGAGAAACACCGATACACTTTTCCACTATGCCCCTTGTAATAGGATTCCAGTCACAGTATGAGCCGAGCTCCGCCTCGGGATAAGCCCTTCTTATACGGCGAAAAACCGTCGGATGCTTTGACCACAAGGGATAAGGTATTGTCGAAACTCTTTTGTTTGTCAGCTTATGCACCTCAGGTCCCGTACCGATAAGCATTGAGCCCCAGCATTCCGCGCTGATTGTCGGCTTTGAGGAAAGCGCATTGTAGGTGACTGCTCCCTTTTCAAAAATACGGTCAAAGCACGGTGTGTCGGCGTCCTCAAACCAGGCACCTGCACCGTCTACACCTATTACTATAATATGAGAATATTTTCTTTCCACGGTTATCCGTCCTTTATTTTTCATTTCAATAACTAAAGCGGCTCGCAATCTCAGCAAACCGCTTTTGTTTTTTTGGTCTGACTAATGAATAAATTATGCTTCAATAGCCTCATTTTCCTCATGACGTTTTGCTCTGATTTCTTCGAGTTCGCGGTACATCTGTTCTTTCTTTTCACCCTCAACGTCATAGAACAATTTGAGAATAATAGCTTTAAGAACATTGGCGAGGGTATAGCCAAAGAGAAGAAATGCGAGTATTTTCAAGCAGACATCAAGATAATTCGGCTGTGCCTGCATAGTTTTAACAAGGTCACCCTCTGCTGAAGAAAGATAGCCTGCCCAGGCAATCATATAAGGAATGGAAACGTCCTTGATGTAGTTGCACAATGAGTTTATCCAGCCGGGAACAATACCCTGAATAGCTTCCATTCTTTCACCGCACTGCCATTCAAGATAATCATAGAACTCAACGTCAAAGTGAGTCTTTGAATGCTCCTGAACACCGATGCCGATACCGAAAATAAAGTAGAACAAATAGAAGAA
>JAZOVO010000063.1:0-6073 GCA_045658745.1 Acutalibacteraceae bacterium | reverse complement strand
TATAATAATGTCACAAACACAAAAGGAGTTTTACATATGCTGACATTAGAACGGGCAAAGGAATTATTAAACACCACAACAACCGAATCTCACCTTTTCCTCCACGCTAAAAATGTATCTGTAGCAATGGGCGGTATGGCTGAGCACTTCGGTGAGGATAAAGAGTTATGGATGGCTATCGGACACCTTCACGATTACGATTACGAAAAATTCCCCGAGGAGCACCTTCAGCATACGGAAAAAGAGCTTCTCAACGAAGGACTCACCGAGACAGAGGTTCGTGCAATCCTTGCTCACGGCTACGGTCACTGCAACGATGTTGAACCCCTTACAAATCTTGAGAAATCTCTGTTTACCGTTGATGAGCTTACAGGCATCATCCAGGCGGCAGCTCGCATGCGCCCTATGGGTATTACCGATATGGAAATTTCAAGCTTTATGAAAAAGTTCAAGGACAAAAAATTTGCCGCAAAATGCGACAGAGAGGTAATCCGCAAGGGCTGTGAAATGCTCGGTATGGAGGTGCGCGATGTGGCAGAAATCTGCATCAGCGCTATGAAGGAGCACGCCGACGAGCTGCAGATAGGTCCGAAGGAATAAGAGCAAGTCCGTTCGGATTATACTGAGCTCAAAAAAGAAAGGTTCCGGTATATTGCTTATCATCTCGCAGATTATCGGTCTTGCGGCCGTAGGGCTTTACCTTTTAAGCTATCAGCTGAAAAAAAGAAAGCAGATAGTGTGGGTCACCTGCATCTCCAATGCTCTGTATGTTACACAGTACCTGTTACTCGGTGCATTCTCGGGCGCGGTTATGGACTTTATGTCTACTGTGTCCTCATTTTTTGCCGCAAAGAAAAACGATAAGCCCTTCGCTCTATATAAAAAGCCGCTCACTGTGATCAATATACTTGCAATCGCCACGGTCGGCCTCGCCTCCGCTATAATACAAAAGGATTGGATTGAGCTACTTCCCCTCGCGGGTGCTCTTTTCCAGACGGGAGGACTCTGGTGCAATGATGAGCAGGCCATACGCAAATTCGGTCTTGCAAGTGCTCCCTTCTGGCTTGTGTATAACTTTATTTCGCAGGCATACGGCGCCGCCCTCGGCTCAGCAATTGCAATTGTATCGGTTGTTATTGCACTGGTAAGGTACAGAAAAAATAAGCAAGCATAAAAGTAACCCCCGCCGATTTTCCGGTGGGGGTTGTAAATTACTCTGTCAGCTTACTTAACCAGAATTGCCTTGAGCTTTTCAATAAGCATCTTAAGAAGTCTGGGAAGAAGTGTGAGGAAATCCTGAAGCCAGCTTGTTTCCTTCTTGGGCTCTTCGCCCTCGGTCATGGGAACAAGGAGACCGTCAGCACCAACCTCAAGGAACTGAGGATATCTCTCGTTATCAATTGTGAGGTTGTCGTAAAGAATTGAGTTGATAAGGTCATAGTAGCCATCACTCTTCTGACCGTGAGAAAGACCCTTGATGAACCATGTATTCATCGGACGGAAGCAGGTGGAAGCGTCAACACAGCCGTCGGGAGAAATCATATCATATCCGTTGTCAACCTTCTGTACATAGCCTTCGGGAAGCTTTTCACCGTTCATAAGGCAGGTTGCACCGAAGCTTGCCATTTCAAGTGCAACAAAACCGTCACCTGTAAAGTTGCCTTCCTTACTTACAGGGATAGGAGGCTGACCGTACTTTGTGATGATGCTTACCTTGATCTTATCCTGTTCAGCGGTTTCGATAAGCTCCTCCGCCTTGAGCATAATGTTTTCGTGGTAGTAAATTACCTTGCTGATAAGACCTGCATACTCATGGTTGGGGTCGGTGTAATCACCGTAGGTGTATTCAAGTGCGCTGTAGAAGTATCTGTCGTCAACAAAGCTCCACATTGAGGGCATTGTGCCGAAAATATCATGAACAACTGTTCTGAGTGCCTTTACAAGTGCTGCCTTGAGAATAGGCTCAAGGGCTGCATCAAGAATAGCGTCAAGTGTGCCTGTTTTGTTAAGCACGGAAATGAAAAGTGAAAGATCATCGTTAACAACCATATTGTCGATGAAAAGCTGAAGAGCATCGGGGTCAACATCAAAGCTGCCGTTGAAAAGCTCACCTGCGAAGTTAACGCCGTTTGTTGAGGGAACACAGAGAACGAGTGAATCAATGTTCTTTCTTTCCTCGGGGAACTCGTTGATATAAGCAAGAGCAATTGATGCGCCGTAGCTTGAAG
The DNA here is from genome assembly GCA_045658745.1 of Acutalibacteraceae bacterium. Taxonomy (GTDB): domain Bacteria; phylum Bacillota; class Clostridia; order Oscillospirales; family Acutalibacteraceae; genus UBA6857. The sequence goes on along the minus strand of JAZOVO010000063.1, from coordinate 3,845 downwards.
CGGCAAGCTCATATCTCTGACTGCCTGAATCAGCCTGCACCCACTTTACGTATTCGTTGAACTGCTTTGCAATATCAACGGGATCAAGACGGCAGTCGTGTCTGAAAACGTATTTTTTATCGTTTTTCTTGTTAAGGGTTGTTTCCTCTGTAACAACGCCCTCCTTGTTGGAAATACCGTCGGGCTGAAGAGCTGCAAGTCCGAAGCAGTCATTCATCCAAAGGCAGATATAGGTGTAAAGAAGGTCGGGATTACCCTCGGCAATCGCCTTTTTAAGGTACTCCTCATACTTCATAAGGTTTGAAATCATCTTATCTGTGTTGATAGGGAAGAAAAGCGGATCCTCGTGCGCCGTATCCTCCTCACGGTAAATCTGCTTTGACTCAAAGCCCTCAATGTAAATCTGCGGAAGGTGATCTGTTGCCTCATATGCAAAAGCCATCGCTGTGCAGCAGGACATAAGCATAATGAGTGCAAGAACAATACTTAATGCTTTTTTAAGAGTTTTCATAAATTGCCTCCTGTTTGTTTTTTATTTACAGTTGTTTATTATAACACCCTTCTAACAATTTTTCAAGAATTATTCACATTTTGTTTGAATTTTACGTCACATTGATTTTTAAAACCGACTGTGCTATAATATGCCAAACCCTTAAAGGAGAGCTTTTATGAAAAAAATTATACTTAATAAAAAAAGTAGAGTTCTTTTTATCGGTGACAGCATTACCGATGTTAAATTCAATTTCCGTATGGCTCATCAGATAAAAGGCAGAAAAATCTACGCTCTTCAGCTTAAAAAAGCATTGAGAAAATACAGCAAGGAAATAAAGGTGGATATCAAAGGTATAGCAAGTAACCGTACCTATCACGTCTATGACAGACTCACCAAGGACTGCATAGACCTCAAGCCCGATGTGATTATTATGCTCATCGGTGTAAACGACGCCTGGGAAAACTATGTTCCCGAGCAGTACCCTCCCCTGCTTCGTCCTATGGAGCCTCATTTCCGCGAAATCTTCCGCCGCATAAAAGCAGAGCTTCCCGACACTCAGGTGCTTTACCTTATGCCCTTTATGATTGATACTGTTGAGGAAAAGCTCCCTTTCCATAAAACCCTTGACGAATACCGCGAAAAGCTGAAGGACATCGCCCTCGAAAACGGCGCACTCATTCTTGACCTTCAGGAGGTATTTTATCAGGCACAAAAGGAAACCGAGCCGAAGCTTCTCGCCGTTGACGGCATACATCCCACCAACCTCGGCCATAAGACTATAGCCGATGCTATCGAAAAACTTATTGATTACAGATAACAACACCTTTTCACCCGATAAATTCTGTCGGGTGATTTTTCGTTTTCTATTTACAAATTTCTTTTGAGTGTGATATAATGAAAAAAATATTTATTCAATCAAGGGTGATTTTATATGAATCTTATTGAAGAAAGAAAATGGATACAAAACGAGCTTGCTTCCGTTGCCGATTTCTGGCTTAAGAACGGTATGGACAAAAAGCACGGCGGCGTTTACACCTGCCTTGACAAGGACGGCAAGGTTTTCTCCACAGATAAAAGCGTGTGGATGCAGGGCCGCTGCGGATGGATTTTCTCATACCTCTGCCACGTTTACGGCGTAAAGGATGAGTGGCTCAAGGCAAGTAAGAGCTGTCTTGATTTCCTTGAGGAGCATTGCATCAACAAAAACGCTCCCAGCAGACTTTACTTTACCGTAACTGAGGACGGCAAGCCTCTCCGCCAGAGAAGATACTGCTACTCCGAGGCATTCTACTGCATCGCAAACGCCGAATACTACGGTATCACAGGCGATAAAGAGCACCTCGAAAGAGCACGTAGAGCCTACGACATGTACTGGAACCTCAACCACGGTATGCCCGACCCCACGGGCATGGGACCCAAAACCGAGCCTGAAACCCGTACCGGCAGAGGTCTCGGCATTCCTATGATTCTCCTTAATGTTACATCTGTGCTTCTTCGTGTTGACCCCGAAAAGGCAGACCTTTATAACGAACGCGCAGATGAATGCGTAAGTGATATTTTCAAGTACCACTTCAAGCCCGAGCTTGGCTGTACTCTTGAATCAGTAGCCCTTGACGGTACTCCCCGTCTTGACGTTACCGAAGGCAGAGTTGTAAATCCCGGTCACGACATTGAATGCAGCTGGTTCCTTATGGAAAGAGCAAACGCTACCGGTGACAAGGAGCTTCACAAAAAGGCTATCGAAATTTTCGACCTTGCCTTTGAAAAGGGCTGGGACAAGGAGTTCGGCGGTATCCTTTACTTTATCGACTGCCTCGGCAATCCTCCCGAAGCCTACGAGCACGATATGAAGCTCTGGTGGCCTCACAACGAGGCACTTATCGCTTCACTTATGATTTACAGAGATACAGGTGACGAAAAGTACCTTGATATCTTCGGTCAGCTCCTTGACTACAGCAGAAAGTATTTTGCATCAGCACCCTGCGGTGAATGGTACGGCTATCTGAGACGTGACGGCAATCCCACCCTTCCCGCCTGCATCGGATCGACCTTCAAGGGTCCCTTCCACGTGCCCAGATGCCTTATTATGCTTGACAAAATGTTAGAAGAAATTGAAAAGAGAGGTTAATTAAAATGAGTCTTGAAAAATACAAGGGTATAATTCCCGCTTTTTATGCCTGCTACGGCGACGACGGAAACATCTGCAAGGAAAGAACAAAGAAGTACGTTGAATTCCTTATGGAAAAGGGCGTTAAGGGTCTTTATGTAGGCGGCTCCTCAGGTGAGTGCATCTACCACAGCGTACAGGACAGAAAGGACACCCTCGAGGCTGTTATGGAGGTAGCAAAGGGTAAGCTTACAATTATTGCCCACGTTGCCTGCAACAACACAAAGGATAGCTGTGAGCTTGCACGCCACGCTGAAAGCCTCGGCGTTGACGCCATTGCAACAATTCCTCCCATCTATTTCCGCCTTCCCGAAAAGGCAATTGCAAAGTACTGGAACGAAATTTCCGACGCAGCACCCAACACAGACTATGTTATCTACAACATCCCCCAGCTTGCAGGTGTTGCACTTACAGCCTCACTTTTTGATGAGATGCTCAAGAATCCCAGGGTTATCGGTGTAAAGAACTCCTCAATGCCCATCCAGGACATCCAGATGTTCAAGCGTCAGGCAAAGATGAGAGGCAAGGATATTGTTATCTTCAACGGTCCCGACGAGCAGTTCGTAGGCGGCAGACTTATCGGTGCTGAGGGCGGTATCGGCGGGACCTACGGTGTAATGCCCGAGCTTTATGTTAAGCTTGACGAGCTTATCAAAAACTGCGAGTTTGAAACAGCAAGAGAGCTTCAGGATGCAGTAAACGAGGTTACATACACAATGTGCTCAGGTGTGGGCAACATGTATGCCGTTGCAAAGGCTGTGCTTAAAAAGAGAGCAGGTCTTGAGCTCGGTGGTGTAAGAGCTCCCCTTCTCAACCTTGAGGAGAGTGATGAGGCTGTAGTTGAAAAGGCTTACAACCTTGTTATGGAAGCAATTGAGAAGTTCATCTGAACAAAAATGTAAAGTTTTTTTGGTTACTTTTTTTACAAAAAAAGTGACGCCACGCGGCGAGCGATAAAAAATTAAGTACCATTGTCAAAAACGGCAATGGTACTTTTTTATACCAAAAAGTATATAAAAGCATACTTTTTATAATAAATAGTATATAAATTCACATTGACTTTAAAGAAAGGATAGAATAAAATTAAAACATGAAAGTAAGGTGAAGAAAAAAATGAATAAAAGCTTTGCGTTTGATAAACGGTTTCTGGGATTTGTATTTATTATAGTTATTCCAATGTTTGTT
>JAZOVO010000062.1:0-34850 GCA_045658745.1 Acutalibacteraceae bacterium | reverse complement strand
CTCTGTACGGCAAAGACCGATACCTTCTGCACCAAGCTCAACAGCCTTCTTAGCGTCAGCGGGTGTATCTGCGTTTGTTCTAACCTTAAGGGTTCTGAATTCGTCAGCCCAACCCATGATTGTTCCGAAGTTACCGGAAATCTCAGCATCTACTGTGGGGATGATACCGTCATAGATGTTACCTGTTGAACCGTCGATTGAAATCTCTGAGCCTTCAACGAAGGTCTTGCCTGCAAGAACGAACTTCTTGTTTTCTTCGTCCATTGCGATTTCCTGGCAACCTGATACACAGCAAGTACCCATACCACGAGCAACTACTGCTGCGTGTGATGTCATACCGCCACGTACTGTAAGGATACCCTGAGCAGCCTTCATACCTGTGATATCTTCGGGTGAAGTTTCAAGACGAACAAGGATAACCTTTTCGCCCTTTTCGTTCCATGCAACTGCATCTTCAGCTGTGAATACAACCTTACCGCAAGCAGCACCGGGTGATGCACCAAGACCCTTGCCGATAGGTGTAGCAGCCTTGAGAGCCTTCTGGTCGAACTGAGGATGAAGAAGGGTGTCAAGGTTTCTGGGATCGATCATTGCAACAGCTTCTTCCTTTGTCTTGTGACCTTCAGCAACGAGGTCAACAGCGATCTGAAGAGCAGCCTGTGCAGTTCTCTTACCGTTTCTTGTCTGAAGCATATAGAGCTTTTCGTTTTCAACTGTGAACTCCATATCCTGCATGTCGTGATAGTGATTTTCAAGAAGTGCGCAAACTTCTGTGAACTGCTTGAAAGCAGCGGGGAACTTTTCTTCCATTTCAGCGATGGGCATCGGAGTTCTTACACCTGCAACAACGTCTTCACCCTGTGCGTTTGTAAGGAATTCACCCATAAGCTTCTTTTCGCCGGTAGCGGGGTCACGTGTGAAAGCAACACCTGTACCGCAGTCTTCACCCATGTTACCGAAAGCCATAGCCTGAACGTTAACAGCAGTACCCCATGAGTAGGGAATATCGTTGTCACGACGGTAAACGTTTGCACGGGGGTTGTCCCATGAACGGAAAACAGCCTGAACAGCGCCCATAAGCTGCTCTTTGGGATCTGAGGGGAAGTCTGAACCGATCTTTGCCTTGTATTCAGCCTTGAACTGTTCTGCGAGTTCCTTGAGGTCAGCAGCTGTAAGCTCTGTATCCTGTGTAACGCCTCTTTCTTCCTTCATCTTGTCGATAAGCTCTTCGAAGTACTTCTTACCAACTTCCATAACAACGTCGGAATACATCTGGATGAATCTTCTGTAGCAGTCGTAAGCCCATCTTTCGTTGCCTGATCTCTCAGCCATAACCTTAACAACTTCTTCGTTAAGACCAAGGTTGAGGATTGTGTCCATCATACCGGGCATTGATGCGCGAGCGCCTGAACGTACGGAAACGAGAAGGGGTCTCTCAAGGTCACCGAACTTCTTGCCTGTGATCTCTTCCATCTTGTCGATGTTTTCCATGATCTCAGCAACGATTTCGTCGTTGATCTTACGACCGTCCTCATAATACTGTGTACATGCTTCTGTTGTGATTGTGAAGCCCTGGGGAACGGGGAGGCCGAGGTTTGTCATTTCAGCGAGGTTTGCACTCTTACCGCCGAGAAGCTCTCTCATGCTGCCGTTGCCTTCTTTGAAAAGGTATACCCATTTCTTAGCCATTGGAATCTCCTCCTAAAAAATAATTTACATAGATTAGTGGTGTGAAAAGTGCACACAAAATGCAGACACTTTCACTCCTAAGAATTTTAACAAATATGCAGTGAAAAGTCTATTGTTTTTTTACATATAGATTGACAAAATTTTCTGTCATTTTTGTCAAATTTTACACAAGTTTTGAGAAGTGCTTATTTAAGATGAAAAAAAGTGTTAATTTTTAAGCATATATATGGAAAAAGCCGAAAGCTTGTGCTACAATATTAAACTGTGAAAATGGGTCAGTGTATATTTTAAGGATAATGACCCGTCCGAAAGGTGTGTTTTAAGTGAAGAAAATTCTTGCTATAGCCATATGTGTGCTGGTAGTTCTTATCGGCGTGATTCTGTTTGACAAATACAGCGACAAAAAAGAACAGCAGCAGGAGGAAAGCCCCTCTGTTGTTACTCAGGTCAGCACTTATATTGATGACGGCGTTGAAAAGACAACCGTTGTTGAAATTCCTACAAAGGACCCCGATGCGCTTGTCAATTTTACAATGCCTATATCCCATCTGCCCGATGAGGCTCGTAAGGATATGAAAAAATACTGCGCAGAGAACAACTACGAGAGCTGCGTTATCAACGAGGCGGACGGCACCTACACCGTTACAATGAAGGCACTTACCCACGACTTTATGCTCACAAGAATAGGCATTCAGGTGATAACAAATATTGCAAAGGCTTTTGACGTGAAGGCATATTCTTACGTGAAGGATATAGACAGCTACAACAGTAACTTCTCCGAAATTACATTGCTTGTTGACGGCGAGGGCTATGCTGCGGCAAAAAACAGAGAAAAGCTTCTTGCCCATGTAGGAAGCTGCGGAATTTTTTATCAGCTTTACACGGTGGAAAACACATACACCTGCCGCGTCATCATCAAGGATCAGGCAAGTGCTGAAATTATAGACGCAAAGAGCTTTGAGCAGGATAATTACGGCTTGAAGTCATAAAGAAACCAAGTTGAAAGATTAGGGTGACAAAATGAGTTTTATTGAATTTGACGGTGTCAGCAGAAGATATCAGACAGGAGAAATCACAATCCCTGCCGTTGACGATGTAAGCTTTTCAATTGAAAAGGGAGAGTTCTGCCTTATTGTCGGTACCAGCGGTGCCGGTAAAAGCACGGTGCTCAATATTCTTGGCGGTATGGATAGCTGCGATGACGGTAAGGTGAAGGTCGGCGGCAGACTCATAAACGAGCTTGACAAAAATGCCCTCGTGGACTACCGCAGATATGACGTAGGCTTTATTTTCCAGTTCTACAACCTCGTGCCCAACCTTACGGCGCTTGAAAACGTTGAGCTTGCAACACAGATGTGTAAAAAATCCGTTGACCCTGAAAGGATACTTAAAAGCGTAGGTCTTCAGGACAGAATGGACAACTTCCCCTCGCAGCTTTCGGGCGGTGAGCAGCAGAGAGTTTCCATCGCAAGAGCCCTTGCGAAAAATCCGAAGATTCTCCTTTGCGATGAGCCTACCGGCGCTCTCGACTACAAAACAAGCAAGCAGATACTTTCACTTCTGCATCAGACCTGCCGTCAGACAGGCACAACCGTTGTTGTAATCACTCATAACGGTGCCCTTGCGGCTATGGCAGACAGAATCATCACCATGCGCTCGGGCAGAGTGGTACAGATTGCGGTAAATGACAGACCCGTACCCGTAGAAAGGCTTGAGTGGTAAGATCAATCTGACATCAGTAAAATTCCGAAGAATGAGGAAAAAAGTAAGATTATGAAAATAAACAGGGTTTTAATAACCGACGCTATCAGAACAATTGAACACAGCCGTTCAAGGTTTCTTTCGGTGATTGCAATTGTTGCCCTCGGCGTAAGCTTTTTTGTGGGTACAAATGCAACTGCTCCGGATATGCTTGATACCGTTGAAAAATACTTTATTGATACCAACAGTATGGACATTCAGGTTATTTCAACGGCGGGTATTACCGATGATGAAATTGCCACCGTGCAGTCAATCAACGGTGTGGAAAGCGTTGCGGGACAGAAGTTTGTTGACGGTGTTGTAAAAATCAACGGAGAAATTGTCAGCGATATTGACGGCTCCGAGCTTGCAATAAGAGCCCTTGCCCTTGATATGAACAAGGCGTATGCTGCTCTTTCGGGCACCGACGACAGAAGCTACATAAACCGTCCTCAGCTCATTGAGGGTAACTGGCCTACGGGTCCCGACCAGTGCCTTGTTGACGCGAGTATGCTTTCAACGCCCGAGGAGTTTAAAATCGGAGCGGTGCTTTCAATAAGCGGTGACGGTGTTGATATCAGCTCCTCACTTGCCAATACGGAATATACAATTGTAGGAATTATCAGAAGCCCGCTTTTCATTTCATACGACAGAGGCTCGTCCACGGTAGGTACAGGTAAGCTTGGCGCCTTCTGTTATGTTCCCGCGGATAATTTCCTTCAGGATTATTACTCCGCAATGTACGTGAAGGTCAAGGACAGCGAAAAGCTTGACCCTTATTCCGATGAGTATAAGGATTATATAGGCAGATATACCGATTATATCTCACAGATTTCGCAGGAGGTGCTTTCAAAAAGAATCGGCGCCCTCAAGGCGGAATACACCGTTAAGGTTGCTGATGCCGAAATTGAATATGCTACAACAAAGGCTGACGTTGAGCTTCAGATTGAAAACGGCAGACAGCAGGTTGAGCAGATTCTTGATATGGCTGAAAACGGCGACAAAAATCTTGTTGAATACAAAAGACAGTATAACGAAAAGGCTACCGAGGCGGCGCAGAAGATTGACGCAAGCAAGCTTGAGCATTCCACACAGTACGCCTCATGGGAAGCAAAGCGTAACGAATATAACGACGCAATGAAAAAGGTGCAGGAGAATTCCAACGCTGAGGTCCAGCTTGAAACGGCAAAGACCGAGTACAACGTTGCAAGCCTGCAGGTTAACACATTGCTTACAACGGTTTCCTATTTTGAGGACCTTATTGCAACAACCCGCTCGGCAATGGATCAGTTCAACAGTACTCAGGATAACACCGTCGGCGATATCATCAACCGCTTTGAGCAGTCGGGTCTTATCGGCGCTGAGGTTGATGCAATTATGAGCACAATCAACTCCCTTACCGCGGTCGGTACGGCTGAGGAAATGATGGCCTATATGGAGCCTCAGCTTCAGAGCTTTGAAGTAAAGCTTGCAAACTCAAAATCCGAGCTTGCCGCTGCAAAAACCGAGCTTGCCGCCAAAAAGGCGGAGCTTGACAAGGCGGAGCAGATGGTAAGTGAGCTCAAGCAGCTTGAGGCAAAGCTTTCCGTTGCAAAGGTGCAGCTTGACGAGGCTGAAAAGCAGCTTACCGAGGCGGGCTACAATATTCAGTTCGGTGAGCTTGAGGTGCTTTCGCAACTTTCCGATATGAAAAATCAGATAAACACCTATGAGACAAGCGTCCTTATGGCAAAGGAAAAGGCGCCCACCGTTCAGGCTGAATTTGAAAAGGCAAGGAACGATGCTACAACAAGGCTTGAGCAGGCGCGTAATCAGCTTGACGAAGCAAAGGAGTTCCTGCTTAATCTTGATAATGCTAAATGGTATGTAAGCGACAGAGAGGAGGCACTTTCGGGCTTTGAGGCCTACGGTCAGATGGCTGACAGAATTGCCGCTATTTCACTTATTTTCCCCTGGTTCTTCTTCATTGTTGCGGCACTTGTATGCCTTAATACAATGACCAGAATGATTGAGGAGGAGAGAACGAGAATCGGTACCTTCAAGGCGCTCGGCTTTACCGATAACGAGATTATAACAAAGTATATTGTCTTTGCTCTGCTTGCCTCGTTAATCGGCTCGGTTTCCGGCTCCTTCCTCGGCTTTGTGCTTTTCCCGACAATGTTCTCCCTTGCCTTCGGCATACTTTTTGCCGTGCCGAATATTCTTATAAGCTACCGCTTTGTGTACGCTCTTCTCGGTATTGTGATTTCGATTGCAACTACGGTTTACGCAACCTGGTATACCTGTCACAAGAGCCTTGAGGTTGTGCCCTCATCCCTTATGCGCTCAAAGGCGCCTAAGTCCGGCAAGAGGGTGTTCCTTGAAAATATTCCCTTTATATGGACAAGGCTCAGCTTCACCTGGAAGGTGACCTTCCGTAATGTTTTCCGTAACATAAAGCGCTTCTTTATGGCTACCATGGGTGTTGCGGGCTGTACGGCGCTTCTTGTTGCCGCCTTCGGACTTGACAGCTCGATTGACAGAACCTTGCAGTATCAGTTCACCGATGAGGACAGTGTATGGCAGTACGATATGCAGATTGTTCTCAACGGCGGCTATGACACAACGGTAACGGACTGTGAGGCGATGGATATAGTCTCCTCCGACCCTGCGATTTCCTCGGCAATGCTCAACTATATGACGGTTTACAACACCGTCAGCGCTTACAGCGACGAGGAAATGGAAACCTATATTATCGTTCCGCAGAATGCGGCTGATGTTAACAATTACATCAGGCTTCGCGACAGGGCAGGTAAAAATCCTTATTCTCTTTCACCCTCGGGTGCGATTATTACGGAAAAGCTTGCCGACAGCCTTAAAATCGGCCCCGGTGATGTAATCCGTATTATGATTAATGACGAGCAGGGTGTTAACGTGCCCGTTGCGGCGGTTACGGAAAACTATGCTCTCCATTATATTTATATGTCGAGGGATGTTTACACCGCTGTCTTCGGCTCAAATCCTGCATACAATTATATAACGGCAAATCTTGCGGATCAGAATATGGAGGCGTCGGCTAAAAATGACCTCGCAAAAAAGCTGATGGACGAATATGAAATCAGCGCCGTGGCTTATACAAGTCAGATTGAAAGCTCCTTCCAGAACACTCTTGATTCAATCAGCATAGTTGTGCTTATTCTTATTGTATGCTCGGGACTTCTGGCCTTCATTGTTCTTTATAACCTTTCTATTATAAATATTACCGAACGTCTGAGAGAGATTGCAACAATAAAGGTGCTCGGCTTTGATGACCTTGAGGTTTCCGCCTATATTTTCCGAGAGAACATTATCCTTACTATAATAGGTATAGTCGAGGGTCTTCTCTGCGGTATAGGGCTTCATTTTGTTGTCATCAGTATGGCAGAGGTTGATATCATTATGTACGGCAGAGGACTTCCGCTTTCCTGCTTCCTTTATGCCGCCGCCCTCGCCTTCGTTTTCTCGATGACCGTCAATATCCTCCTTCACAAAAAGCTGCAGAAGGTTGATATGGTTGAATCCCTTAAGTCGATTGAATAAAAATCAATAAGCTCTTTCGTGAAAGGAGAAAATATATGCCCCTTTGTAATATGAAGGATTTGCTTGAAAAGGCTGAGGAGGGCAATTATGCCGTAGGCTCATTCAGCGTAGCAAATATGGAAATGATTCTCGGCGTGATAAAGGCCGCCGAGGAAACACGCTCACCGATTATTCTGCAGATTGCCGAGGTGAGACTCAATCACTCACCGCTTCACGTCATCGGCCCCGCAATGCTTGCGGCGGCAAGAGGTGCGAGTGTTCCCGTGGCGGTTCACCTTGACCACGGAACAAGCCTTGAATGTATCGGACAGGCTTTGCGCTTGGGCTTTACCTCCGTTATGTTTGACGGCTCTCATCTTCCCTTTGAAAAGAACGTGGAAATGACAAAGGCCGTTGTGGAAATGGCAAAGAGCACAGGTGCCGCCGTTGAGGCTGAAATCGGCTGCGTAGGCGGCAGTGAGGACGGAAGCGTTGATATTGCAATGCGCTGCACCTCACCCGAGCAGGCAAAGCTTTTCAGCGAGAGAACAGGCGTTGACTGCCTTGCAATTGCTATCGGTAATGCTCACGGCTTTTATAAGGATGAGCCCGAGCTCCGCTTTGACATTCTTTCCGAGGTTGACCGTCTTGTTGAGGTGCCTCTTGTGCTTCACGGCGGAACGGGTATAAGTGAGGATGACTTTATCCGCTGTCATCAGAACGGTATCAAGAAAATCAACATAGCCACCGCTACCTTTGCTTCAAGCGAAAGAAAGGTAAGAGAGGGCTATGAAAAGGGCGAAATCAAGGGCTACTACGACCTTCACACAAGAGAGATTGAAGGCGCCTATGAGAACGCTAAAAAGCATATGGAAATTTTTTACTCCGTTGGAAAAGCAGAGTAAAACGAGATAATCATTCATTGAAAGGAAGAAAACAGAAATGAAATACGTAGAATTTGACCAGAGCAAGCCCCTTGATGTAATCCCCATAGGCAGAGTTGCAATCGACTTCAACCCCACAGATATGAACAAGCCTCTTTCCGAAAGCTGCAACTTCAACAAGTATGTAGGCGGCTCACCTGCAAACATTGCAGTAGGCCTTGCACGTCTCGGTAAAAAGGTAGGCTTCATCGGCAAGGTTTCCGATGACCAGCACGGTGACTTTGTTGTTAACTACTTCAAGAATGACGGTATCGACACCTCACATATTTTCAGAGCAAAGAACGGCGAGAAAATCGGTCTTACCTTTACTGAAATCAAGAGCCCTACAGAGTCCTCAATTCTTATGTACCGCGATTCAATTGCTGACCTTATGCTCGAGCCTGAGGAGGTTGACGAGGAGTACATAGCCTCTGCAAAGGCAATCGTAATTTCCGGTACAGCTCTTTCAAAGAGTCCCTCAAGAGATGCAGCTCTCAAGGCAATGATGCTTGCAAAGAAGAATAACGTTGTTGTTATTTTTGATATTGACTACCGTGCATACACATGGAAGAACAAGGATGAAATCTCTGTTTATTATCAGATGGTGGCACGTAATGCCGATATTATCCTCGGCTCACGCGAGGAATATGACCTTACGGAAGCAATCACGGGCGTATGCAAAACTGACGAGGAAAGCGCAAAGCTCTGGCACTCCTACGGTGCAAAGATTGTTATTATCAAGCACGGTAAGGACGGCTCAACGGCTTATACCAACGACGGTATGAGCTATTCAATAAAGCCCTTCCCCGTAAAGGCAATGAAGGGCTTCGGTGGCGGCGACGGCTATGCAAGTGCATTCATCCGCTGTCTTCTTGAGGGTTGGGAAATGATTGACGCCCTTGAATTCGGCACAGCCTCTGCTTCAATGCTTATCTCCGCTCATAGCTGCTCGGCTGCTATGCCCTCGGTTGAAGCAATCGAAAAATTCATCAAGGAAGAAAAAGAGCTTTACGGCGAAATGGTTGCAAGAGCATAAATTTTATAAATTTATATTGAATTTTCGGTTAAGTTAATATATAATTCTTTTGCAAACAAAAAAAGAAAAGGAGTAAAACTATGAACGACTTTATTATGAAAATGCTCGGCTTTGTTATGAGCATCATCACAACAATTTCATTAACCTTCACACCTATTACCGAAACAATCATCAAGGGCAACTTTGATTATGCAAAGTCATTTGACAAGGTTGTTTACGAAAATCAGCTTGTTCCCACAGAGGACGAGGAGGGCTGGACCTTCACAACAGACGGTGATTTCAAGATTGTTCAGCTTACCGATATTCATATCGGCGGCGGAGCTTTCTCAATTGAAAAGGACAAGAAGGCAATGAATGCTGTTGCAGCAATGCTTACCGCTGAAAAGCCCGACCTTGTTGTTATCACAGGTGATATGGCTTATCCCGTGCCCTTCCAGGCAGGTACCTTCAACAACAGCCTTTCAACCGAGATGCTTATCGAGCTTCTTGAGACCCTCGGCGTATATTATGCAGTTGTTTTCGGTAACCACGATTCAGAGTTCTACGGCACACACGACAGAGAGGCTGTTGCTGACCTCTGGGGTGCAGAGGATCTTCAGTATTCACTCTTCAAGAAGGGTCCCGCTGATATCGACGGCTTCGGTAACTACATCATTAAGGTAAAGGGTACAGACGGTAAGGTTAAGAATGCCTTCTACCTCCTCGACTCACACGCTTACACCGACGGCGACGTGCTCGGCATCCAGTGGAAGTACGACAACATCAAGGAAAGCCAGATCAACTGGTACAAGGAAAGCGTTCTTGCTATCGATGCAGCAAACAATGACGGCGACGATATCTTCACCTCACTTGCTTTCTTCCACATTCCTCTTGAGGAATACGGTATGGCATGGAACGAATACAGAGCAAACGGCTATAAGGATACAGAAAACGTAAAGTATAAGGACGGTTATCTCCACGAGGAGGATGAGAAGTCCTTCTGCGGTATCTATTCCGAAAACTTCTTTGAAACAATGCTTGAGCTTGGCTCAACAAAGGCTACCTTCTGCGGTCACGACCACATCAACAACGTAATTCTTGAGTATAAGGGCATCAACCTTGTTTACGGTATGAGCATCGACTACCTTGCTTACACCGACCTTAACGCAAAGGGCGCTCAGCGCGGCTGTACAGTTATCGAGCTCGGTGCTGACGGTGAGCTTGAGGATATCACTCTTGAGAACTACTATCAGGATAAGTATCCCAGTAAGTACGAGAAGGAAAGCGTTACAATGCAGTGGTAACAGTTCAGGGTGGCAGTAAGCTGTCACCCTGGTTTGATTTTTGCAGAATTTAAAGGAGAGAAAATATGTCAGGATTTGTTACAAAATTTGTTTCGGTCTGTCTCAGTATAATTACATCCGTTGCCCTTCTTTTTGCTCCCGTGACAGAGGGCATCAATATTACAAGCAACGCCTATGCAAAATCCTTCGGTGCAGTTGAATATGACGCGGACAGACTTGTTCCCTCTGAGGATGCAGACGGCTGGGTGTTCAACACCGACAGACCTCTTAAGATTGTTCAGCTTACCGATATCCATATCGGCGGCGGTGCGCTCAGTAAGGTATTTGACCGCAGAGCAATGAATGCAGTTGCGGCAATGCTCAGATATGAAAAGCCCGACCTTGTTGTGCTTACGGGTGATATGGTTTACCCCGTGCCCTTCCAGGGCGGCTCACTCAACAATGAGGCTTCAACAAAGCTTCTTATTACTCTGCTTGAAGCTCTCGGTGTTTATTATGCACCTCTTTTCGGTAACCACGATACAGAGGCTTACAGTACCCATACAAGAGATCAGATCGGCGATATCTGGAGCAATGAGGAGCTTCAGTATTCACTTTTCAAAAAGGGTCCTGAGGATGTTGACGGCGTAGGTAACTATATCATCAAGGTCAAGGGTAGCGACGGTATTGTAAAAAATGCTCTTTTCTGTATGGACTCAAACGATTACAGAAAGGATGACCTTCTCGGCATAACGGGTAACTACGATAATTTCCACGACAATCAGATTGAGTGGTATAAGTCAAAGGTCAACGAAATTGACGCTTACAACAAGGCAATAAATCCTGCAGAGCCTATGTTCACCTCACTTGCATTCTTCCATATTCCTCTTGAGGAATTCGGTATTGCCTGGGAGGAGTACAAGGCAAACGGCAACACCGACGATGTAATACACATTACGGGCGAGCACCGTGAGCCGACCTGCAGCAGTCCCTTCGCAGACAATTTCTTTGAAACAGTCCTTGAGCTTGGTTCAACAAAGGCAATTTTCTGCGGTCACGACCATATCAATAACGGTACGGTTGAATACAAGGGTGTAAAGCTTGTTTACGGTATGAGCATTGACTATATTGCTTATGTTACTACAGCCTTTATAGGCTATCAGCGAGGATGCACGGTAGCTACCGTTGACGGTGAGGAAATTGAAGTGTCACACGAAAACTATTATCAGGATAAGTACGAAAGCAAGTACGGCAAGGAATTAGTTGCCATGAGATAATAACGAAAGACATAAAAAACAGGGCATCAGATGATGCCCTGTTTTTTTACGTTGATTATCAATTAACTGCCCTGCTGAAAATAGGTTTCTGCAAGTCCGCCCTTTGAGGTTTCGCGGTAGATTGCCTTTAAGTCCTTGCCTGTTTTGTACATTGTTTCAACAACGGTGTCAAAGCTGATTTTACGGGTTGTTGAAAGGAAGTTTGCAAGGGAAAGCGCGTTGATTGCTCGCATTGCGGCAACGGCGTTACGCTCGATGCAGGGAATCTGCACAAGTCCGCAGACCGGGTCGCAGGTAAGACCGAGCATATGCTCCATTGCAACCTCAGCGGCATATTCAATCTGACCGATACCCATATGGAAAAGCTCGCAGAGAGCCGCTGCTGCCATTGAGCAGGCAGTTCCGATTTCCGCCTGACAGCCGCATTCCGCACCGCTTATGGAAGCATTGGTTTTTACAAGGTTGCCCACAAGTCCGCCGACAGCAAGGGCACGGCAGATGTCATCATCGGAGAAGCGCTTTTTGTCCTGCATATATTTAAGCACGCTGGGAAGCACGGCACAGGCTCCGCAGGTGGGTGCGGTTACAATTACACCGCCGCCTGCATTATGCTCACTTGCGGCAAAGGCGTAGGCACACACGAGGCGGTTTTCTCTTGTGATGTCACTTTCGTCAATGTGGGACTGATTGTAAAGGAACTGAGCCTTTCTTTCAACACCGAGACCGCCGTCAAGGACGCCTCTTGTGGAAAGTCCCGCGTTGATGGCGTTTTTCATTGCCTTCCATATTTCGTGAAGATAGGGCCAGATTTCCTCACCCTCGTATTTTTCAATATATTCATAAAGCCTGATGTTGTGTGTGTTGCAGTATTCCGCAATCTGACCGAAGGTGTTGACGGGATAGATGTCCTCTTCCTCAATTTCCGAGTCGCCTTCAACAACAATCTGACCTCCGCCGACGGACATAATGCGCTTGAAGTCGGTTTCCTTACCGTTCTTGTAGGCGAAAAAGTCCATTGTGTTTTCGTGGGGGAGACCGTCTGTTTCGTGAGGCCCGAAAACAAGGTCAATTTTTGTTCCCTCAAACACATCAAGGATAGCCTCATCGGTTTTGTGTCCCTTGCCCGTTGAGGAAAGGGAGCCGTAAAGGATTACCTTGTAGCTGTCTGCATCGGCGTTGCGCTCTTTAAAATAGCGTGCGGCCTTATCGGGTCCCATCGTGTGGGAGGAGGAGGGGCCTCTGCCGATTTTGTAGAGATATTTTAACGATTTCATATTTTCACCTCAATTTTGTTTGCGGACTATTTTGTATTCATCATAGGGCGAGTAGTAACGGCAGGAATCATAGGAGCCGGACATAAACTTTTCAATTTCATCCTCGTCCATATTTACCGTGCAGTAATATTCGTCATACTCCTCGTCATAGTCATAGTATGCACAGCTTTCGCATTGGTTTGACATGGAATCTCTCCTTTGTTTTCCTTATTATTAACGATTATACTAAACTTTCCTGCCGTAATCAAGGCAGTTGAATTATTTTTTTAAAAAACGCTTGACTTTTGTACTTTATTGTGTTAGTATGTTAACACGCTAAAGCGAAAAAACATTTCGCAATATAATTTTCAATTTTTGAAAGGAAGAAATTATTATGAAAAAGAAACTTATTGCTCTCATTCTCGCAGCTCTCGCAGTTGTAATGTGCTTTGCATTTGCAGCATGCGGCGACAAGACAACAGACGGCAACGCAACAGCAGGTAACGCAACAGACGGTAACGCAGCATCCGACCTTGCATACATCAAGGAAAAGGGTAAGCTTGTTGTTGGTATGACAGACTACGCTCCCATGAACTTCAAGGACGAAAACGGCGCATGGACCGGCTTTGACACAGAATTTGCTCAGGCAGTAGCTGCAAAGCTCGGCGTTGAGGTTGAATTCATCGAAATCAACTGGGACAACAAGTTCATCGAGCTTGCTGCTAAGGATATCGACTGCATCTGGAACGGTATGACAATTACTGACGAGGCTCTTGCAAACGCAAGCGTATCAGACGCATACGTTAAGAACGCACAGGTTGTTGTAATGAAGAAGGACGCTCTTGCTAACTATGCAGACGCTGCTTCACTTGCAGACCTTAAGTTCACAGCAGAAGCAGGCTCAGCAGGTGAAAAGGAAGTTCAGGCTCTTGAGATTGCAAACTACATTGCTTGTGAAACACAGTCAGCAGCTCTCCTTGAGGTTGCAAGCGGCAAGGCTGATGCTTGTGTAATCGATATCACAATGGCAAACGCTATGACAGGCGAAGGCACATCATATGCTGACTGCGGTTATGCTATTGAGCTTTCAACAGAAGAATACGGTATTGCTTTCCGTAAGGATTCAGACGCTACTGCAGAGGTTAACAAGATTATGGCTGACCTTATCGCAGACGGCACACTTAAGGATCTTGCAGCAGAGTACGAGCTTACTCTTGCATAATCAAAGTTGAAAAAAAGTAATATTTTTACGAGGAAGACAGAAGGCTTGTGCCCTCTGTCTTCCCGTCGGTTAGTTATCGGTTGCAATCCGAAAAGGCGGAAGGATATTACTGAAAAACTTTTTCGTATTACACGCGCTAACTAATTGGTTGACTACAGATAAAAAATAAAGAAAAGGAACATCAATATGGATTTTGGTACATTATGGAAGGTTACGCTGAGTCTTCTTGAGGGCTTCGGAGTGACGCTTGAAATATTTGCTCTTACTCTGCTTTTTGCTCTTCCCTTAGGTCTTGTGATAGCCTTCGGCTCAATGAGCAGATTTGCACCTGTAAAGTATGCCTCAAAGTTTCTTGTATGGGTAATCAGAGGCACACCGCTTATGCTTCAGGTAATTGTTATTTTCTACGGTCCCGGACTTCTTGCCTCATGGGCAGAGGGTCTCGGCTCAACAAATGCTCTTATACAGTGGGTAGCAGGGCTTGAGGGCTTTGACCGTTTCCCTGCAGTTATCGTTTCCTTTGTTATCAACTATGCCTGCTATTTCTCCGAGATTTACCGCGGCGGCATCGAAAGCATTCCCAAGGGACAGTACGAGGCAGGTCAGGTGCTCGGTATGACAAAGAGCCAGACCTTCTTCAAGGTTGTGCTTCTGCAGGTTATAAAGAGAATCATTCCGCCTATGAGCAACGAAATTATCACCCTTGTAAAGGATACATCTCTTGCACGAGTTATTTCGGTTTATGAGATTATCTGGGCGGGTCAGGCATTCATCAAGAGTGACGGACTTCTCTGGCCCTTGTTCTATACAGGCTTATTCTATCTTCTTTTCAACGGACTTCTTACAATTGTTTTCGGCAGAATCGAAAAGAAGCTTGATTATTTCAAAGGTTAAGGAGGGGAAAAGATGTCTATACTTGAAGTTACAAAGCTTAAAAAGAGCTTCGGTAAAAACGAGGTTCTCAAGGGCATTTCCCTTTCGCTTGAGGAAGGACAGGTTATGTCCGTTATCGGCTCCTCGGGCAGCGGTAAAACAACTCTCTTAAGGTGCATCAACTTCCTTGAAACTGCCGACAGCGGTAAGATTATGGTTGACGGCGATGTGATTTTTGACGGCGAGGATAAGACTACCCGCAAGGCAAAAGAGATAAGAGAAAAGCAACTTAAAATCGGTCTTGTTTTTCAGCAGTTCAACCTTTTTCCACAGTACAATGTCCTTGACAATGTGACCCTTGCCGTTAAGCTTAAGGCGAAGGAGAGACCTGATTACAAGCAGAACAAGAAGCAGATATTGAAAGAAATTGACGAAAAGGCATTGAAGCTTCTTTCCGATATGGGACTTTCAGATAAGATTGACCACTATCCTTGCGAGCTTTCGGGCGGTCAGCAGCAGCGAGTTTCCATTGCAAGAGCGATGGCGCTTGAGCCGAAGATACTTTTCTTTGACGAGCCGACGAGTGCTCTTGACCCGGAGCTTACGGGTGAGATTCTTAAGGTTATCCGTGAGCTTGCGGAAAAGAAGATGACGATGGTTATTGTTACTCACGAGATGAATTTTGCCAAAGAGGTTTCGGATTACATTGTGTTTATGGATGACGGTGTTATTGCTGAAGAGGGCGAGGCACAGGAGCTTATCACTAATCCGCAGACGGAAAGATTGAAAGCATTTTTGAGTAAAATCAAGGATTAAAAGTAAGCGCGTTTTTGATTCTTTTTGCGCGCCAGCAAAAAGAATGCCCCGCGGCGAGCGATGAAAAAATTAAATGCCATTGCTGAATAAACGGCAATGGTATTTTTTTGTGTTGAAAAGCATGGAATTTCATACTTTTTAAAAGAAATAGTATGTTATTTGACATTGACTTTAAAGGGTATATAGCATAGAATTATATTGTAAAGAAGTTGAATGAAAGGAGAAAGAAATGAAGAAGAGTTTTGCGTTTGATAAAAGATTTATAATATGGATAACCGCAATAGTTTTTTGTCTTCTCGTAATCGTGACTCTTTCCGAAGACGTAAATAACCCGGCTCCTGTAATTATAACTTTCATTATAGCTGTTGGTTTGTTTTCTTTAATAGAACCCAACTATTATGTTGCTGACGAAGAGGGTATTGCAATTTATTTTTTGTTTTTTAAAAGATATCATTATAGATGGGATGAAATACAACAAATCAGAACAGGAATTGCGGGTAGCTGGAAAGACCATTACAAAGCGTATTTTCTCATAGCTACAAACGAAAAAACAAGCCGGTTTTTCACACCAGGTATAATAACAAAATCAACAGCTACAAAAAGACTTATAAAAATGTATTGGAAAGATAAAATCATAGGTGACGAGGATATCGATTATGAAAAGGAACTTGAAAAGCAAAACCGTAAGCTTAAGGCTTCAAACGAGAAGCTACTTGTAAAGGCTGAGTCAGAAGCACGGACAAGAATTGATGAAGCTATAAAAGTCTACAAAACAAAGGCGAAACAGCAAGGCAAGTTTATAAAAACAAAATACGTTTACGAAATAGATAGCAAAGAATGTAAGGATAGACCTGTTTGCAGTTATTCTTTTGCGGTTAATATCGAAGTTGGAAAAGCAGGTGAAAATGCAAGTGTTTTCGGTGTTATAAAATTGCTTTCTGTATCTCGCAAGGAAGATAAAAATAAGGTTAATGAAAACAAAAATGCCGTTTCTGAAATCAGAAAGTTTTTAATTGATAATATTGAAAAGTAAAAAAATTACAACCGTTGACTTTAATCAACGGTTGTTTTTTGTGTTTTATTTGCTCGTTGTGGGGCTTTGCCCCACACCCCACAAGCTTTTGTAAAAGCTTGACCAAAACTTTACTTGTTTATGCCCACTCTGCAATTTTCTTTTTCAGCGCCTTAACCTCATTCATCACACACTCAGGTGAAGGTCCGCCCTTGACAGTCCTCTTTCTCACACATTCGTCAAGGTCAATCGCCGTATATACATCCTCCTCAAAAAGATCACAGACAGCCTTGTATTCCTCTATGGGGAGAGTTTCAAGGGTAAGTCCCTTATCAATACAGGTAGCAACAAGCATACCCGTTGCCTTGTAAGCATCACGGAAAGGCAGTCCCTTGTAAACAAGGTAGTCAGCAGCGTCGGTGGCATTGATAAAGCCTCTTGCCGCCGCATTTCTCATATTCTCACGAAGCACCGTTGCGGTTTCAAGCATAGGTGCAAAGGTGTCAAGGCACATAATAACTGTATCAAGTGCATCAAAAATTGCTTCCTTGTCCTCCTGCATATCCTTGTTGTATGCAAGGGGAATGCCCTTCATAACGGTAAGAAGGGTTTGCAGATCACCGAAAACTCTGCCTGACTTGCCGCGTACAAGCTCGGCAATGTCGGGGTTCTTCTTCTGGGGCATAATGCTTGAGCCCGTTGAGAAGGCGTCGTCAAGCTCAATGAACTTGAACTCCCATGAGCACCAGGCAATAATCTCCTCGGAGAAGCGAGAAAGGTGCACCATAATAATTGAAAGCACTGAGAGTAATTCAAGAGCGTAGTCTCTGTCGCTTACGCCGTCAAGGCTGTTGTCGCTCACACCGTTAAGACCGAGATGCTCGGCAACGTACTCTCTGTCAAGGGGATAGGTCGTACCTGCAAGTGCGCCCGAGCCGAGGGGAGAAACTGCCATTCTCTTTTTGCAGTCGTAAAGTCTGTAAAGGTCACGCATAAGCATACTTGCATAAGCCATAAGGTGATGGCCGAAGGTTACGGGCTGTGCACGCTGAAGGTGGGTGTACCCGGGCATAACTGCGTCGTAGTTTTCCTCTGCCTTAAGCACAATAACCTCAATAAGAGCCTTGATTGATTCCTCAAGCACCTTGCTCTGATCAAGAAGATAAAGCCTTAAATCAAGGGCAACCTGATCGTTACGGCTTCTTGCGGTGTGAAGTCTCTTACCGCTGTCGCCGATGCGTTTTGTAAGCTCGCCTTCAACAAAGGTGTGGATATCCTCGGCGGTCATATCAATTTCAAGAGCACCGCTTTCAAGGTCAGCGGCAATCTCCTTGAGAGAGGCAACAATTTTATCGCTCTCACTTTTATCAATAATTCCCTGCTTGCCGAGCATTGTTGCGTGAGCAACGGAGCCGCGGATGTCCTGCTGTGCCATACGGCAGTCAAAGGGAATTGATGAGTTGAAATCGTTGGTTTTTTTGTCAAGGGACTTTTTAAAGCGTCCTGTCCAGAGTGGCATAGTGGTTTCCTCCTGTGTATCTGAAGTTTGAGTGCTTTGCGGACACGCAAGCCGTGTCCCTACAGAATCATATCATATAAAATTTATCTTCTTCCCATCGTGAAACATTCGAATCAATATAGTTCCATATTTCCTGATAGGCTTTTTCATTTCTTATAATATTGTCGTAATATCGTGGTTGCCATATTTGATATATTGTATCTGATTTGATGGTTTCGTGTATACGTTTTGTAACTGCCGCTTTATATGACCGTACAACAGAAGAGATAGATTGTGAAGAAGGAGATGCAAAGGCTTCACTTTGATATTCACGAAATAAATCAGGATTGAAAATCTGAATAATCATATGTATATGGTTGGGCATAATAACATATTTGGTTATTTCAATAAAATGTTCTGCTCGTTTATAGTTTGCATTTGCGATTTCTTCTTCTGCAATTTTTCCCATTTCGGATAAGTGCATCATCCCGTTGTTGATGTTTCCAAATAGATTATATTTACCGTAAGAGCAAATGGTTATAAAGTACATGCCGTTTGATGAGTAATCAAAGTTACGCAACCGCAACGTCTTTCGTGTTATCTTACCCTTCATAAAAGCACCTCATATAATCGGGGTTACGGTAGGGACACGGCTTGCCGTGTCCGCTCACATTTTGTATCGTATCCTCTTTTTCAATTTTACCGTTATTTTAAAATTATAGCATAAAACTGCGGTATATTCAATAATTCAGTTTATTATTTATGGGTTTTTCAACCGTTTTGCGGACACGGCGAGCCGTGTCCCTACAGTATCTAAAACAACAAGGGTCTGCTGAAAACAGACCCTTGAATTTTTTTACTTAATATCCCAATCCTTTGAAAGCATAGCCTTAACCTTAAGGGGAAGACCGAAGAGGTTGATGAAGCCCTCTGCATCGTACTGATCGTAAACATTGTCAGCATCGAATGTTGCCATTTCCTCGCTGTAAAGTGAGTAGGGTGACTTCATACCTGCGCCGATGATGTTGCCCTTGTAGAGCTTGAGCTTAACCTCACCTGTAACGGTTTCCTGTGTCTTGTCAACGAATGCTGCAAGAGCCTCACGGCAGGTTGTGAACCACTGACCGTAGTAAACAAGCTCTGCATACTTGACTGCAAGCTGACTCTTGAGGTGAGCGGTGTCTCTGTCAAGGCAGAGCTGCTCGAGCATTTCGTGAGCCTTGTAGAGGATTGTTCCGCCCGGTGTTTCGTAAACGCCACGGCTCTTCATACCAACGAGACGGTTTTCAACCATATCTGAAATACCGATACCGTTTGCACCGCCGATTTCGTTAAGAGCCTTAACCATTGCGGGGCCGTCAAGCTTCTCACCGTTGAGTGTTGTGGGAACGCCCTTTTCAAAGCCGATTGTGATGTATGTGGGAGCGTCGGGAGCGCTTTCGGGAGTTACGCCCATCTCAAGGATTTCCTCATACTTGGGCTCGTTTGCGGGATCCTCAAGGTCGAGACCCTCGTGTGAAAGGTGCCAGAGGTTCTTATCCTTTGAGTAGTTAGTCTCTCTTGTAATTTTAAGGGGAATGTTGTGAGCAATAGCGTATTCGATTTCTTCCTCACGGCTCTTGAATTCCCAAGTTCTCCAGGGAGCGATGATTTCCATATCGGGAGCGAATGCCTTGATAGCAAGCTCAAAACGTACCTGGTCGTTACCCTTACCTGTACAGCCGTGGCAGATAGCGTCAGCACCTTCTGCAAGAGCAATTTCAACAATTCTCTTTGCGATGATGGGACGTGCAAAGGATGTGCCGAGGAGGTACATACCCTCGTAAACTGCACCAGCCTTAAGGGTGGGGTAGATGTAATCCTCAACGAATTCCTTGTTGAGGTCTTCGATGTAAAGCTTTGAAGCACCTGTTGCAATTGCCTTTTCTTCAAGACCGTCAAGCTCTGTGCCCTGACCTACGTCACCTGAAACTGCAATTACTTCAGCATTGTTGTAGTTTTCCTTGAGCCAGGGGATGATGATTGATGTATCAAGACCGCCTGAGTATGCAAGTACGATTTTTTTGATATCCTTTTTATCCTTCTTAATAGCCATTTTTTCTTTCCGACGAGGCTTTCTGTGCCTTCGCCGTCTCCTTTCTTAAAGGGGATAAGTGCCCCGTAAATTTTCGTATGCATATGATTATACGCATTTTTATGCAAAAGTCAAGGGTTTTTATGAATATTTTCAAAGAAATATTCATCTGATTTGAATATTTTTATCCTTTTACTTTCTTTTCGGAAAAAAGGTGTTGCCGCACCCGTAAACGGATGCGGCAACAGAAAAAGAGGGAGAGAATGATATGGTGTTTTTGTTCCATGTCAAGGAAAAGCTTGCTCGTGATTGACCTTTATGTAAACAGTTACCTCTTATATAGCTTCGGTTGTAATAATCGTCCTTGACACGGTATTTCTGACAAATGGGGAAAGACTTATTTCTTTCTCTTCTCTGTGGCCTTCTTTTCTTTCTTCTTATGCTTGAAAGCGATTATTGTCATAGTCTGTACCTCCGATTCAAATTACTGAAATATATCTGAGAGGTTCAATCAGCCTGAACAAACAACCTTGACTATGGATATATTATATACGACAGGTGTTGATTTGTCAATAAACTTTAAACCAAAAATTAAAATAAATTAAAACGGCGTTTTGTGATGCAAGGGCAACAGTTTCAGCCGATAGGTTGCTTTTTGCTCTGCGCCTTCTCCATTTTCTTCCAGTTATAAAAACCGTAAAGGTCATTGATAAGAAAAATCCCGAAGCAGACTATTACGGAAATATAGGAGATATCCGTAAGACTTGCTAGTATCCAAAGCACGATAAGCACAATGTCATTCAGCGCATACACCAAAGCAAAATAAGGGCTTCTTCTGAAGGTGAGATAAGCGGCAAGGAAGCTTGTTGTAACGGAAACGGTGCTCGGAAGGATATTTGCGGTTGAGAAAAAGTCAAGTATAAAATAAAACAGGACGGTAACTGCTGCGGTAAGAAGCAGGGCAAAAACTAATTCCTTTTTGCTTATTCTGTTTATTCTTACCTCTGCCTTGCCCTTGACAAAGGGATTTTTCAGCCATGCGACAAGAGAAAACAGAGCCATTGGCAGGGTCATACCGAGATAGGTTATCATTTCACCGTAATAGGCAAAGCCGTAGGATATGTATCCGTAAAGCAGGCTGAATATTATCATCAGCACCTGGCCGACGGGATTACCCTTGGCACAGAAAATCAGCGAGGTGACACCTATGAGTGAGGCTATGAGATTGAGATAATCTGTTTGACCGAAGATAAAAAATGACAAAAGAATTGCCGCAAGAGAGAAAAGCCATAAAAAAAGCTCGGCTTTGGAAAAATATGTAATAGCAGCTTTAAGCTTGTTCATAAAAAACTCCTCCAAAAAAGCATCCGTGTATGTATCTTCAAAGACCTAACGATACATAACGGATGCTTATGTGCATCTTTAACTACCCGGTGGCAGTTATATTGTATATTACATTATAATATATTATTTTCAGTTTTCAGCGGCATAGAACTCATAGCAGGCTCTGTAGGTGCTGTAAACGTCAAACTTTGAAACAACCTCGTAGGGGGCGTGCATTGAAAGCACGGGAACGCCGAGGTCAACAACGTCGATGTTGTGGTTTGCAATGTACATTGCAACGGTTCCTCCGCCACCCTCGTCAACCTTGCCGAGCTCGCCAATCTGCCAGGAAACATTTGCATTATCAAGGATTCTTCTTACCTTGCTTACGAACTCTGCGGAAGCGTCTGATGTGCCTGACTTGCCGCGTGAGCCGGTGTACTTTGTAATTACGGCGCCGTGGTTGAGGGTGCAGCAGTTGTACTTGTCGTGTACTGAGGGGAAGGTGGGGTCAAAGCAGGCGTTAACGTCGGCTGAAAGACATTCTGATTTTGAAAGCACGTGTCTGCCCTTGAGTCCTTCCATTTCTGCAAGGTCCTCGATGAAATATTTCAGGTAAGCGGAGTTGAGACCTGTGTTGCCGTCGCTGCCGATTTCTTCCTTGTCAGCAAGAACGGTGATGATTGTCTTTTCGGGAGCGGTGCAGTTGAAAACAGCCTCAAGAGCGGGGTAAGCACAAACTCTGTCATCGTGACCGTAGGCGCCGATCATGCTTCTGTCAAAGCCGATATCGGAAACGGGGAGAGCGGGAACAAGCTCAAGCTCGGCTGAGATGAAGTCCTTTTCCGTTACGCCGTACTTTTCGTTGAGAATATTAAGAATGTTGAGCTTTACAAGCTCGCTGCCTGCATCGGACTTGAAGGGACGTGAGCCGATAAGAATGTTGAGCTCCTCACCCTTGATGCCCTCGGAAAGGGGACGCTTTGCCTGCTCCTTGCCGAGATGGGGGAGAAGGTCGGTGATGACGAACTTGGGCTCGCCCTCCTTTTCACCGATGTTGATTTTTACGCTTTCGCCGTCGGCTTTGAGCATAACACCGTGAAGTGAAAGGGGGATTGCAACCCACTGGTACTTTCTGATACCGCCGTAGTAGTGAGTCTTGAAGTAAGCCATTTCGCTTTCCTCATAAAGGGGAGTAGGCTTAAGGTCGAGACGGGGTGAGTCGATATGTGAAGCAACAATTTTTGCACCCTCGCTCACACCCTTTTTACCCATAACTGCAAGGATGATTGCCTTGCCTCTGTTGTTGAGGTAAACCTTGTCGCCTGCCTTGTAGGTCTTGCTTACATCAAAGGGAACAAAGCCGTTCTTTTCTGCTCTTTCAAGCACATAGTCTACACATTCTCTTTCGGTTCTTGCAACGTCAAGGAAATGCTTGTAGCCCTCGCAGAATTCGTCTGCCTTTTTGCATTCATCTTCAGTCATAGCAACTGAGAAATGCTCCTTTTCAAAGCAAAGCTTTTCCTTAAGGAGCTCTGCCTGAGTCTTTTCGTTTTCCATTATAATCGTCCTTTCTTATTTATAGAGATTAGTGTATATATTTTTTGTTTTCATTACCCTTTCAACATATTTCTTTGTTGACGGGTAAGGAATATCCTTAAGTGTTCTGCCGTCGTCGGAGTAGTCGGGGTTACTGAGCCATTCCTCAACGCTTGCCGCACCTGCGTGGTAGGCGGCAACGGCAGTTGCCTCGTCACCAAACTGCTCAAGCAGCATACCGTAAAAGTAGCAGCCGTAGTCGATGGCGGTTTCGGGCTCGAAAATGCTTTCCTCGGAGAGCCTTTCTCCCCGCTTTTCCTGAAGCCATAAAAAGGTTTCGGGCATAATCTGCATAAGACCCTTTGCATCAAGATATGACACGGCGTTTTTGTCAAAGCCGCTTTCACATTCAATAACGGCAAAAACAAAATCTTCGCTTAAGTTATTTTCTGCCGAATATATTTCGACAAATTCACTGTAACGGCGGGGATATAATGTTTTAAGTATTGACACGCTGCCGAAGTAAATTACCGTAAGCAGTGAAAATACAAGCAAAAAAATCAGCAGGATATCCGTCAGCTTTTTTGTCTTGGGGCTTTTTGTCATGGGGTTAGCTCCTTTAGTTTCTGTAGCTCAAGGGAGAGGGCTTCATTGTCTGAATTGTTGTAGATAACAATGTCAGCACGGCTGAGATAATAGTTGTCGTCCTTCTGCCCGTTTATTCTGGTCATTGCCTGCTCACGGGTGATTTTGTCGCGGGAGAGTATACGCTCAAGGCGGATTTTTTCCTCGGCGTGGACAACAATTATTTTTTCGCACAGGTCCTTGCAGTCACTTTCAAGCAGGGCGGCGGCATCAATAATTGCCACAGAAAATCCCTGTGCTTCACCCTCTGCGAGAAGCTCCTCAAAGCGTGCTTTTATATGCGGGTGGGTAATACTGTTAAGAAGTGCGGTGCCTTCGGGTGATGAAAAAGCCTTTTGTGCAAGAGCCTTTCTGTCAAGGCTTCCGTCAGAAAGGAGAATATCCTCTCCGAAGGCTTCGGTAAGCTTTTTCAGGGCGGGAGATGAGGGCAGAACAATTTCCCTTGCAACAAGATCTCCGTCAATAATAAAGCATCCCTTTTCCTTTAAGTAAGCGGCAACGGTGCTTTTTCCCGCACCTGTTTTGCCTGTGAGACCTAAAACAAGCATAGTTTCACCTCAGAGCTCAATAATGTTGAAGGCGGCGGCACGTAAAAGGCGGTTGAAAACCGCAAGACCCATACCTTCATTTTCGGGGAAGCGGGCAAAAACCTGCTTTGCCCCGATTTTGTCAACGGTGCGAAGGGCATCGAAAATATGCTTTGCCTGAGAGGCGGGGTCGTTTCTTTTGCCGTAGGTGACCGAAGGGACAGAAAGCGAAGCTTCCTCACCCTCAAAGCAGAGGGCAACGGTGCCGTCAACGGCGTTGGCGCTTACATATTCTGCAAATTTATCAAAGCTGCCCTTTACAAGAACAACGCTTGCATCGGGGGAGTAGTGCTTATACTTCATACCGGGTGAAGCCGCCTCCTGACCGTCAAGAAGCTTATCAAAAACGGCGTCGTCAATTTCAATTTCACCGAGGACCTCCGTCAGCATTTCGGGAGTAACCTGACCGGGGCGGAGAAGCCTCGGAGGATAAACCGCAAGTGAAAGCACCGTGGATTCCACACCCACATTGCAGTCACCTGAATCAACAATAGCTTCAATTCTGCCCGTCATATCGTCAATAACGTGGGCGGCAGAGGTAGGGCTCGGCTTGCCCGAAAGGTTAGCCGAGGGAGCGGCAAGAGGGACGCCTGCACTTTCAATGATTGCCCTTGCAATTTCGTTTTCGGGCATACGGACCGCAACGGTATCAAGACCGCCCGAAACCTCCTTGGGTATAAGGTCGCTTTTGGGAAGGATTATTGTAAGTGGTCCCGGCCAGAAGGCATCGGCAAGAGCCCTTGCGCTCTCGGGAATTTCCTTTACAAGGGGCGCCCACTGTGAAAAATCGCTGATGTGCACAATCAGGGGATTATCCGAGGGTCTGCCCTTTGCGGCGAAGATTTTTTCTGCACACCTTCCGTCAAGGGCGTTACCTGCAAGTCCGTAAACCGTTTCCGTAGGAATTGCGGCAAGTCCGCCGCCACGGAGAATTTCACCGACCGCCTTTATATTTTCATCATCGGGGGAGTTGATTTTAAAAATTTTAGTTTCCATTTTATTTCTCTTTTGTTTTTGTTATGAATTCTGATTCTTCAGCTTTTCAGCGGTAAAGAAGGTGATGAGACTGTCAATAACCTCGTCAAGGTCGCCTGAAACAATCTGCTCAAGCTTGTAAAGGGTCAGTCCTATTCTGTGGTCGGAGAGTCTGCCCTGAGGGTAGTTATAGGTGCGGATTCTTTCGCTTCTGTCACCGGTGCCTACCTGAGCGCTTCTTTCGGCGGCGATTGATGAGTTCTGCTTTTCTCTTTCTGCTTCAAGTATTCTTGAACGGAGAATCTTCATCGCCTTGTCCTTGTTCTTGTGCTGGCTTCTTTCGTCCTGACACTCAACAACGGTGCCTGTGGGAAGGTGGGTTATTCTTATAGCGGATTCGGTCTTGTTTACGTGCTGACCGCCCGCACCGCCCGAGCGGTAGGTGTCAATCTGCAGGTCGGCGGGGTTTATTTCAATGTCAACCTCCTCAGCCTCGGGGAGAACGGCTACCGTTGCCGTTGAGGTGTGGATGCGTCCCTGGGTTTCCGTTTCGGGAACACGCTGAACACGGTGAACACCGCTTTCGTATTTGAAGCGGGAGTATGCGCCCTCGCCGCTTATCATAAAGGAAACCTCCTTGAAGCCGCCGAGCTCCGTGGGGTTGGAGGAAAGAATTTCCGTTTTCCAATGCTTCTTTTCGGCGTACATACTGTACATTCTGAAAAGCACACCCGCAAAAAGTGCGGATTCCTCGCCGCCCGCTCCGCCTCGGATTTCAACGATAACGTTCTTACTGTCGTTGGGGTCCTTCGGCAGAAGGAGAATCTTAAGCTCCTCCAAAAGGGCTTCGGTGCGTTCCTTTCCCTCGTCATATTCGAGCTGCACCATTTCGCGGAAGTCCTTATCGAGTCCGCTTTCGTATAAAAGCTCCTTAGCCTCGTTGAAGGCCTCGTCAGCCGCCTTGTATTCGCGGTATTTTTCAACAATGGGGGTGAGTGTTTTGAACTCCTTCATAAGAGTGCTGTACTTCTCCGTGTCGCATACGACGGCGGGGTCATAGAGCAGAGTATTTATTTCTTCAAAACGGTTTTCAACTTCTTTAAGCTTATTGAGCATAACCTTCTCCTTTTAAGGCAAAGATAAATTTAAATTACACTTCTGCGCCGTCACGGACTATCTTTTTTATATTCTTTTCCGCCTTGAGTCGGGGAATCATTATAACGTGACCGCATTTTTTACATTCGAGCTTGAAATCCATTCCCGAGCGGGTTACAAGAAAATCCCTGTTTCCGCAGGGGTGAGCTTTTTTCATAGTAAGCACATCACCGACTCTGATATCCATAACGGTACCTCCCGGACTTTAATAATAATATAGTATATCATACTATGTCCCTTAATATCAATGATAATGAGTAAAAAATATAAGCATATAAATAAATAAAAAAATTTAAGTTGGCGAATATAATCCGAAATAGCCTGAAAGAGTTCTTTTTCAAGGCTTTTCGGCGTTTCGCCCTCGAAAGGCGGCAGCCTTTCATCGGACTTAGCCACCAAAAATCCAATGAAAAATCTTCACTTTCAGGTCAAAGGATTTTTTCAATAGCGGATTTTTGGCAAGATGAGGCACAAAACGCAGTAAATCCTTTTGGATTTACGAGTATTTTAACAAAATATTGGCGAAAATCCGCATTCAAAAAACTGTTTCGTATTATACTCGCCAACTTAAGCATATAAATAAAAATATATTGTAAGACAGAAAGGGTTTTTAAAATGAAAAAGTACTATCCGGAAAATTATCTTATCGGCACACAGGAAAATAAAAATGCACTATCCTCAAAGGCGGCAATCAAGGAGGCATACTACAGCGGTAAAATCCTTGAGGTACGAGCCACCGTTTGCGATAAGGACCACAATCTTCACGTTGACCTCGGCGTTATGAAGGGCATAATTCCCCGCAATGAGGGCGCAATAGGTATTGAGGACGGCTCGGTCAGAGATATTGCAATAATTTCCCGTGTGAATAAGCCGGTAATGTGTAAGATTATAGATTTCACCACCGATGAAAAGGGTGAGGTGATGGCGGTTCTCAGCCGCAAGGCGGTTCAGCTTGACTGTATGCGCGAATATGTTTCGTCTCTCGTGCCGGGTCAGGTTATCGAGGCGGTTGTGACTCATATGGAGTCCTTCGGCGTTTTTGCCGATATCGGTGCGGGCATCTGCGCGCTTATGCCTATTGACAGTATTTCCGTTTCACGTATTCCCCACCCCTCGGCAAGGTTTACCGCCGGAGAAAAAATCAAAGCCGTTGTAAAAAGCGTTGACGAAAACGGCAGAATAACCCTTTCATATAAGGAGCTTCTCGGCACGTGGGAGGAAAATGCCGCCCTTTTCAAGGCGGGAGAAACCGTTCCCGGTATTGTCCGCTCCGTTGAGCGCTATGGTATTTTTGTTGAACTCAAGCCTAATCTTGCAGGTCTTGCCGAGTATGTTCCCGGTGTTGTACCCGGTCAGCATGCGAGTGTGTATATTAAAAATCTCATTCCCGAGAGAATGAAAATCAAGCTGATTATCGTTGACTCTTTTGATGCGGAGTATCCAAACGAGCCCGTGGAATATTACAACAACAGCTCCTTTATTGACCGCTGGGTCTATTCTCCCGAGTGCTGCAGTAAAAAAGTTGAAACGGTTTTTTGTGACTATGAGTTGACTCAGGACGCGATTTGATATACAATAACCTTAACGAGAAAATTTCAGGAAGGTGAAAATATGAAAAAAATCAAAAACATTCTCCGTAAGCGTAACGACTCAATCAAATTTCAGCTCACACAGAGTGTGCTTACCGCTGCAACCGCTGCGGCTGACGCTCTTTGCGCTCCTCCCGATATCACAAAGGCTAAAAAGATTCTTTTTGTTCAGCCTCATCCCGATGACAATCAGATAGGCTGCGGCGGTACTATTGCATATCTCCGTTCCCTCGGTATCGAATGCTACGAGCTTACCGTAACCGATGACCGCTATGCAGAGCCCGATTATATCGGCAGAGAAAACGATGTTCAGACTATAAGACAGAAGGAAATCCTCAACGCTGAGAAGACTCTCGGTATGAGAAACGCAGGTATGCTCGGCTTTGCCGATAAGAACGATGCATCAGAAAGAGAGATTTCTCTTAAAATTGTTGAGGTTATCAGAAGAATAAAGCCCGACTATGTTATCACCGCTGACCCCAACCTTGCAACCGAGTGTCACAGTGACCACATCAAGGTGGGTAATGCCGTTAAGTATGCCGCAATGGATGCCCTTTGCAATTTCTACCCCGATTTTGTTGACGGCAAATTCCGCGAGGATACCCACCGCGTAAAGGGTATCGGCTTCTATTATACCGATAAGCCCAACACCCTTATCGACATCACAGATTTTCAGGAGCTTAAGATGGAGAGCATCAAGTGCCACGTTTCTCAGGCAGAGCCTGCACTTCTTGCAGCAATAATGCTCCAGGATAAGCTTTTTGCCGAGGGTACGGAATTCAAGGCGGCAGAGCCTCTTCGTATGCTTTCCGCACTTCAGATGCATTGCTTTAATCTCCCCGTAGCGTGAGGTGAAGAGCATGGCAACAATAATCTACTGCTCAAATTCGGGCTCGGCAAAAAGATATGCGGAGCTTTTAAGTGAAAAAACGGGTATGCCCTGCGTTGATATCAAAAAGAGGTCAACTGTCAATGCTGACGAGGAGATTATCTTCATCGGCTGGATTATGGCAGGCGTTCTGCAGGGACTTAAGGAAATCCGCGAGGATTTCACAAGCATCAAGGCAATCTGCGGCGTAGGTATGATGAAAAGCGAAAAAGCCACAGAAGAAACCAAGGCGAAAAACGGCATTACCGAGCCTTACTTTTTCCTCACGGGTGACTTTGACATCAATAAGCTCACAGGTATGTACAAAATGATGATGGGTATGATGCTCAAAATGATGAAGGGCAAGCTCAAGGAAGAGGAGAAGGGTGAGGAAATGCTCGCTCTGCTCGAAAAGGGCGTTCACGGCTTTGATGAAAATGAGCTTGAGGCTGTAGTCGAGTTTCTCGGATGAGAAAGGTAATTGTTATAGGCTGCCCGGGCTCGGGCAAAACGACCTTTGCCGAAAAGCTTAATAAATGCACGGGATTGCCCCTGTATTATCTCGATGCCGTATGGCATAAGCCCGATAAAACTCACATCACAAGGGAAGAATTCGATAAAAGAATTTCTGAAATCTTTGTCACAGACAAATGGATAATTGACGGCAATTATAAAAGAACAATTGAAATGCGTTTAAAAGAATGTGACACGGTTTTTCTGTTTGATTTGCCTACTGATGTTTGTCTGCAGGGTGCGGCGGAAAGAGTGGGCAAGGGCAGATACGAAATGCCTTGGATTGAAACAGAATTCGACCCTGAATTCCGACGGTTTATTGAAGATTTTCCAAGGGATACTTTGCCGTACATTTACAAGTTGCTCGAAAAATATAATAAAGATAAAGAAATAATCATCTTTCATTCACGAAAGGAAGCCGATAAATTCATTGAAAGGCTTTGTTGAAGTGATGATAAAACCGCCTTACTTGCATTTTACAAGTAAGGCGGTTGCTTTTGTTCGTCACTCCACCACAAAATAAATTCCGTAGCGTGTATTATATTTTCTATAGTGCGGTGCAAACACAAGCTCTCTGTCAGCATTTTTAAGCCTGAATGTGTATTCCTCACCCGTCAGCTCAAAATTATCTTCAAGGTGCATAAGCCATTCCCCGACATCTCCGTTGACGCTGATTTTTCCGCTTTCGCTTTCGTCGCCGAGGGGGATTGTAACATTAACGCCCGTTACCGAGGTGCCCATAGCATTCTGACCGAGGTCGGCACTTAAAGCGTAAGGTCCGTAAGTGAAGCAAAACGCATTTTCATTGTCGGGCAGGCGGTGGAAGTCAAGCTTCATCGGGAGTGTGCATTCAAGTACATCCCCGTCCTGCCAGTTGCGGTTAACGGTGATAAAGCCGTTTTCTTCCGTTATCTCAACAGCCTCACCGTTGATTTTTACCGTGGGCACTCCCTTGCACCATGAGGGCAGGGGAAGCATAAGCGTAAATTCAGCATTGCCCCTTACGGTGAAGCCGACGCGGGGAAGGGAGGCTTCCTGAGTGAGTGTGATGCTCTTTTCCGCCCAGTCAAGAGCCGAGGAGGTGAAACGGTTTACATAAAGGCTGTTGTCACCGTGGAAATAAATGCTGTCACCGAGCTTTGAAAAGTTCTCCATTCCCGAGCCCGTGCAGCACCAGAAGTGATCGTAGGGTGAGCTGTAAACCTTGAAAAAGCCCGTTGCCATGGGCTGGAAATAGGTTGTCATACCCGTTTCGGGATTCTGTGAGGAAAGAATGGCGTTGATGAAGGTACGCTCATAGTAATCTCTGTATTTTGTGTCACCCGTGAGCATAAAAAGTCTGCGTGTGAGCTTGAGCATATTATAGGTGTTGCAGGTTTCGCAGTTGCACTCGGTGCGC
The DNA here is from genome assembly GCA_045658745.1 of Acutalibacteraceae bacterium. Classification (GTDB taxonomy): domain Bacteria; phylum Bacillota; class Clostridia; order Oscillospirales; family Acutalibacteraceae; genus UBA6857. Next base: position 4,045 of record JAZOVO010000062.1, on the reverse strand, counting down.
TCGGCGTCAAGAATATTCGGTGTCCCGAAATGCTCCCATTCACTGTTTCCGCCTGTGATGTAGCTGTGATTGTTTACAACGGTATCCCAGAAGTTCATAGCCGCAATGAGATAAAATTCCTCACCCTCGCCGAGGACAAAATAACGGTTTGCCGCACCGAGGAATTTCGGGATTGTTGTGTTGGCGTGCTTTCCGTCGAGGATATCCTCATTCTTGTAAAGTGCCGTAAAAAGAGGAAGCTCGTCAAAGCAATGCGCCGCAACAAGGTGGTCTTTATTTTTAGTGAGAGAATAAAGCTCGTAAAGGCAGTCGTTCATTCCGCCGTATTCAATATTAAGCACGGTTTTCTGCATTTCGGCATCCCAGTAAACTGTTCTTGAATAAACCCAGTCACCGAGCCTTGATGCAACGGTGAGAGCGGTTTCGTTTTTTGTGAATTTATAAACGGCAATAAGTCCCGATAAAATTTTATGCATAGTGTACCAGGGTACCCACGTGCCCTCGGTAATGCCTCTTTCAAGCTTTATGTAATGCTCCTCGGGTATAGCAGCAAGGTAGCCGCTTTCAGCCTGACATTCGTAAAGGCAGTCAACAACATAGTCAGCGGTGCGTTTAAGCTCTTCGTCACCGCAAGCGGCAAAGGCTTGTGCGAGAGCCGTGAGGTAGTGTCCCATGGTGTGACCCTGAATGTTGGAGTTTTCCCAGCCTCCGTAAAGCTCTGCCTTTCCCTTCTTTCCCGCAATGTCATAAAAGCCTCGCAGAAGCCTGTCGGGGTCAAGGCTTTTCAGATATTTCACCTCAAGGCCGAAGGCGTTTTTCTCGTAAGGGTCAAGGAGTGTTACGCAGGAAAGCGGGAAAGCCTCAAGTCTTTCGTTTAAAAGTCGGATGTTTTCGTTCATATAAGCACCTCTTTCAAATGGTGCTCTGAGTATAGCATAAGTTAAATACTTATGTAAAGTCTGTGTTTGTCAATTTGTATACCTCGGCTTCAATGAGTGTTGCAACCTCTGCCGCATCAAAGATAATACCCTTATCCATAAGGAAGGAAAGCACAAATTCCTTTTTCTGCTGACCCGTTTTACTGCCGTAAAGCTGTTCTGCCGCCTTGACGGCAACGGAAACCCACTTTTTTAATTCCTCAAGCCTTTCGTTGGAAAGCTTCTTTTTAATATAGGGGATAAGAAAGGTTGTTATAATAACCGAAATAAGGGTTATAACTGCCTGTAAAAGCTCTGTGTAATCAATACTGTTCATTATTTTTTCTCCTTTTTGTTGGTAATTATTATCGGTGATATTTTTCAAGGTCGGCGATGCGGTGGTTTATCACCCTGATTTTTTCATCCTCAACCTCCTGTTCCTTTTCAAGCTTGTAGGTGCGTTCAACAACCTTGTTGTGCTCCTCGACCTTTTTTTCAAGCTGTTCAATGCGGTAGTTTGTAAGCTTACTGCCCGTGATAATACCTCCGAAGGTACCTGCGAGGGAACCGAGGAGACTGACAAGTGCGATAATTACGGTCTCTGACATAGGTCACCTCATATTTTAGTGCAGTAGTCAAGGCAGACCCAGCCTGAGGGAGTGCGTCCCCAGTTGTCCTTCACCTCGTACACCGTAAATTCGACGTTCATCACATAGCCGTCGGCCTTGTAGCGGACAAGCTCATAAATCTGAGCCCGTGCATTTTTTGTGAATTCGCTGTATTTCTTTTTGCGGTAGCTTGTGGAGGGGCCTGTTCTTACGTGGAGCAGGGAGGCGTCGGTGACACGGTAATCTCCCTTGCGGTAAACTTTTTCGGGTAAATCCTCAACCTCAACGGGGAAAAGAATAAAGCCCTGAAATTCATAGCCCTTTGCAAGGTAGTAATCCGAAGCTTTTGTGTAGGTTCTGCTTCGGAAGCGTTCGCCGCCGTAAACGCTTTCGCTTGTGACGATGTCACCGTTTGTCTTGACCTGCTCAACAACTGCAACGTGACCTGCTCCGTCGCTCTCGTTCCACAGTCTGCCCTTTTTCCAGCAGGCAACGGCAAAAATCTTCGGTGTCTGACTTCTTTTGTAGCCGTCGTCGGTGTAGCCGTACCAGTCCTCGGCGTTTCTTCGGGAAAGCTTCGGCGTATAGCCGAGAAGCTCTGTCCATCTGCCCCAGGCATAGCCTACACAGTTGGGGAGACAGGAGCCTTTTTCAATTTCAATGCAACGGTTAAAACCGCCCGCCGAGGTGTGGATATAGTTTTTATTATCAGCTTCGGGAGCCTTGGTGCGGGGTGTGTAATCTGACATTAAATCATCCTTCCAATAAAAAAATAAGCTGCTGTGAGTGACGATTTCACAGCAACTTATAGCCTTATTTGTTTTTTTATGTGGTCTGCGGTCCACACGTATAATTTTAGGACGAAAAAATGCAGATGTCAACGGGGTGTGTGCTTACTGTACTTATATAAGGACAGTAAGCGGAAAATGCACCGAAATTATTTATTTTATCGGTTTTCAGTCGGTGAACCTTGATTTTATTTCTTCTGCAAGGCTTTCAATTTCACGGATTTTCTTTTCTGTTGTGCTCTTAAGGTTTGCAAAAGACGAGTAAAGGCGTTTTGTGGTGTTTGAATAAATCTGCGAGCTTTTTTCATTCAGCGCATCAATACTGTCCTTTATATCCTTAAACTGATTTACAAGCTCCCTCTTTTTGTCGGTATAGGTGATTTCCGTTGCGTCCTTTATGCTTTCGGCCGCAAGCTTAAGAATTTCACCGTACTCGCTCAGGGATGTCCTGAAGGATTCGATTTTTTTCATAAGCCTGTGAATATCCATTGTTGCCTTTACGGTGAGTACAAGGTCAACAAGGAATATCACAAGAATTATGCCGACGGCAATATTTCTTGTATTCTGCGGAACGAAGCCTATTAAATAGTTATATACAGGGCTTACGACATACACAAAAAGGAAGCTGAATAAGCCCCAGTAGCAGGTGTGCTTGAAGCAGATTCTTCCGTGAAGATTCAGGAAATTTTCCGAATAGTCCCACCAGCGGGCGTTGAAGAGCTTTTCCATAATGTAGCTTGTCAGGTATTCGAGTATATCGGCAAGCACCATGCCCACTATTACCACAAGCCACCAACGTTTTGCAAAGGGCTCGCTTAAAGGAGCCACGAGTATTTCGAAAAGAAGTGCACCCGCGCCGTATATGGGACATACGGGGCCGTAGAGAAAGCCGCGGTTTATAAATTTTTTGTTACCCAGAGAGCAGTATATGGTTTCAATAGTCCAGCCTATTGCGCTGAAAACGAAAAACATCAGCACATAGTTTAAAATGTTTATCAGCATTTTTCTTTCTCCTTGAAGCTTCGGATTTTTTCCTCGAACTGCCTGCGGAAGTGTTCGCGGTCTGCTCTTAAAAGCTCTCTTGCCGCACAGTATTTATCGGCAAGAGTAACAACATAGCCTGCCTTTGTTGCGGGAGGGATTACGGTCAGCGGCCACATATGGCGGAGAATGATGTTCTCCTCAAGCTTGCTTATTTCGGGATAGAGCTCTCGTGCATTGTTAAGGGCAAAGCGGGGATGCTTGTAGCCGTGGGGGCGGTGCCAGCGTGCCTTATCGTGCCAGTCGTAGTAGTAAAGGTCGTGAAGAAGTGCGGCGCGGGCAATTCTTCTGTAATCCATATTATGCTCTTTAGCGTAAACAAAGCTCATATACGAAACGCTTGTTATGTGCTCGAGTCTGTTGATTGTACTGTGCTGAGGGAATTTTTTCAGACTCTGCACCTCGTCGCTGAAATAAAGGTCGCCTACACAGTCGAAAAAGTCAGCGGCGTTTTCATTTGTAAGACAGTGTGATTTTATATAAACATCAAACAACTTTCCCATTTGTCTGTTCACCTTCATTTTTAATTTTTTTTAATAATAACATAAAGCAGCCCGATTGACAATAGCCTTAATAAAGACTTTACACTTTTATCAAAAGTATAAATTTTAATCTGCCCTTTGTCGGCTTTATGTATAATAACTAAAAAAGTTTACACTTTTTGTGACCCGTTAACAGTTGACAAGTGTTG
>JAZOVO010000061.1:0-8349 GCA_045658745.1 Acutalibacteraceae bacterium | reverse complement strand
GTGTCCAAAGAAACTTTTCGCAGTCTTCGTCGTCCTCAAAAATCTGCTGTTTGTTTATTCCTCGGAGCATTACGTGATATATTCCGCTTGAGCTCTTTTTTCTTGCTTGCCTTGGCATTTATTACCACCTCAAGCTGATTATATCACTTTTTCACGTTGTTGTCAAGACAGAGAACCGTCCCCTGTCTTCGGTGTACTCCGTCGTACTTACGGGCAAGATTAAAGGCTGTTGCGGTTGCAACAGCCTTTGGGGATGATTTTTAGTAAAAAAAGAGAATAGTTTCTTGTATTCACTCTGTTTTATCTTCAATTAACTCAATATTAACTATTATATCATTGGCATCTTCGTAATACACTCTGTACTTGTTTCCTTTTTCGAGTTCCCATGATAATAATTTAGCTGGAAAAAATAACCCTTTTGTTTTCTCACTACCTTTAAAGCAATACTTCCAATTAAATTTGGCAAGATAACTGGGATTATCTGAATACTCTTCTACATACACACCTTCATACACTTTTATATCGGGGTTAATTATACTATTGACATTTTTAAAACTTAAAAAGGAAAAGAGAATTAAAGCTGCAAGATAAATATAAAAAACCTTTTTATTTTTCTTTACTATAGCTATAATAAACAGCACCAAAAACGGAATAAAAAACAGCGTGGTGGGAGCGTATTTTAACTGATACCATAAACCATCAAAATTGTACATGCATATTCCCCTTCCATTATACTTCAAGCAAAGAAACAACTCTGTATATTAACAACCTTAAGCTTACTTTCCTTACAACCCCATATTAACATACCCTACAAATATAGTCAACTGTTTTCAACAAAAGTAAACACCGCCTTGTTAAACAAAGCGGTGTAATTTATTTGTCGCTCGCCGCGGGGCGTTCTTTCTTGTAAGAAAGAACCAAAGAACTTTGCTTTTTTTCTTTTATTTAAGGTAACCTTCAATCACCTTACAGATTCTCTCCGTCGACTTACCGTCGCAGGCACCCATCTGCTTTTCACGGAAGGCTCTTACCCTTGCAGTAGCCTCCTCGCTCTTTGCGTTACGGAGTGCATCAAGAAGCTTGCCCGAATCAGTTACAATTTCACCGGGCAAATCCTTGTCATAATCAAGATAGAAATCTCTTTCATAATTGCCGTAGTCGGGACAGTAGAACACCATAGCCTTATCCATAAGGGAAGCGTCAAAAATTACCGAGGAGTAGTCGGTGATGATTACATCGGCAATTGCAAGAAGCTCGGGTGTGGGGTCAACGGTATAGTCCTTTATCCTTGAATAGAATTCCTTGAAGAATTCCTTTTTCATAACGGGGTGTCTGCCGATAACAAAAACCTCATCGTCAGCAAGATCATTGTTAAGCTGTGCCCAGTCAATCATCGGGTCAAAGTCCGTAAGCTTTCCCCCGTCCTCTCTGAAGGTGGGAAGATAAACATAAACCTTTTTATCCTTTAAAAGCGGATGCTTCTGACAGATAACGTCACGGCTGTTCTGCACCCTTTCAGCGTCAAGGATAGCGTCCGTTCTCGGTGAGCCGAGAGCCTTGACAACCTCCATATCAACACCGAAGGCGTGAGCATAGAACTGTCTTACATTTTCACTTGTAACACAAACATCTGTGTAAGGAGCATGAGTGCGGTACTCCTCAAGCCTTGTAAGGCGTGAGGGTGCATCAAGACCGAAGCGCTTGAAGGCACCGCCTGCGTGCCACACCTGAACAACCTTCTGCCCGGGGCGAAGCTTAACGGCACGGAAATACTTCATATAGTCATCGGTTACAATTACCTTGCTCGTCAGCATATACATACGCACCTTTATGATATGCAACAAGGAGTGGGGAAGCATTTTTGCAAAAACAACCTTTTTGCAGTCAAGGTTTTCGTAGACACAGTTGATGTTCTCCTTAAGCATTCCGTCGGCACGGATTGAGTAAAAGAACACTCTGTCCTGAAGCTTCTGCTTTGTAAAGAAGATAGTGATGAACTTAAGCAGATAATTTACCGCAACATTCTTCACCTTTTTAAGCAGGTTAATCCCCTTTCGCTTGTAGCCTGCGAGGGTCACTCTCTTGAAGTAAATCCTCTTATAATTCTTAAACACATTACGGCAAGGCACGGGCATTGTCTTTTCCTCGCCTCTTAAATATGCGAGCGCCTCCTCCTCGGTATAGGGAAGATATGCACCTCTGTGAGAGAGCTTTTTGAAGCGTGAATGCTCGTAGAGCTTATACATATCAAGGATATTGTTATCGCTGAAGGAGAAGCGTATACCCTTAAGATGCTCTGTTCTGAAAAGCTTGTTACAGAAAAAAAGGTCAAGAGCAAAGGTATTATCCCCCTGCTTTGTGCGGGTCTGATTCATATTATGATTGAAGCACAAATCGGAGAAGGGATACTCCGTTGTTTTTTTGCCGTCAAAGCGTGTAAGGGGTGAGGTTGTAAAGCCGCACTTGTCGGGGCAGGATTTGATCGCCTCATAGTGCCTCATAAGGATTTTCGGGTTAAGCCTTGCAAAGCCGTCCTGGAACATAATAAATTCCGTGCGACTCTCGGCAAGGGCATTATCCTTGAAATCACCGAGGGAGGAAGCCTCAATAAAGCGGATATTTTCGCAATGCTTCCACTTTTCAGGGAATTCATCCTTAAGCCTTGCATCAACAAGCAGCTCAAAGGAAGGCATAGTCTGCATAAAAATTGACTCAACCTGAATGTTAAGGCGGTCACCGTAGTGTCTTCCCCTTGCATCATTTTTGCCGATACACACCGTAACCTTGGGATTTTCTGCCATTTCTCTGCGGTTATCGATAAGCTTACCGTCGAAGAAGATATCGCAGTTTTTCTTTTTAAGTGCGCTCTTGCCCGACCTTGAAAGCTTTTCGTAAAGCTCAGTGATTATATCGGCGTACTTCTTTATTTTATCATCGGTAAGGCTCCAGAAGTGCCTGTAGTAGCTGTAAAGCAGAACGGTGATTTCCTTATGATAAACCTGGTCGATATAGCATACGCGAAGCTTACTCAGCTCCTTTTTGCCGAAGTCTGTGCTCTCATTTGCAATTGCATTGTCAAAAGCCTTTTCAGCCTCACTTATGATGAACTTATAGGCATCAAGGTAATGCTCAATTTCAAAAGCGGAAACACCCTCATTGATAACGGGGATAACATAGCTTGCCGCTCCGCTGCTTGCCGAAACAATAGTTTCACTGCTCAAAGCAAAGGGAAGGGTAAACGCCGCCTCTCTTGCCTTACCGTAGGCGCGGAAATCGAGCCCAGTTTCCTCAATTTTACTCTTGAGGAAAAGCTTGTTTGCAACCGAGGGGTTCCAGATTAAGTTCATATCAAACCTTGTGGTTTTTCTGTTCTTTTTAAGAAGCCTTGAGGACATAAACTCGTGCTTGCCGTAGACGTCGGAGGACGCCATAGGAGCAACGCAAAGCTGTGCCCCCTCCCTTTCGGCGGCTTCATAAAGGCTCTCAAGCATATTGGCGCTGAAAATTACATTGGTATCACCGAAGGAGATATACTTGCCCGTTGCTTTTCCCATTGCAAGGTTTCTTGCCTGAGAAATACTGTCAACGTCGTTATAAATATATGTGAAGCGCTTATCCGTAAGGTAACCCTTCATAATCTCTGCCGTTTCATCAGTTGAAGCGGCATCAACCATAATCACTTCAATTTCGTTTAAGGCTTGTCCCTTTATTGCATCAAGACAGGCGGAAAGATGACTTCCCGCATTATGAACGGCAACAACAACCGTTACCTTTGCACTCAAAACAAACACCCTTTCCTGTTTTATTTTCCCCTTTTTACCGAGGACGGCAATAAATCAAATCAGAGGGGCAGGAATTCCGCCCCTCTTAAAGGTTTTATTATACATATCCGGGATGGTACGGAGCCGGATCTATCTTCTCACCGTAGTAGCGGATTTCGTAATGAAGGTGAGGTCCGGTTGAATAGCCCGAAGAGCCTGCGTAAGCAATGAGCTGACCCTTTGAAACATAGTCACCCTCGGAAACAACGTTTACAGAGTTATGCGCATAAACCGTACTGAAGCCGTCACCGTGGTCAATAACAACCTTATTACCGTAGCCGTCACCGTAATCGCCTGAGACGATAACCGTACCTGCTCTTGCGGCGTAGAGGCTTCTGCCGTAGAAGCCGCCGCCGGAAATATCGATACCGTAGTGAACGCTTCCGATTTCAGCAAGATAAGAGCTGTCCTTATAGTATGCGGTGATATAATAGCTTCCGCCGCCTACGGGCCATGCCCAGTCATCAGTTGTTTCGTAATAAGCCGAGCCGCCTGATGAGGAGCTGCCGGAATCGTCATCCGAGTTATTATCTGACGGAAGTGAGCCCTGGTTTGCGTAGTAGTCCTTGAAGAAATCGTCAAGAGCCTCGTTTGCCTCAGCCTTCTGACGCTCAAGGTCTGTGATGTAATCCTTATAGGCTGCGCTCTCCTTATCAAGAGAAGCAACATAGGACTCAATCTTTGCATACTGTGCTTCAGCCTGAGCAACCATAGTTGAATACTCTGTCTGCTTGACCTGAAGAGTAGCCTTCTTTTCGGTGTAGGCGTTTCTTGTTTCTACAACCTTTTTCTGATTTTCAACAATAATTGCCTTGTCCTTCTCAAGCTGAACCTTTGTCTCCTTGAGAAGCGTTACCTTCTGCTTGAACTCCTCAATCGTCTTTTTGTCGTTTTCGGAGGTTCTCTTCATCATTTCAAGCCTTGTAAGGAAGCTTGCAAGACTGTCGGCACCCATAAGGATTTTAAGGGTTGACTCATTGCCGTTCATATAAACGGAGCGGAGCTTTGCCGAAAGCAGGTCCTTGTTATCCTCAATGTTCTGCTCTGTTTCCTGAATGAGAGCGGTAGCCTTGGCAATATTCTTATTCTTCTGCTCAATTTCAGCATTAAGTCTGTTATACTCAGCCGTAAGCTTTTCTATCTGCTGATTGAGAGTGTAAATCTGCGTCTGCACATCGCTGAGCTTGACCTCGATTGCTTCAATCTGTGATTCAAGCTTTTCAAGCTCTGCCTTCTGCTGGTCGGCAGTCTGCTCAAGCTGCTCAAGCTTCTGCTCATTTTCCGCAATTTCACCCTCGATTCTGTCAACCTCACCCTGAAGCTCACTTTCAGACTGAGCAACGGCATTGATTATACCCGAAAGATTGACTGCACCGAGTGCGAAGCAGAAGCAAAGCACAAGACACAATAATTTCTTATAATTCATCGTTTAACTCCTTATAAATTCGTTATACCGATTTGTTTGATTTTTTAAACGAGCTCACTTGCCTCGCTGCCCTCACGCTTGAGGTACTTTCTGATGGAAACAAGGCTTCCCACGGATGAAATTACAACGCCCGACACAATGTAAGCGACTGCAAGAATGGGAAGATACTCTGTAAGTGAAATAGCCTCACTGCCGAACATTTCAAGAAGGGAGGTCATCGCTCCGCCCTCAAAGTATACAACGGAAACTGTAAGAACAAGTGAAATCACACCTGAAATAAGTCCGATGATAAGACCCTCAATCATAAAGGGCCAGCAGATGAAGAGGCTTGTTGCACCAACGCTCTTCATAACCTGAATATCAATCTTTCTTGAAACCATTGTAATTTTGATGGTATTTGAAACAATGAACATTGAAACAATACCGAGAACGGCAACAAGAATCATACAGATACCCGTTATTGACTTCTGCATGGTTGTAATCTGGTTTACAACGTCCTGACTTTCACGTACGGCGCTTACATTCTGCACCGCCTTGATTTTTTCAAGGGTAGACTTGAAATTTTCAAGGTTACTTACGGAAATTCTGTAGGAGTCGGGCAAGGGATTTTCAATAACGCCGTCAAAAAGATCTCTTTCAACGCCGAAATCGCGAAGCTGCTCCTCATAGCCTGCTTCCTTTGAAACAAACTCAACGCCGATAACGTCGGGAATTGCTCTTAAGTCCGCACCTACCTTTGCAACGGAGGCATCGTCAGCACCGTCCTCAACAAAGGCAATGATAACATTCTGCTTTTCAACGTCCTGAACAAGGTTCTGGATGTTCATAATAATAATCAGCGACATACCGATAAGAAGAAGACAGGCTGAAAGCACGCTGATTGACGAAAAGGACATACTGCGGTTTGCAACGAGATTGTGCGCACCCATTTTTGTAAGGTAGGAGGTATTAAGACCGCCGCCTCTTTTCTTATTTGCCTTTTTCTGCTTTTTTACTTCCTTGGTCTCTTTTTCTTTCTTAGGCATTTTCGGTTTCCTCCTCTTCCATTGATACATCTTCTGTTATATCTTCCTCGGAAACTTCAACGTCCTCCTCCTGCACACTGGCAAGAGAAACATCACCCTGCTCAGCCTCTGACTTGTTTACGGAAACAAGCTCGCCTGCATTACGGGCAGGGATATCGGAAAGGATTTTTCCGTTTTCAATTGTAACAATTCTGTGGTCGAACTGATGAACAAGCTCAAGGTCATGGGTAACAACGACAACCGTTGCACCAAGAGCATTGATTTTGTCAAAAAGGCTCATAATTTCGCCTGAAAGCACAGGGTCAAGGTTACCCGTAGGCTCGTCAGCGATGATAACGCCGGGGTTATTGATGAGCGCTCTTGCAATTGCAACACGCTGTCTTTCACCCTGCGAAAGCTGATGAGGGAAGCTGTTTGCCTTATTTGAAAGGTCAACAAGCTTGAGAACATAGCGTACTCTTTTTGTAATCTTCTTTTCGCCCATACCGATAACGCGAAGGGCGAAGGCGATATTATCGTAAACGGTCATTTTCGGGATAAGTCTGAAATCCTGGAAAACGATACCGAGCATACGGCGCAGATAGGGAAGCTGCCTTCTCTTGATGGTGTTGAGGGTGTAGGGACCTACGCGGACGATACCTGCGTCTACCTTCTCCTGACCCATAATAACATTAAGGAAGGAGCTTTTACCCGCACCCGAAGCACCAACGATGAAAACAAACTCACCGTCATCTATTCTTACGCTTACGTCATCAAGAGCAACGGCACCGTTGGTCTTGTAACGCATCTTTACATTTTTAAATTCTATCATCTTAAGTCACTTCCTATAAAAATTAAACTGTGGCTTTACGATTCTGAAATCAATACTTGATGGGCTTTGCATCAAGATACTTTTTAACCATAAGTGCTACTTTGAATACAATAGCATCATCGAACTCACGAAGGTCAAGACCTGTGAGCTTCTTGATTTTTTCAAGTCTGTAAACGAGAGTGTTTCTGTGAACAAAGAGCTTTCTTGAGGTCTCGGAAACATTGAGGTTGTTTTCGAAGAACTTCTGGATTGTGAAGAGAGTTTCGTGGTCGAGGCCGGTGATTGAGCCCTTCTTGAAAATCTCCTTGAGGAAAATTTCACAGAGAGTTGTGGGGAGCTGATAAATAAGTCTTGCGATACCGAGGTTTTCGTAGGTAACGATTGTCTTTTCTGTATCAAAAACCTTACCTACCTCAAGAGCAATCTGGCTTTCCTTAAAGGAGCGGGGAAGCTCCTTGATGCCGGTTACAATTGAGCCTACGCCGATGATTGCGTTGATATAATATTCTGTGTGGAGGGAATCAACAATACTTCTTGCAAGCTTTTCAAGGTCCTTGATTTCGTTGCCTGCACGCACCTCTTTTACAAGAGCGATATCGGTTTCATTGATGTTGATAACAAAGTCCTTGTTCTTATCAGGGAAGAGAGCCTGAATTGTTTCACTTACGGAGATTTCGGAGCGCTCTGAGGTTCTTATAAGAAGAACACAGCGTGCTACGTCGTTATTGAAGCCGAGCTCACGGGTCTTGAGATAGATATCGCCCTGAAGAATATTATCGAGAATAACGTTCTTGATAAAGTTGCTTCTGTCAAACTTTACGTCATAGTACTGCTTGATGCCGCCGAGTGAAATTGAGATAAGGCGTGCAAAGTTTGCGGCATTCTCATCGTTGCCGTCAACAAAAATTGCACTGTCAGGATGATTCTGACCACCGATTGCAAGGAAGGTCTTGCCGCCGATAACCTTTACATCGCCGTCTGAAAGCACTTCCTTCATATCAACAAAATTGGTCTGTCCAATCTGACCGAGATCGCTGCAGCAGATGATTGTACCTACCGCATCAACAACACCGATTGTTCTGTCAATGGCGTCCTTCATCTGGTGAATAATTCCCTGAAATAATCTGTTAGACATATTAAATGTCCCCCCAACTTTTAAATTCTGTTGTTATTGGATATTTTGACTATTGTCACTTTCACCATTGTACACAATTTATCGTCATTTTGCAATATAAAAGCGTGATTTTTTTAGATAATTTTTTATTT
>JAZOVO010000060.1:0-16395 GCA_045658745.1 Acutalibacteraceae bacterium | reverse complement strand
AAAGAAAGAAAATTACTGAAATTCCCAAATTTGTAATGCATTGTTCCAGTATTTTATCTTGTGCGAAATCAAAATTTAAAATCTCCGCTGAATCTGTTTTTAACTCAAGCAAAAAATTGCTGTTTGCTCTTTTCAGTGTATGCAGTTGTTCACCTTTTTCAAGATTTGCAATTTTTTTCTTTAAGGTTTCATCTATGCATCCTCGTTGTATAAAACTGTATTCTCCGTTATCAAAAAACAGTTTGATAGACCGGAGCGTTGTGTGAAAGTGGTATGTATGGTAGTTAAATTCGTAACAATCAAAACTAACGGTTTCTTTTACGGCTTCAGAACGCTCAATAGGTATACTCGTTAAAAGGGAACTTATTCCTATAGCACAGGATATAAGTAAAGCAAAAACCGCCGCTAAAATAGCTCCCGGTCTGCTTAATTCATAATCGTATCTCCATCTTCTACTCATTTTCTTTCTCCTTTTTTATTGATGAATAAATTATACTATACAAAATCTGCCGTTACAATAGTAAAACACATACTTTTGCATAGTGAAAAGTATGTGTTCTGATACTAAACACAAGAAAAAGTATAGTATTTTATCAAACCCATTGTTCCCGTAATTTTTTTATGTTAAAATAAAAGAGAAGAAACAGGAAGGAGAAAACATTATGCTCGATTTTCTTGACAAGGTTGAAATTATAAACGAAAGCAATTACGCATATTTAATGAGCACAGAGGTTGAGCCTTACCTTCAGAAAAAAGGCAGAGAAGATTTTATCTTCACCGCCGACGGTCGCAAGCTTCATTATGAGGCTTGCGAAAAAATGCTTTCACGGGGCAGCATTGTAATTCTTCACGGCTTTACGGAAAGTGCAGAAAAATTCCGTGAGGCGGCATACTATTTCAGAAAAGCGGGCTACGGTGTATACTCCCTTGATATGGAGGGTCACGGCAAATCACACCGCACCTCAAAAAAGGCGGAGAAGGTTGAGATTGACTCCTTTGACACCTATGCCGAGGATTTACATCTTTTTATCGACAGAGTGGTTGTTCCTGCAACCAAAAACGGTAAGGTGTATATCTATTCCCATTCCCTCGGCAGTACTGTTGCTTTGTTATATATGATGAAGCATCCCTATATAATAGAAAAAGCTGTTCTTTCCTCGCCGATGATATGCGGTAACATGGGTATGCCCGTGGCGATTGCGGGTACGGTTGCAAGGCTTCTTTGTGCCGTTGGCGGAAAGGGTATCCCTGCTCCCGGCAGATGCGTTTTTGATGAAAGTCAGACTGTGGAAAACAGTGACGCAACAAGCAGGGCACGCTTTGAATACTATCATAATAAGAGAAAGAGCGAGCCTCTCTATCAGACAAGCGGACCCGCCTTCGGTTGGGTAAAGGCATCTCTTGAGGCAAGGGATAAAATTCTTGAAGCAGGCAAAATAAATTCGGAGTCACTTGTTTTCCTTCCTGAGGAGGACAGACAGCTTCTGCACAGCTACACGGAGAAATTTGCCGATAAGGCGGATATAGAGATTAAGAGGGTAAAAAACTCAAGGCACGAGATTTTTATGAGCGGTGATGAGACCCTTAAGTGGTATTTTGAGGAAGTGCTGGAGTTTTTTGCGGAGTAAAAAGTAAAGTTTTGGTCAAGCTTTTACAAAAGCTTGCGGGAGTCAAGAGGGCGGAGCCCTCTTGCTGTTTAAAAGAAAAAGTCACGGAATTTTATTGTTTTTCCGTGACTTTATATTATTTCGCTCGCCGCATGGCGTTACTTTTTTTGTAAAAAAAGTAACCAAAAAAAACTTTTATTTATTTCGCTCAAGCATCACATACGCCGCCATACTTGTCCTCGCAGCATCTGCATTGTAAAGAGGCCATGCGTGGTCGTCCATCAGCTCTGTGTAGTTCGTCATATAAGTCGTAACTCTGTCAATATCATTCATCTTTGCGGCAGCCAGAACATTGGAGCCCCAGTAAAAATCGTCGGGATAGTCAAAGCTTTCCCACTCAAAGCTTTCACAGAATTTTCCGTAAAGATGCTCGGCTCTTTCTGTGTTGGGCTCAATAACACCGCAGATTACGGGGAAAAGCTGAGATGTAGCCTGAGGATAATATAAATCCCATGAAAAAATCTTTGTGGGAATGTTGACATAAGCAGTTATACCGGCTCTGTAGTGATTGCCCACAAAATTCCAGAGCTCACTGTTTATGTTTTCCTTTATTTCGGGAACAAGCTCTGCACAGTCCTTCTGCAGGTCGGCATATTCATTTTTACCTAAGCGGACTATCTCTTCGAATATTCCCGCGGCGGCAACAACACCCTCGTATACCTCGCAGTTATCCATAAGGTACTTTACTCTGTGGTTAGGCTTCGCATAGGTCAGACCATTCTGCAGATTTGAAAAGATAACATCCGTAATTCTTTCAAGGTCATTTGCGTTGGCAACAAGATAAGCACCGTCACCTGTTTTGAGGAAATACTTATACACGACCGTAAGGAAGGTTGCTGCATAGGAGTCGGTTGTGTCATAGGAGTCCGCATTGTCGGGATTTGATATTGATTCCTTTACAACCTTACCATCCTCCATTGTGATTACATAGTCATAGATTGTGCCGTCGAGGCCGTTGAAATCCTCTTCGGCAGTATTCAGGTGAGCAAAGTGCCAGTCCATATATGCTTTTACATTGTCAGCATACTTTTCGGCGTTATCAAGCAGGGCAAGAGCGGCGAAGTCTGCAAAATAAGGGTTCATACGAAGCTCACCGTTTTTTGCGTAGGTCATAGGCAAAGCGCCGTTTTCAAGCTGAAGCGAGGCAAGCCACTCTGTTTCCGTTTCAAAAATATATTCGAAAAGCTCAAGCTGTTCAGCGGTTGCCTTTGCGTTGTTGCCTTCGATAGGCTCAAGGTCGCGCGGGGAGACAGGAATACCGAGCAGAGTCATAACGGAAAACAGTACTGCCATAAAGAAGGATACAAGCTTATTCATAACATTTTCTCCTTTATTGTTATTATGGAAAAATTATATTACGTGAGGAGAGCTTTGTCAAGGAAGTAATAATTTTTAAGTAATGGGATAAAAAATCACGGCTTAGCCGTGGAGTGGGAGTCAATATAAAATATATTATGTATCATCAAGCCGAAGTCTTGTATATCATCATTGCGAAAGCGTTTATTGATGCACACCTAAAGGTGTGATGAGATACAAGGGGGCGGCAACACCGCCCCCCCTTGATGATATACACCCTAATGGCTGATGATATACCATTACTTTCGCAATGGATAAAAAAATCCAAGTCCGAAGACTTGGATTTTCTGGTGGGCAGGGATGGATTCGAACCATCGAAGTCGTTGACGGCAGATTTACAGTCTGCTCCCTTTGGCCACTCGGGAACCTACCCATATTAAACTGGAGCTGGTGGACGGACTCGAACCCCCGACCTGCTGATTACAAATCAGCTGCTCTACCAACTGAGCTACACCAGCGCAATGCTGTGTTCCGTAGAACGCTCGAGTATAATATCACAATAAAGCGGGGTTGTCAATAGTTTTTTGCAATTTTTTTATAATTTTTTTAAAACGGCAAATCTGTACTTGTCTGATCGCAGATGTCGAATTTGTCTTTTGTTTATTTGTGATAATTTTAGTTAACAATGTGAAAATGGCTGAACTTTTTAAACAAAATTTATTTACCCTATTGCATTCACGGTAACTTTTTTGATATTATAAAAAATGACAGAAAATGTCGAACATATAAATGGAAAAAGAATTTCAAAAGAATTGGAGAATTTTATATGGACTTATTTGATGTGCTTTCATTGGTGGGCGGTCTCGCTCTTTTCCTGTTCGGTATGAACATAATGGGCTCATCCCTTGAAAAGAAGGCGGGCGGTCAGCTTAAAAATGTCCTTTCTAAAATGACGGATAATCCTGCCAAGGGATTTCTTTTAGGTCTTGTTGTAACAGCTATTATTCAGTCATCTTCTGCTACAACAGTTATGGTTGTTGGTTTTGTTAACTCCGGTATTATGACATTGCATCAGGCGGTAGGCCCCATTATGGGCGCCAATGTCGGTACCACCGTCACCAGCTGGATTCTTTCTCTTACTGCTATCAAGGGCGGCGGATTTATGGATTTATTGAAGCCCGATGCCTTTGTTCCCGTTCTTGCTCTTGTAGGTATTTACCTGCTTATGTTCAGTAAAAAGAACAAGAGCAAGGATACTGCTATGATTCTTCTTGGATTCGCAACCCTTATGACCGGTATGGAAGCTATGTCCGATGCCGTTTCAGGCCTTAAGGAGGTTCCTGAATTCACAAGAATTCTCACGCTTTTCTCAAATCCCGTTTTAGGTGTTCTTGCAGGTGCGGTGCTTACGGCTATCATTCAGTCATCATCTGCTTCTGTAGGTATCCTTCAGGCAATCTCAACTACCGGTGTTGTTACCTTCGGTACAGCAATTCCCGTTGTTATGGGTATGGCTATCGGTACCTGTATCACTGCTGTTCTTTCATCTATCGGTGCAAACAAGAATGCAAAGCGTGCTACTCTTGTACACCTTTATTTCAACATTTTCGGCACTATTGCTGCTCTTGCTCTTTTCTACGGAGCAAATGCAATATTCAAGTTTGACTTCTTTAACAGCACCGCCAATGAGGTTGGTATCGCTATCGTAAATACTGCATATAAGGTATTCTGTGTACTTATGTGGTCACCTATGCTTGGTGTTCTCGAGAAGATGGCAACTCTCAGCATCAGAGATACTGACGAAAAAGAAAAGTATGAAATGCTCGACGAAAGACTTCTTGCAACTCCTGCCGTTGCTGTTGATCGCTGCCGCAGCGTAACCCTTTCAATGGCAGAAATTGCGGTAGAGGGTGTCAAGAATGCTATTTCAATGATCGGAAGGTATGACGAGAAGCTCGGCGAAAAGGTTATTGCGGCTGAGAAGAAAACCGATAAGTACGAGGACAAGCTCGGCACCTATCTTGTAAAGGTTTCAGCTCTTGAAATGACCGACGAGGACACCGAGCAGGCATCAACTCTTCTTCACGTTATCGGTGATATTGAAAGAATTGCCGACCACGCGCTTAACGTGCTTGAATCCGCTCAGGAGATTGACGAAAAGAAGCTTGAGTTTTCCGATGAATGTAAGCAGGAGCTCGGCCAGATTATCGGTGCGGTTGAAGAAATTGTTGACCTTTCCTATGCGGCGTTCACAGAAAATGACCTTGAAAAGGCAAAGCTTGTTGAGCCTCTCGAGCAGGTTGTTGACGACCTTCAGGATGTGCTCA
The DNA here is from genome assembly GCA_045658745.1 of Acutalibacteraceae bacterium. Lineage (GTDB taxonomy): Bacteria > Bacillota > Clostridia > Oscillospirales > Acutalibacteraceae > UBA6857. The sequence continues at coordinate 11,105 of JAZOVO010000060.1, read as the reverse complement.
AGGCCCGTCACATCAAGCGCCTTCAGAAGGGCGAGTGTACGGTTGAGCTCGGCTTTGTGCTCAGCGACCTTCTGAGAAACTTTGAGCGTATTTCGGACCATTGCTCAAACATTGCAGGTATTGTGCTTGAAATGAACAGGTCTCACGACGTTTCAATTCATAAGTATCTTAAAAAGGTACGCAAGGGCGAAAATGACTACGTCAACAAGTATGAGGAATTTTCGCAAAAGTACAGGGTGTAAGATTTTGTAACAAATTTGTTCAGAAAAATTACATCAATGTTGCGAAATCTTATAATTTTGGTTAGAAATTATTATAAATATTATTTCTGTTGACAAAAAATAAAAATTCTGTTATTATTTATCTACGGTAAAACCGAAAAAAGTATTTAATAGGAGGTACTATTATGCCCGCATTAGAAAAAGTATTTGAAACAATTAAGCAGGTTCTTGCTATCATCAAGAAGTTCTTCGAGGATATCTTCCCCCAGAAGGATGCAGAAGACGCAGAAGGCGATGCAGACGCAAACGCATAATTGCAAAAATTAAGAGGAGACCGAGAGGTCTCCTCAATTTTTTTCGCTCGCCGCGGGGCGTTACTTTTCTTGGAAGAAAAGTAACCAAAAGAACCTTGCTTTTTTACGAATTTACCTTACTCATAGCGGCGTCAATGTCGCCCTCAACCATAAGCTCAAGTGCCGTTGCAGTCTTTTCTGCGGCGGCCTTTATTTTTTCTGCCTCTTCCTTTGAAAAGCGTGAAAGCACCCAGTCTGCAAGGTCATATTCGGGGTTGGGCTTTGCGCCGACACCTACCTTTATACGGGGGATAGCATCACTCTTCATATGATAAATGATATTCTTCATACCGTTGTGACCGCCGTCAGAGCCCTTTCGGCGGATTCTCACCTTACCGGGCTCAAGGCTGATATCGTCGTAAATGACAATAATATTTTCGGGCTTGATTTTATAAAACTCTGCCGCATCGCGTACAGCCTCACCGCTTAAATTCATAAAGGTCTGAGGCTTGAGAAAAAGGCAGCGGTGTCCCTTGATTCTGCCCTCACCCATAAGTGACTTGAATTTGAGACGGTCAATTTTAAAGCCCTGCTTTTCTGCGAATAAATCAAGGCAGATAAAGCCTGCATTGTGGCGGGTCGATTCATATTGTCTGCCCGGGTTACCGAGGCCGACGATAAGGTACTCATAGGTACCGCTGTTTTCAAACTTCTTTTTAAAAATCAATGTAAAAACTCCTTGTGTAAGTTATCGGTTACTTATTATATACAAATCATCGCAAAAGTGCAATAGTTAAGGGTGATTTCTGGCGGACATTATATAGTATAGCAAAAAAATATATTCCTTTATGCCTCAGAGGATGCTATAATGCTAAAACGGAAATAAATTTGATAATCAGTATGTTATAATCTAAGTTAACTTAAATTGAGTTATTATGCTTATTTTTATATAAATACGGAGGAAGACAAATGGAAAGAAAGAAGGGCCGCAGGGACGGCTTTGATAAAAATAAAAAAAGAGAGGATGCTCCCGAAAAGGAGGAGCGCAATCAGGATCTAATCATCGGCAGAAACGCGGTGAGTGAGGCGCTTCGCAATGACCGTGCAATTGATACTCTTCTTGTTCTGCGCGGAGAAAGAAACGGCTCTGTGGGCAGAATAATTGCCGAGTGCCGTGAAAAGGAAATTGTAATCAAGGAAGTAGATAAAAAGAAGCTCGACTTCCTCTGCGGTCAGGGTAATCATCAGGGTGTTGCTGCCTGGGCAGCCGTACACGAATACGCTACCGTTGAGGATATGCTGAATCTCGCCAGGGAAAGGGGAGAGGACCCCTTCATCATTCTTTGCGATGAGCTTGAGGATCCTCACAACCTCGGCGCGATTATCCGTACCGCAGAGACAACGGGTGCTCACGGAATAATCATTCCCAAAAGAAGAAATGCTTCTCTTACCTGGGCGGTAGGCAAGGCCTCCGCAGGTGCAGTTGAATATGTACCTGTTGCAAGGGTGGCAAATATTGCCGCAACCCTTGATGACCTCAAGAAGCAGGGCTTCTGGGTATATACGGCGGATATGGACGGCAAAAACTGGTGCGAGACCGATTTCAGCGGCAGCGTTGCCCTTGTTGTCGGCTCTGAGGGCAAGGGCGTAAGCCGCCTTGTCAAGGAAAAAAGCGACTTTGTTGTGTCGCTTCCCATGAGAGGAAAAATCACCTCACTTAACGCCTCCGTTGCCGCAAGCGTGCTGATGTACGAGGTTGCAAGGCAGCGTCTAGGCATCAAGGCAAAATAATTTTGATAAAAAACGAGCATTCCCCTTATTAAACCTGAAAGGATCTGAAAGCTCATGTCAGACAACAATAAAGAAAGACATCTTCCCGATAAGGATTATTTTCATAACTATAAAGGTGACCCGGAAAAGAAAAAGCATAAGCGCGACATAACAGAAACACAGAAGCTGGAATTTGCCGCCGCCTTCAGCGACGAGGAAGAGGATGTAAAGGCTTATACTCCCGCTGTGAAGAAGCCATCCGAAGCGGCAACACAGACTATCCGCATTCCCGATGAGGAGCTCTATGCCGTTCCTGAATTTAACTCCGATGAATTTTTCAATACTCTGACCGTAAAGGTGAAGGATGAAAAGCCTGTATCTGAGGAGGAACTCGGAAAAACAGTAGCCTTTTCAAAAAAAGAGGTTGAAAGGGCTGAGGAGCAGTCCGCAAAGCCTTCTGAGGCAGAGGATAAAAAGGCTCTCAGCGACACTCTCGGTAACACCCGTTATTTCAATCTTCGTCAGAAAAAGAAAAAGGCTCCTCAGGATAAAAACAGAAAGAGCTTTATGCAGAATTTCCGTGTTCTCTCAAAGGACAGAGAGGACAGGGCAATTTTAGAGGCTGCTCCTACGGGTAAGGGAGGCAAGGGTCTCGCTGACTCGGTAAAGCCCGATAAGGGTGAGGATATTTTTGACGCAGTTGAAAAGGCGTGTATTGATAAAAGCGAGGGTGCAAAGGAAAAAAATGACAAGCTTCAGCTCAGAAAGGAAAGAGAGCAGCAGGGCATCCTCAAGGGTGAGGAGCTTAAGGTGAAGCTCAGCGCCGAGATTGAGAAAAACAGAAAGGCTATGATAATTTACGGTGCGCTTTTTGCGCTAAGCCTTATTCTTACTCTGTTTTTCAGAGGCTTCGGATTTTACGGCTACGCGAGCCTGCTGATTTCGCTTGTCGCCTGCGCAATGTGCTTCCCTGCATTTATAAAAAGCTTCAATGCCATAAAAAGTCTTTCCGCAGTTTCGGATACGGCTCTTGCGGTGATGAGCTTTTTTGTGCTTATTCACAATCTTGCCCTCCTCGGTCTTGAGCAGACGGGCAGCGCATATACAATCTGTGTTGTTTTTGCCTGCTTTGTAAGGGTGTGCTCGGATTATTTCAGGCTTATGGGCAGAAGCCGCTATGTTTCAATGGCGCTTAAAAGCAAGAGTCTTTCGATTTTACAGCGCATTCCCGTTAAAAATGATGCCGCTTCCTTTGCGAAGAATATGAGCAAGGACGACAAATCCGATATCTTCTACTGTGCCGATGCTTACCTCGACACAAGTCTCGATGAGCCTGAAACCGAAGGTATAAAGGAAAATAAATATTATATTTTCTCAATGAGCTTTGTGCTTCTTGCCTCGCTTGTTGTAGGTCTTATCTGCTTTGTGACAGAGCTTTCGGGACTGAGCTTCATTTCCGCCCTTACTGCAACGGTATGTATGCTTCTTCCCGTAATGTATGACCCGCTCAGCCGCATTTTCTTCTTCCGTAACGGTAAGGAAATGCTTAAGCAGGGCGCCTGCATTTCCGGCAGAGAGGCTCTTGAGCATATAAGCTCCTCGGACGGCTTTGTGCTTGATGCGAGGGATGTTTTTGCAGGTGAGGTTTCGCGCTTCCGTAAGTCTGCCGTTTCGCAGATTGCACAGACCGACAGTGCGGTTTTCGCCGCCCTGCTTTTAAGAGAGGCGGGCTCTGTGCTTGCTCCCTGCTTTGATGAATTCCTCGAGCAGATGAATATAACTCTTCCACCCGTGGAAAACCTTCTTTATGAGGAGCGTCAGGGCTATTCAGCCTGGGTGCTTGACAGAAAAATTCTTGTCGGTAACAGACAGATGCTTCTGAACCATTCAATCAGCGTACCCTCAAAGGAGCAGGAAAAGTCCTACGGTAAGGGCAGATACGTGATGTATGTAGTCATTGACGGTGAAATTACCGCAACCTTCCTTGTTAATTACAAGGTGCTTTCATCTCTCAGAAAATATTCACGTGACTTCAATAAAACGGGTCTTGTGATTATGCTTTCCTCAAAGGAGGCCTTCCTCGATGAGGAAATTGTTGCGGCGAAGTTCTCTCTTGACCCGTCCGCAGTAAAGGTGCTTTCCTCAAGGGCAAGCGCCGTTATGGAAAAATACAACAGCCTTGAAAATCAGAGCTCTGCAGGACTTATCTGCTCAAGGAAAAAGCGCAGCATAATGCACCTGATTATGGGCTGCTACAATTCAAATGCCTGCGACCGCTTCATTCTTACAATGATGCTTCTCGGTCAGCTTTTAGGCTTCATTCTTCTTGTGCTTTCACCCGTTCTGAAAATGCCCGTATTTTTAAATCCCGTGGCAATTGTTTTTCTGAGACTTCTGTGGGGTGCGGTTACAAGCTTCGTTACAGAGCGTAAAAAATAAAAAAAAGAAGGTGTGTCCCTTTGAACGAAACAGTAAAAGTAGAATATCTTTTTAAATCTTACGGCAAAAAGACCGTTCTTGACGGAATTTCCTTTGACCTTAAGGCGGGGGAGATTGTCGGTCTTCTCGGACCTAACGGCTCGGGTAAGACAACGCTTATAAAAATCCTTACAGGTCTTATCAAGGACCATAAGGGCACGGTTACAATTGACGGTGCGGCACCCGGTGTCCACACAAAGGAGATTGTTGCCTTTCTTCCCGATAAATCCTATCTTCCCGACTGGATGAAGCCTGTGGATGCGATAAATTATTTTGCCGATTTTTACAAGGACTTTGACAGAGAAAAGGCGATTGATATGATGCAGCGCTTCGGTGTTGATATGAATCAGCGTCTCAAGACTATGTCAAAGGGTCAGCAGGAAAAGGTCAACCTTATTCTTGTAATCTGCCGCAGGGCAAAGGTATATATTCTTGATGAGCCTCTCGGCGGTCTTGACCCCGCTTCAAGAAGTGCAATCCTTGACTTTATTCTTGAAAATTATTCAAAGGATGCAACAATGCTCCTTTCAACCCATCTTGTAAACGACGTTGAAAGAGTGTTCAACCGTGTGCTTATGATCAACAACGGAAGCCTTGTTGTAAATATGCCCATCGAGGAAATAAGAGAAACGGGCAAAAGTGTTGAGGATATTTTCAAGGAGGTGTTCGCTTATGTTTGGTAAGCTTCTGAAGCACGAAATCAGGCATAGCGCAAGATATAACCTTGTAATTTATCTTGCCGCCGTTGCCGCCATGCTTGTAATGGCACTGTCGCTGATAACCGAATCTGCGGCTCTCGGTGCCGTAAGCTGCTTTGCAATTTACATTACGGGCTTTGCAACGGTTATTGTCACCCTTGTTTCCGTAATCAAGAATTTTTACGATACCCTCTATTCACGTCAGGGCTATCTGACTCTTACTCTTCCCGTAAAATCAAGTGAGCTGCTTGCCTCAAAGGTGCTCGTTTCATTTTTCTGGATAATCATCGGCTTTCTCATTATGGCGCTTACATGGGTTTCTATTTTCTTTTATGTCAAGGAGCAGACCCAGGCGAGCTTTGATATGGTGAAAATCCTTTTCACCGACTCGGGACTTTTAGAGCTGCTGCCCTCGGGCTTTGTTGTGGCGGAGGTGCTTGTTGTTTTCGGTGCAATTGTTCTTGCAAAAATTCTCACCTATGTGGGATATATTTACTTTGCGGTTACGGTTGCAAACACAAGAGCCTTTCAGTCACATCCCAAGCTTTTCGGCGGACTAACATTTTTTGCGGTAATGATTGTTATTTCTAAAATCAATAACTTCCTTACGGAAAAGGCCCCCGTCACATTCTTTGTGACAAACGAAAAAGCATTTTTTGACCTTGAGCCCATGGGTGCCGTTGAGGGTGCAATTATCTCCTACGGTGTAGGCGGTACGCTTTTCACGGGACTTGTTGCACTTGCGCTTCTTGTCTGCACGGCGTATATTATCGAGCACAAGGTCAATATCAAATAAAAGCACTTACTATTTACAGATAACAGGAGAAAACATATGAGCATTAAAATTGACGGCTTTAACGAGTGGCAGAATGATGCGACTGTAACGGGAATAAACCGCCTTGTTTCAAGGGCAACCTTTATGCCCTTTGACAGCCTTGACACAGCGAAAAAGGGAGAAAAGGAAAAAAGCGAAAGATATTTTGACCTTTGCGGTAAGTGGAAATTCAGACTTTTTGATTCCTACCGTGAAAAAATTCTTTCCTTCTCTGATGTTGATTTTGACAGTAGTGAGTGGGATGAGATTCCCGTGCCCTCATCGTGGCAGATGCAGGGCTATGACTATCCTATTTATGCCAACACACAGTACCCCTGGGAGAGAATTCAGGAGCCCGAGGCTCCCGAGGCACCTACGGACTATAACCCCGTAGGCTGCTACATTAAAAAATTCACCCTGCCCAAGGGCTTTAAAAAGGACAGAATTGTACTCGTTTTTGAGGGCGTTGAGTCTGCCTTTTACCTTTATGTCAACGGTGTGCGCTGCGGCTACGGTGAGGGCACATTCCGCAGAAGCGAGTTTGATATAACCGAATACCTCACCGAGGGAGAGAATAATATAAGCGTTGAGGTTTACCGCTGGTGCACGGGAAGCTGGCTTGAGGATCAGGACTTCTTCCGCCTTTCGGGTATTTTCAGAGAGGTTTACCTTTATACGACAAATAAGCAGTACATAAAGGACTTTACTCTCAGAGCCCTTCCCGATATAAAAAACTACAAAACGGGTGACATTCACCTTGACGTTGAGCTCGGTGATGAGGACGCTTACGCCGAGGTGGAAATGACAGTCTATGACGGCGACGGCATTGTTGTTGCAACGGATACGGAAACGGCTGAAAAGGGCGGAAAAATCTCCCTTTCGGCGGCAATTCCCTTTATTGAGCTTTGGAGCGCGGAAAAGCCCTGCCTTTACAATGTTGTAATTCTCCTTCGCGACAAGGGCGGAAACGCCGTTGAATACACAAGCTGTAAAACCGGCTTCAGACACATCGAAATCAAGGACAGCGTTCTTTACTATAACGGCAAGCGTCTTCTTCTCAAGGGCACGAACCGTCATGAGTTCTCCTGCGATACGGGCCGTGTGATTTCAAAAGAGCAGATGATTGAGGATATCCTCATAATGAAAAAGCACAACATCAATGCTGTGCGCACCTCACATTATCCCAATCAGCCCCTCTGGTATCAGCTTTGTGACGAGTACGGTCTTTACGTAATTGACGAAAACAACCTTGAAAGCCACGGCACGCGCTTTATGGGTGAGAAAACACCCCTTATGCCCGACGGTATGGAAATGTGGACACCCTCCTGTATGGACAGAATAGAGTCCCTTTATCAGCGTGACAAAAATCATCCGAGTGTTATCATCTGGTCTCTCGGTAACGAGTGCAGCGGCGGTGAAAACTTCCTTAAGATGCACGATTACTTAAATAAAATTGACCCTTCCCGTCCCGTGCATTATGAATCAATATGGGACAAGGCACATTTTGATTTTGACAAGCACGTGACCGATATTTATTCACAGATGTATCCGAAGCCCTGGGATCTTGAAAGGGATATGAATGAGCACCCCGAAAAGCCGTGGATGCTCTGCGAATTCTCCCACGCTATGGGTAACTCCGTCGGCGGCAACTACAGATATATGGAGCTTATGGACAAGTATCCGTCATTCTTTGGCGTATTTGTCTGGGACTTTGTTGATCAGGGCGTAAGAAAAACCCTTGAGGACGGTACAAGCTTCATTGCCTACGGCGGTGAAAGCGGAGAGTTTACCCACGACGGCACCTTCTGTGCAAACGGACTTGTGTTTGCTGACAGAGAGCTTACTCCCGCCATAAAGGAAATCAAGCGCCTTTATCAGAATGTACGCTTCAGGGCTCTTGACGCTGAAAAGGGTGTTATTGAAATTCAGAATGATTTCCTTTTCACAAATCTCAATGAATATAATCTCCATTGGCAGGTTATAAGCGAAAACAGAGTGATGGACAGCGGTGACCTTATCACCGACATTGCTCCCGGTGAAGCAAAAGCGGTTAACCTTGTAATTGAAAATATCCCCGACGGTGAGTGGTATCTTAATCTCTTCTATGAGCTTAAGGAAAATACACTCTGGGCAAAAACGGGACACAAGGTTGCGAGGGCTCAGTTTGTTGTCAATGAGTTTCAGAATAAAAAGACCGACCTTTGCGGTAAGGAAATGACAGTTAAAACAAATTACGGCTCGGTTATTGTTTCGGGCGGTGACCTTACAGTAAGCTTTTCAAGAAGAAACGGCGCTCTTTATTCAATCAACAAGGGCGGTAAGGAGCTTATGAAGGGCGACCTTAAGATTAACTTCTGGCGTGCACTTACGGATAACGACAGAGGTAACCGTCAGGAGGTGCGCTGCGGAATGTGGCGCAAGGCGGGTCAGTATTCATGGATGGGCATTCAGTCCGTTGAAAACGAGGGCAATGAGGTTAAGGTTAATGTTGACTTCTCTGTGCCCACACTCCCCGAGTGCAGGGGCAAGCTTGTTTACACAATCACAAGCAAGGGTATCCATATTGATTATCAGATAAGCATTCCCGAGGGACTTCCCGAGGTGCCTGAGCTTTCAATGATACTTCCCCTTGAAAGAGATGCCTACACTGACCTTGAATATCTCGGCAGAGGTCCTCACGAAAACTACATTGACCGTAACACAGGCGCTGATATCGGACTTTACAAGGTTAAAATCGATGACCTTTACACAAATTATCAGAAGCCTCAGGAATACGGCGAAAGAACAGGCGTAAGAAAAGCAACGCTCAAGGGTGACGGCAGAATCTCCTTTGAAGCCGACAGAGAAATTGAGTTTAACGTTTCACCTTACACCGCATATATGCTTGAGGAAGCCGCACACAAGCACAACCTTCCCGAGGGCGATACCCTTTATGTAAGGCTTGTTCTCCGTCAGATGGGTATAGGCGGCTATGATAGCTGGGGTTCACATCCCCTTGAGGAGCATAAGATTTTCGCAATGAATGATTACAGCTACGGCTTCAGCATTATTCCTCAATAAAAAATCTAAGGATAAAAAACAGAAAGGTCGTTGAATTTATGAAAAAAACCTACGGTGAGCCCGTTGCTGCTTTTTGTGCAATTGCAACGCTTATCTGCCTGAGATGTACGGTCAAGCGCCTTGTAAAAAAATATTCAGGTGTAAAATTATAAGCTATGGCAGAAAACAGAAAAAACAGTAAAAACCCTAATAAAAAATCAGCACCCTTGCCGTCAAAAAAAGTCGGCAAGGGTAACGGCTGTACGCTTTATAAAAAGTGCGGCGGCTGTCAGCTTCAGAATATGACCTATGAAGAGCAGCTTTCCTTCAAGCAGGTCAAGGCAATCAAAAACCTCGGACGCTTTGGCCACGTTGAGGAAATCATCGGAATGGAAAACCCCGTGCACTACCGCAACAAGGTGCAGGCCGCCTTCGGCTACAGAAACGGCAGGATTATTTCAGGTGTTTATCAGTCATCGACACATAATATCATTCCCGTTGACGAGTGCCTTTTAGAGGATAAGCTTTCTGACAGTATTATTGTTACTGTCAGAAAGATGCTCCCCAAGTATAAACTCACCTCCTACAACGAGGATACGGGCAAGGGCTTTTTGCGTCACGTCCTTGTAAAAAGGAGCTTTCATACGGGACAGACAATGGTTGTGCTTGTTTCGGGCACACCCCTGTTCCCCAAAAAGGACGAATTTGTAAAGGAGCTTCTTTCAAAGCACGAGGAAATTACTACCGTTATCCACAATATCAACGGAGCCAAAACAAGCCTTGTTCTCGGTGAAAGGGAAGTGGTGCTTTACGGCGACGGTTATATTGAGGATATCCTCTGCGGTAAGCGTTTCCGCATTTCTGCAAAGTCCTTTTATCAGATAAATCCGACCCAGACCGAGGTACTTTACGGTCTTGCAGTTGATTTTGCAGGTCTTACGGGCAAGGAAAGGGTGCTTGATGCCTATTGCGGCACGGGTACAATCGGTATTGTTGCCTCGGACAAGGCAAAAGAGGTTATCGGTGTTGAACTCAATGAGCAGGCAGTCCGTGATGCAAAGGTGAATGCGAAGCTCAACAACACGGAAAATATCCGATTTTTTGCCGCCGATGCGGGTAAGTTTATGGTAGAAGCCGCAAGGGCAAAGGAAAAATTTGACCTTGTGTTTATGGACCCGCCGAGGGCAGGCAGTGACCTTAACTTTTTAAAAAGCCTTGTCACACTTGCTCCCGAAAAGGTGGTTTATATTTCATGCAATGTGGAAACTCAGGCAAGGGATCTTACCTTCCTTTGCAAAAACGGCTACAGGGTGAAGAAAATTCAGCCCGTGGATATGTTCCCGCATACAAATCATGTTGAGACGGTGTGTCTGCTGTCAAGAAAATAGTAAAGGAGTGGTTGTTTGTGTTAGAACTCGACTTATATAAGGAATTGCTTCAGATGCGAGAAAATTATAAAAATGCACCATTAGGGGACATAAAATTGAATCGTCCATCGTGGCTTGATTCAAGTGACCCAATGTCAGAAATATATTCGAAAAAATCTTTACTCCTTCAATGTGGTGAAATTGTTTATGCCCATATTGTTCAAGCAAATACTATTTTATTTAAGAGATTTCCTCCATTTGATTGCCCTGCACAAGTAGTTTACTCTGTAGAATCATATTTTATGAAACAGCCAGAGGTTCTTCAAGATATTGCATGGGGAATTTATAAGTATAAAGGGCAAGAATTGGATATGGTTCCAGATGAATGGAAAGAAGTAGCGAGAGTAATTACAGACGAATATGAT
>JAZOVO010000059.1:0-30183 GCA_045658745.1 Acutalibacteraceae bacterium | reverse complement strand
GCAATTGTATCACAGACACTATAAAAATGCAAGCAATACAGAACTTGTTCTTGATCTCATCCTACCAAGGCACACAGACAAGGCGAAGTCTTGCATATAATCCTTTCGTAGAAAGGCATGTAATCAATCCGAATGAGTAATACACCAAGGTGATAACATACGCCTACAGCGATTACATACCAATCCTTCGGATTGGATAAAAAAAGACAACCTTCTGTCGAAGATTGTCATTTTTTGGCGGAGAGCAAGGGATTCGAACCCTCGAAGCCGTTTTAGCGACTTACACGATTTCCAATCGTGCTCCTTCGACCAGCTCGGACAACTCTCCATAAAATTATTTTGCTTTTTGCGTGATTTATTATACAACAGGGTAGGGGAAAAATCAATAGCTTTTTCTCATTTTTCCTGTGGCATTTCAAAGAAAAACCACCGCATTTGCGATGGTCTTTAACTGGAGCGGATGACGAGGCTCGAACTCGCTACCTCCACCTTGGCAAGGTGGCGCTCTACCAGATGAGCTACATCCGCATTTTTGGTGCCTCCGGTCGGAATCGAACCAACGACACACGGATTTTCAGTCCGTTGCTCTACCAACTGAGCTACAGAGGCATATGAGGATTTTATCCTCTTTATGGCGACCCGGAACGGGCTCGAACCGTCGACCTCTAGCGTGACAGGCTAGCGTTCTAACCAACTGAACTACCGGGCCATATGGTGGGAACAACAGGGCTCGAACCTGTGACCCTCTGCTTGTAAGGCAGATGCTCTCCCAGCTGAGCTATGCTCCCACATCTTGCCGTCACTATCGCGACGACTTGTATACTATACACTATTGATTTGATTTTGTCAACACTTTTTTGAAAGTTTTTTCGGTTTTTTTTCAAAAAAGTTTTCGGGAATGAAATCAGAAGAAAATCCCGCCCGAAGGCGGGGGAGTAATACTGTTATTTTGTTGCTCTCTTTATGAGCTTTTCAATATCCTTGCCCGTAAAGGTGTATTTTATATCGCAGAACTGACAGGATACCTCGGTTTTTTCCTCCTTGCTCATTTCGGTGAGCTCCTCAACGCCTGTGCTGATGAGCGCTGCCTCAACTCTTTCCTTTGAGCAGTAGCACTTGTATCCGGGCTCGGCTGAGTCGAGAATGTCGAGGTCGAAGAGCCTGAGCGCGTGACGGCAGATTTCCTCGGGAGTCATACCGCTTGCTATAAGTGAGGAGATAGGCTTAAGGTCCTTGATGCATTCCTCAACCTTGTCGATTGTATCGTCAAGAGCTGTGGGAAGAAGCTGAATGATAAGTCCGCCCGCTGCCTTTACGGTAAGGTCGGGGTTTACAAGCACACCGAGAGCACAGACTGTCGGTGTCTGTTCACTTGTTGAATAGTAGGCGGTGATATCTTCTGCAATTTCGCCGCTGATAATCGGCACCTGACCTACATAGGGCTCCTTCATACCGAGGTCCTTGATAACGGTAAGGAAGCCGTTTTTGCCGATAGCGCCCGAAACGTCAAGCTTACCCTTTTCGTTGAGAGGGATTTCAACAACACTCTGCTGAACATAGCCGCGTACGTTACCGTCGCTGTCGGAAACCGCCATAACAGTACCGGCAGGACCGTCGCCTCTCATTCGTACGGTAACGCTGTCGTCCTTGCCCTTGAGTGAGCTTCCCATAAGTGAAGCGGCAGTAAGGAGTCTGCCGAGAGCCGCTGTACAAACGGCGGAGGTTTTGTGAATTTCCTCGGCGCGGTTTACAATATCCGTTGAGTCAACGGCCATCGCAATAATCGTGCCGTCCTGTGAAATACATCTTACTAATTTGCCCATAATTTTACCTCGTTTTTTGCTTATATATTATAGTATAGGGTTCAATCTGTGATTCTGATGCCGAAGGCTTTACTGTGTTCCGTGCTTCTTAAGTACAAAAACGGCTCTTTGTGAATCTTCCCTGAGAGGCTCCTTTGTAAGCTCGTCATAAATGCCCATAACCTCGAAGCGGAATTCCTCGGCAAAGCTTCTGAGCAAATCGGGCTCGTAGCCTCTTTCGGAAAACTCCTCACCGTAGCGGATATAGCTGTCGCTTTCCTCGTCGTATTCGAAAATATCAAGGCTGACGGTTGTGAGCAGGTTCTCGTCGGTGCTGTTCTGCCATACGCAGTAAACCTCGTCCATATCGTAAACGAAGGTGTTGTCTGCAAGAATGCTTCTGTGCTTGAAGGGTGTGTTGACGTCGAAAATGAAGATGCCGCCGTCCTCCATAAAAAGGCTCACCCTGCGGAAGATTTCCTTTACCTTGCTTTCGTCGGTAACGTGGTTGATGCTGTCGAGGGTGCAGACCGCCGCATTGATTGTTCCGAAGAGGTCAAGCTCCTCCATTTTCTGGCAAAGGAAAATAGCATCGGGTGCCGCGTCATATTTCTTTTCCTGCGCCTTTGTGAGCATATCCTCGGAGGCATCTGTGCCGATAACATCAAAGCCGCGCTGACTAAGAAGGACGCTCAGACTTCCCGTGCCGCAGGCAAGGTCAAGCAAAATCCCCTTGCCGATACCGTTTTCAGCAAGGAGATCACAGATGTAGTCGCATCTCTTTTCGTAGTCAACATTTTCGGTCAGCATATCATAATAGTATGAAAAATCGCCGTAGCCTGCCATATCAACGCCTCATTTACTTTCCTTTGAAAAGATTTTATCGTATCCGCCCGCACCGAAGGCAAGTGAACGGTTTACTCGGCTGATTGTTGCCGTGCTTGCGCCGGTCTGAGCAACAATATCGCTGTAAACCTTTTTCTCGCTGAGCATTTTTGCAACAACAAGGCGCTGCGAAATTGAAGCAAGCTCCGTCTTTGTGCAAAGGTCGTCAAAAAGTGCTTCACATTCCTCGAGGGTTTCAACCTTTAAAATGGTTTCGTAAAGATACTGTATGTTAGCGTTGATTTTTTCGTTTTTTCTTTCGGGCATAGTGTTTTCTCCTTTTTCGGGGCAGCGGGCATAATCCCGTGCCGTTTTCTCCTTTCACATTTTAACACACTAAATCGAAAAAGTAAAGAGTTTTTTTATCGTAAATATCACTAAATTTTTACTTTTTTTCAAAAAGCCGTTTACAATTCGTCTGCGGCAGGTGTATAATATTTCCATATTAAAATTGAAAGGTTGATTTCAATGTCATATGAAACTCAGGTAGCGCTTACCGTTGTCGCCGTTATTATCGGAGTTATTCTCGTTCTTTATTTCGGTCTCGGTGTGCTTTTCTTTTTTATTGCTCTTGGCAACAAAAAGAGAAAGGATCCCACAGTACCCTGTAAGGACAGCCTTTTTGAAAGAAATGCCGATAACGAAAACCTTATTGCGGGCTATAAATGGTTCGACAGTACATACCATCAGGAAGTAATAATCAAAAACAGAAAGGGTAAGAATATTCATGCTGTTGAATTTCTTAATCCCGTAAACAACAATACATGGGTGGTCTGCCTTCACGGATGGACAAACGTTAACCGCGAAATGTCAAGCTATGCAATGGAGTTTTACAGAAGAGGCTTCAATGTGCTTATCCCAGACCTGCGCGGACACAATAACAGTGAGCATAAATTCGTTACAATGGGCTGGCTTGACAGATTTGATGTTGTTGACTGGATTGAAAATATCGTCAAGCACAATCCCAGATCAAAAATTATCATCCACGGCGTTTCAATGGGCGGCGCAACAACGATGATGACAACGGGCGAAAAGCTTCCCGAAAATGTCGTGCTCGCAATCGAGGACTGCGGCTTTATGGGCGTAAAGGAAATCTTCACAGACCGATGCAAGAGAAAGTACCATCTTCCTCCCAAGCTTGTAATGCCTCAGGCAAGTCTTGTCAATAAGCTTGTAAACGGCTTCTTCTTCGGTCAGGCATCAAGCATAAAGCAGCTTAAAAAGTCAAAAACCCCCACTCTTTTCATCCACGGAGACAAGGACGACTTTGTTCTTATAGATAACCTTGATCCGGTTTATAATGCCTGCGCGGCAGAAAAGGAAAAGTACATCGTGAGGGGCGCCGAGCACGCGCTTTCCTCTCATTGGTTCCACGAGGAATACTGGCAGGTTGTTGATAACTTCCTGAAAAAGTATTTTGACGTTGTTGCAAAATAATACATATGAGCCTCCGGTTGTATTGCCGGAGGCTTGCTTTATGCATAAAATGTGTATTTTCTTTATAAATATTCAGAAAGTGCTTATTTTTTTGCAGAAAAGTGTTGACAACGGCGGGTGTTGGTGATAGAATATCCGCACATTAAATTTTTGGAGGATAAAAATTATGAAAAAGTTTTTAGCAATCGCTCTTGCAGCAATTATGCTCTTTGCACTTGCAGCTTGCGGCGGTAACAACGCAACAGACGGTAACGCAACAGACGGCAATGCAACAGACGGTGATGCAAAGGTAGTTCTCACCATGGCTACAAATGCTGAATTCCCTCCCTATGAATACTATCAGGGCGACAAGGTTGTAGGTATTGACGCTGAGGTTGCAGCTCTCATCGCAGACAAGCTCGGTATGGAGCTTGAGATTGTTGACATCGCTTTTGACTCAATCATCCCCGGCGTTCAGTCAGGAAAGTATGATATGGGTATGGCAGGTCTCACTGTTACAGAGGACAGACTTGAAAAGGTTGACTTCTCAACATCATATGCAACAGGCGTTCAGTCAGTTATCGTTAAGGAAGACGGTGCTATCCAGTCACTCGACGATATCACAGGCAAGAGAATCGGTGTTCAGACAACAACAACCGGTGACATCTACGCTACAGGCGATTACGGCGAGGATTTCGTTACAAGATATGACAACGGTGCAGCAGCAGTTCAGGCTCTCATCGCAGGTAAGGTTGATTGCGTTATCATCGATAACGAGCCCGCTAAGAGCTATGTTGCAGCTAACGAAGGCCTTAAGATCCTTGACACCTCTTACACAGTTGAAGACTATGCAATCTGCTTTGCAAAGAACAACACAGAGCTTAAGGATAAGGTAGACGTAGCTCTTAAGGAGCTCATCGCTGACGGTTCAGTTCAGGCAGTTGTTAACGAGTACATCCCTGCTGAATAATTAAACCTCAAAGCAAAATAAAGGGGCGGCCAATGACCGCCCTTTTTATGTGATTTATGTCAATAATATTATTGAAAGGAGCGAGAGCTTATGATTAAACAGTTAATAGGCCGTATCGGCTCAATGTGGATTGCATTTGTAAACGAGTTCACATTTGTTTTCATCGAAGACGACCGTTATCAGCATATAATCAAGGGCTTTGGAAACACGCTCAAAATTACGGCAGGCGCACTGGTTTTCGGTATTGTAATCGGTATTATTGTTGCGGCTGTACGTTCCTCTTTTGATAAAAATAAGGAAGCAATGGCTATGCACAAGGGCTTTAAGTATTACCTTTTTGCAGCAGCAAACGGAATCTGTAAGGTTTACCTTACTATTTTCAGAGGTACTCCTATTGTAGTTCAGCTTCTTATTTTCTACTTCATCATTTTTGCCAATGCGAAAAACGGTGTTCCCGTTGCAATTTTCGCCTTCGGTATCAATTCCGGTGCTTATGTTGCCGAAATTTTCCGCGGCGGTATTATGTCAATTGACGGCGGTCAGTTTGAGGCGGGACGAAGCCTAGGCTTCAACTATCTTCAGACCATGCGATATATTATTATTCCGCAGATGTTCAAGGCTGTGCTTCCCACTCTCTGCAACGAGTTCATTGCTCTTCTCAAGGAAACATCAGTTGCAGGCTATGTAGGTATTATTGACCTTACAAAGGCGGGTAATGTTATTGCAGGCCGTACCTTCTCCTATTATATGCCCCTTATTGCAGTTGCAATAATCTATCTTGTAATGGTGCTTATTCTTACATCACTTGTAGGAAAGCTTGAAAGGAGGCTGCGTAAGAGTGAGCGATAATGTTCTTATTAAGGTCAGCGGACTTAAAAAGCATTATAACAAGTCAACCGTAAAGGCTCTTGACGGTATCGACTGTGAAATCAGAGAGGGTGAGGTTGTTGTTATAATCGGTCCCTCGGGCAGCGGTAAGTCAACCTTTCTTCGTTCCCTTAACCTGCTTGAAATTCCTACTGCAGGCTCAATAGTCTTTGACGGCAATGATATTACTGCGCCTAAGGCCAATATCAACAAGCACCGTCAGAAAATGGGAATGGTATTCCAGCACTTCAATCTTTTCCCGAATATGACCATCCTTAAAAACCTTACCCTTGCTCCGATGAAGCTTTTAGGCAAGAGCAGGGAGGAGGCTGAAAGGAAGGCTCGCGAGCTTCTTGAAAGAGTGGGGCTCGGCGACAGAGCCGATGCATATCCCAATCAGCTTTCAGGCGGTCAGAAGCAGAGAGTTGCGATTGTACGCGCTCTTTGTATGGAGCCCGAGGTAATGCTTTTTGACGAGCCCACAAGTGCCCTTGACCCCGAAATGGTAGGCGAGGTGCTTGACGTTATGAAGCAGCTTGCTTCCGAGGGTATGACGATGGTTGTTGTTACCCACGAAATGGGCTTTGCAAGAGAAGTAGGCACACGTATCGTATTTATGGACGGCGGTGTATTTGTTGAGGAAAATACTCCCGATGAGTTCTTCACAAATCCGCAGAGTCCGAGAGCAATTGACTTTTTGTCAAAGGTGCTTTAAAAAAACAAGAAAAGTTTTGGTCAAGCTTTTACAAAAGCTTGCGGGGTGAGGGGCAGGGCCCCTCATCTTTTTATTATTTGCAGTTCATTTTTTACAGACAAAGGTGAAAAAATATTTTTTCTCAACAGTTTATTCACAAAGCCACAACCTCACCTTAACAAATAGCGTCACCGTATTTAATTCAGTACATTGTGTTACAACTTTTGCCTAAAATATTATTGACTTTGAAGTTCCTATTTGGTATTATAAATAAGGCTATAATTATGGGAAATTGTGTTTCACCACAAATAAGATTTTTCTGTTTCAAACCAGACTAAAAATGAAAGAAGTGACTTAATATGAAGAAAGAGTTCCCTTATAAGTTATATGACCTTATCCCTTCTCAGGAAACTATGTATCTGATGTTCAAGTACACCTTCAGCAAGCAGATTTCACAGATTCCGACATCCTTTTCCGTTGATAAGGACCTTGACTTTGAGCTTATGACAAAGGCACTCAATATCGAGTTTGAACGTAACGACAGTCTTCGTCTGCGCTTTGTTAAGGTAGATAAAACAATCAAGCAGTATTTCCTGCCTTCATTTAAAATGAGCAAGGTTCCCTGCAAGTATTTCCGCTCTGTTGAAGAGCAGCAGGCCTTTTTTGAAAAGGATGCACAGACTCCCGTCCGTTTTGATAAGGGCGTTAATTTCAGAATTTACTTCTACAAAACCGCAAATGCAGGTAACGGTATTTACTTCAATGTAAGCCATCTTAATATGGATGCTCTCGGCTCTATGGTTTTCTATATGGATCTCATCGGAGTTTATAAGGCTCTTGTTAAAGGTGAGGAGCTTCCCGCACCCCTTTACTCCTACGAGGAATATATTCAGAAGGAGCTTAAGAACGTTCAGGAGAAGAAAAAGTGGGACAAGCACGAAAAGTGGTATACCGAATATTTTGCAAAGGGCGGTGAGCCCTTCTATGCAGGTGTTCACGGTCCCGAATTCCTTGAAAAGGCAAGAATAAAGAAAAAGAATCCTAACCTTCGTGTTCCCGCTGCTTACAATCCGCTTCTCGATAAGTGCAGCCTTATTACGGGTCACATAGGCACAGAGGATGCCGAAAGAATATTCTCCTTCTGTAAGGAAAGAGGAATCGCACCCGAAAGTCTCTTTATGCTCGGTCTTCGTACCCATTGCTCAGCACTCAATTACAGAACCAATGATGTATTTATGATGGCTACCTGCTCAAAGAGAGCCACCGTAAAGGAAAAGAGAATGAGCGGTTGTACCGTTCAGCCTATTCAGGTGCGTACAATTATCGGAGAGGATGCTACCTTTGAGGAGGCTCTCGGTGAGTACACATCGGTAAGAACTCAGCTTTACCGTCATATGGATTATCCTTACATCACAGCCCGTGACCTTTCAAGAGAAATGTACAACTATAATCTCATCCAGGGCCCCGCCTGTATGATGTTCTCGTGGATTCCCGTTCCCCTTGACCTTGATTCTTACGGTGTCAGGTTCGAGTTCAAGACCTATGACCTTGGCAGATATTTCACTCCTCTTTATGCAATCTGCTCACCCGATCCCAAGGATAAGGGCATTAACCTTAACTATATGTACAGGATTAAGCTTTCAAAGAAGGAGCAGATTGAGCGCCTTCACGAAAATGCATACAAGGTAGTTATGGCGGGTATCGAGAATCCTCAGATTACAGTAAAAGAGCTGCTTGATATGTGCGAAAGCAATCTGAAGTGAAATAAAACCGAGGATTTACCGCACAGATAAAATAATAATCGGATATTACAGACAGGAGAATAAAAAATGCATGTAGAAATCAGTAAAAAAGAATTTAAGGAGCTTGCCAAGCTCAGAGCTAAAATTCATAACTCGGGCGAGGTTACCAGTATTAAGGAAATGTTCACAAGGAGCGAAGCCTTCGGCGACAGAGTTGCCGTTGTTGAAAAAATCAAGAAGCAGGATGCAGTTTACACTGTCAAGGATTTCCACGATAAGGTAAGACAGCTCGGTACGGCTCTTTATGAGCTCGGACTCGGCGGTAAGCACATTTCAATTGTCAGCGAAAACAGCTACAACTGGATTGTAACCTTCTTCGCAATTGTCTGCGGCGGCGGTGTTGCAGTTCCCATTGATAAGGAGCTTCCCGATAAGGATATCAGTATGCTCATTTCAAAGGGTGATGCAGAGGCGGTTTTCCACTCAAGAACCTACAAGGAAACTGCAGAGCTTCATCTTGCAAATGACGAAAGATGCAGATATGCAATCAATATGACCCATAACGGCAAGGCAGCAGGCGGTAAGTTCCTTACAATCGATGAGCTTTGCGAAATGGGTAAAAAGCTTCTTGCTGAGGGCGACAGACGCTTCCTTGATGCAGAGGTTAAGCCTGATGACCTTGCAGCAATCGTATTCACCTCAGGTACAACCGGCACAAACAAGGGCGTTATGCTCAGCCATTATAACTTTGCAGTAAACGTTGAGGGTATTCTTGAATTCCTCGGACCCGAGCAGTCAACAATGTCAATTCTTCCTATGAATCACGTTTACGAGCTTTCCTGCAGCGTTCTTACCGCTATCTATATGAACGGTATTATTTACGTTAACGACAGCCTTAAGAACATTCTTCCCAATATCAACGACTTCAGACCGACCGCAATGGCAGTTGTTCCCCTTGTTCTTGAGGGTATCTACAACGGTATCCGTGCAAAGGCAGAGGAAAAAGGCAAGCTTGATATAATGCTCAAGATGATTAAAATCAGCAATAAGCTTCTCAAGGTCGGAATTGATATAAGACCCGTAGTTTTCAAAAGCGTAAAGGAGAACTTCGGCGGTATGTTCCCCACAATGAGCTGCGGCGGTGCCCCTGCAAGAGGTGACCATATCAAGTTCCTTTCAGAGCTTGGCTTCACAATTATTTCAGGTTATGGTATGACCGAATGCTCACCCACAATCACTCTTCATAAAAACGGTAAGGAAAAGCCCCTTTCAGCAGGTAAGGCATTCCCCAAGGCAACCTTCAAGATTGCAGATCCCGACGAAGAGGGTATCGGTGAAATCTGGGTTAAGGGTGACAATGTTACCAAGGGCTATTATAAGGATGAGGAAGCAACAAAGGCATCCTTCTCCGAGGACGGCTGGTTCAAGACCGGTGACTACGGCAGACTTGACGAGGACGGCGAGCTTTATATCACAGGCCGTAAGAAGTTCCTTATCATTCTTCCTAACGGTGAGAACATCTTCCCCGAAACTGTTGAAAGCAACATTATGGAGCATCTTCCCTATGCGGTTGAAACTGTTGCCTTCGAGGAGAAGATTATCTCCGCAACAGGCAAGGAAACGACAATTATGTCCGCAGCTATATATGTAAACAGAGAGTTCCTCAAGGGTATGAGCGATGATGAAATCATTGCAAAAACAAAGGCAGACGTTGCCGAAAGCAACAAGGGTCAGCCCTCCTACAGAAAGGTGCAGAACGTTTACGTATCCTTCAACGAGTTCGAAAAGAACTCAACCCGCAAGGTTATCAGACAGAAGGTTATTGACACATACACAAAGCCCGCAACAGTTTGATTGCAGGGCGTAACATAAAAACTAAAGGAGAATTAATACTATGCTTGAAACATTAAGAGAAGTAATCTGCCGCTTTGTCGACATCGACCCCAACACACTTACAGAGGATACCAACATCAGAAGTGAGCTCGGTCTTAACTCCCTTGAGCTTATCAACATTGCAGTTGCAATTGAGGACGAATTTGATGTTGAAATTCCCGACCGCGAGGTTGGCAACATTGAAACTCTCGGCGACGCTATCAAGGTAATCGAAAAGTACATCGAGGACTAAAATCGGTCAGCCGTATTACGCGCAGAACAAAAGCAAAAAAGTAAAGTTCTTTTGATTACTTTTCTTTCAAGAAAAGTAATGCCTCCGCGGCGAGCGGAAGTGAAAATTGCACCGTCATAGTGAATTCTATGACGGTGTTTTTGTTTTTGTTGTTGCAAGCTCTTTTATGTTTTAACTATTGACTTAAAGTGTACGTTTAAGGTATACTTATATAGATATTAAAAATCAGGAGGAGAAGAAAGCATGGCATATTTATCAGACATTGAAATTGCTCAGCAGTGTGAAATGAGACACATTACTGAAATTGCAAAAAAGGCGGAGGTTGACCTTAAGTACATTGAGCAGTACGGTAACTATAAGGCAAAAATCGACCTTTCACTTTTAAATGACAGCAAGGATAAAAAGGATGCTAAGCTTATCCTTGTTACTGCTATCACGCCTACCGCTGCAGGTGAGGGAAAAACAACTACAACAATCGGTCTTGCAGACGGTATGAGCCGTATCGGCAAAAAGGTAGCCGTTGCACTCCGCGAGCCCTCACTCGGACCCGTTTTCGGTGTTAAGGGCGGTGCCGCAGGCGGCGGTTATGCGCAGGTTGTACCTATGGAGGATATCAACCTTCATTTCACGGGTGACTTCCACGCAATCACAAGTGCAAACAATCTCCTTGCCGCAATGCTTGACAATCATATTCAGCAGGGCAACAGCCTCGGCATTGACGTAAGAAGAATTACCTGGAAGCGCTGCCTTGATATGAATGACAGACAGCTTCGCTTTATTACCGACGGCCTCGGCGGAAGGCTCAACGGTACTCCCCGTGGGGTCGGCTTTGATATTACCGTTGCAAGTGAAATTATGGCGGTGCTTTGTCTCGCTTCATCAATCACCGACCTTAAGGAAAGACTTTCAAGAATTATCGTCGGCTATAACTATCAGGATGAGCCCGTTACCTGCGGTCAGCTTAATGCTCAGGGCGCAATGACTGCTCTTCTCAAGGATGCTCTCAAGCCTAATCTTGTACAGACTCTTGAGGGAACACCCGCCTTTGTTCACGGCGGTCCCTTTGCAAATATCGCTCACGGCTGCAACTCTGTAATTGCAACAAAAACTGCAATGAAAATGGCCGACTACGCTATTACTGAGGCTGGCTTCGGTGCTGACCTCGGTGCAGAGAAGTTCCTTGATATCAAGTGCCGTATGGCAGGACTCAACCCCGATGCAGTTGTAATGGTTGCAACTATCCGCGCTCTCAAGATGCACGGCGGTCTTGCTAAAACGGAGCTTGCAGAGGAAAACCTCGAGGCTCTCGAAAGAGGTATCCCCAACCTTCTCCGTCATGTTTCAAATATCAAGAATGTATATAAGCTTCCCTGTGTTGTTGCAGTTAACCGCTTCCCCACAGATACAGACAAGGAAGTTGAATTCATCATTGAAAAGTGTAAGGAGCTCGGCGTAAATGTTTGCCTTTCAACCGTATGGGCAGAAGGCGGCAAGGGCGGCGAGGAGCTTGCAAGAGAGGTTGTCCGTCTTTGTGAGGAAGAGGACAGCACAGGCTTCACCTTCTCATACAACACAGAGGATACAATTGAGCAGAAGCTTCGTGACATAGTACAGAAGGTTTACGGCGGCAAGGATGTTGCAATTCTTCCTGCGGCTCAGAAGCAGATTAAAAAGCTTCAGGAAATCGGCTGCGACAAGCTTCCCGTATGTGTTGCAAAGACACAGTACAGCTTTTCTGACGACCCGAAGAAGCTCGGCGCTCCTGAGGACTTTATTGTAACTGTAAGAAACATCAAGGTTTCCGCAGGCGCAGGATTTATTGTTGCTCTTACCGGTGATATTATGACAATGCCGGGACTTCCGAAGGTTCCTGCTGCAGAGAGAATTGATGTTGATGCAGAGGGTAAGATTACAGGTCTGTTTTAATTAAAACAAGTAAAGTTCTTTGGTTCTTTCTTACAAGAAAGAACGCCCCGCGGCGAGCGATGAAACAAATATAAAGATAAAGCAGGTGTTGATTTTAACACCTGCTTTTTGTTATTAAAATGTTTTATTGGGTGTCATTTCAACAGGGCTCTGCCCTCTTGACTCCCGCAAGCTTTTGTAAAAGCTTGACCAAAACTTTACTCCTTTATCCCTCAAACTGACTGTTGTAAAGCCTTGCATAAAATCCGTTCTTCGCCATCAGCTCACCGTGATTTCCCTGCTCAATAACCTTACCGGCATTCATCACAAGTATAGTATCCGCTTCTCTGATAGTCGAAAGCCTGTGAGCAACAATAAAGCTTGTGCGCCCCTTCATCATTTTTGCAAAGGCGTCCTGAATCTTCAGTTCAGTTCTTGTATCAATCGAGGAGGTAGCCTCGTCAAGAATCAGCATCGGCGGAAGACAGAGCATTGCACGTGCAATGCAGATAAGCTGACGCTGTCCTGTGGAAAGGTTGTCATCGGTTATCCTTGTGTCGTAGCCTTTGGGAAGTCTCTTGATAAAAGAGTGGGCGTGAGCGGATTTTGCCGCCGCGATAATTTCATCGTCTGTTGCCTCAGGCTTGCCGTAGGCAATATTATCTCTTACCGTGCCGCCCGAAAGCCAGGTGTCCTGGAGCACCATAGCATACCTTGAACGAAGGTCACGCCTTGTCATATTCTGTATATTTTCACCGTCAACTATAATTTCACCGCTGTCAACATCGTAGAAATTCATCAGCAGATTGATAAGCGTAGTTTTACCGCAGCCCGTAGGACCGACAATTGCAACGCGCCTGCCCGGCTCAACCTTAAGCGAAAGATCGGTGATAAGCTCCTTTTCGGGGGAGTAGGAAAAAGCTACATCCTTAAGCTCAACGCTTCCCTTAATTTCAGGATTAACGGAATTTTCGGGATCGGGTCGGCGGTCTGCTTCTTCAAGAAGATCGAAAACACGCTTTGCACAGGTCAGCGCATTCTGAAGCTCGGTTATAACACCGCTGATTTCGTTGAAGGGCTTTGCATACTGTCCCGCATAGCTTAAGAATATGCTTACCTGACCTATTGTAATTCCGGTGCCGAGGAGCGCAAAAAGTGAGCTGATAAGAGCAACGGCGGCGTAAACAATGTTGTTTACAAGTCGGGTGCTCGGGTTTGTAAGACTTGAGAAAAAGGTTGCAAGCATTGATGTGCGCTCAAGTCTTGTATTGATTTCATCAAAGCTTCCGAGGGTTTCGTCCTCAATGCCGAAGGCGCTTACAATATTCTGACCCTCAACAAGCTCGTTTATAAGTGCGGTCTGCTCGCCTCTGATTTTCGCCTGCTCTGTGAAAAAACGGTGGGTTTTTGATGTGATGAATTTGGCCACAAAAACTGAAAGGGGAGTAAGCAGAAGCACTGTCAGCGCCACGAAGCCGTTAAGCGAAAGCATAAGAATAAGCGTTGCGGCAATTGTCAGAACACCGCTGAAAAGCTGGGTAAAGCCCATCAGAAGTCCGTCGGCAAAGGTGTCAACATCGCTTATCATACGGCTTATAAGGTCGCCGCTCGGGTGACTGTCAAGGTAGGAAACGGGTAGGATGTTGAATTTACTGCTGAGACTGTTTCTGAGATCTCTGCACACGCAGTAGGTCACCTTGTTGTTGAACACGGCGGTAAGGTGCTGCGAAAAGGCGGCAAGGACGGTTATAAGGGCGATAACGCCGATTATACGAAGAATATCCTCAAAGCTTACCTTGCCCGCCCCGAGCATAAAATCAATTGCATTGCCGCTGAAATAGGGGATTATAAGCTGTGCACAGACGCTCACAAGGGAGCAGAGTATACTTGCCAGAATGAGCAGTCTGTAGGGCTTTATCAGGTGCAGAACCTTTTTTAAGGTAGTCTTGTTTTTCATCTCTGCACCTCCTTTTTGAACTGGCTATCGTGGATTTCACGGTAAACCTCACAGCCCTCGAGCAGGCTTTCGTGAGTACCGATGCCCGCAAGAGTACCGTCATCAAGAACGAGGATTTTGTCTGCGTGAGCAACGGAGCTTGTGCGCTGACTTACTATAAATATAGTCTTTTTGTCGGAAAGTGTTTTAAGAGCCCTTCTCAAAGCGGCATCAGTTGCAAAGTCAAGAGCGCTTGAGCTGTCGTCGAGGATGATTATATCTGCGTCGGAGACAAGGGCACGGGCTATAGTAAGCCTCTGCCTCTGTCCGCCCGAGAGATTGCGTCCGCCCTGAGTGATTTCGGCTTCAAGACCGCCCTTTTCTTTTACAAATTCCTCTGCCTGAGCAAGACGCAGAGCCTCGTAAAGCCTTTCGTCGGTTGCGTTCTTATTTCCGTAAAGCAGATTGCTTTTTACCGAGCCTGAAAAGAGCATCGCCTTCTGCGGTACGATTGAAACGGTTTTGTTGAGAGCGGATTTGCTCCAGTTCTTTATGCTTTCACCCTTGAGCAAAACCTCTCCCTCGGTAGCGTCATAAAAACGGGTGATAAGGTGTACGAGGGTGGATTTACCGCTGCCCGTGCCGCCGATAATACCGACGGTCTCACCTTTTTTTACTTCAAAGCTTATATCCGAAAGTGAGGGCGCACCTGCACCCTTATAGGTAAGGCCCACATTTTTAAAACTTAGAATTCTGTCTTCGTCTCTTCCTTCGGTTATTTCACCGTAGGTCATTGATCCTTCGGTGTCGAGAATCTGTCCCACTCTGCCCATGCTTGCAATCGAGCGGGCAATAAGGGTGATAAGGCTTGCAAGCTTTACAAGCTCAATGAGAATCTGACCCGTGTAGTTGATGAGGGCAACAATGTCACCCGAGAAAAGCTGACCGCCGTTGATTTTGTCCGCGCCGAACCAGAGAATCAGTATAACTGCACCGTTGACGATTATATATGTAGCAGGGTTCAAAAGTGCGGAAATTCTGCCGACCTTAAGCTGCGAGGCAAGAAGAGAGCCGTTTGCCTTTTCGAAGGCTTCCTGCTGCTTTTCCTCCCGTGAAAAGGCGCGTATAACTCGAACACCGTTGAGGCTTTCCCTTGTTTCCGCCGTAACGCGGTCAAGGCTCTGCTGTACGGTCTTGTGCATAGGCTTTGTTACGAACATAATGCCGAAAACAACGATGAAAAGAAGAACAATTATGCCCACAAAAATGAGGGCAAGGTTACGGTTGACGTAAAAGGCAAGTATAGCCGCACCGAAAACGATAAAGGGGCTACGCATAAAAAGGCGAAGGAACATATTAACGCCGTTCTGCACGAGGTTGATGTCACCCGTCAGTCTTGTGATAAGGGTGCTTTTACCGATTGAGTCAACCTCGGAAAAGGAAAAGCTCTGTACCTTGCGAAGAAGCTCGTGCCTTAAGCCCGTTGCCGTGCCGATTGCCGCCTTTGCGGCAAAGAACTGTGCGGTGAAGCTGCTTAAAAGTCCGAGAAGGGACATCAGCACAAGCAGAAAAAAGCGGCTTATGACAAAGGACTTGTCACCCTTTGCGATGCCCGTATCAATTATGCTTGCGACGATAAGAGGAACGGCAAGGTCAAAGCACGCCTCGAGCATTTTAAAAAGAGGAGCGAGGATGCTTTGCATTTTATATTTTTTAAAGTAAGGGATAAGATGCTTCATATTACACCTCTGAGTGTTTATTCTTGCTTTATTATACAGAGTTACAGACTGAAAGTAAAGCACACAAGGCTTTTTTTATCGTCTTTTTATCCAATTGTTTTTGCCGTATTTCGTCTAAAGTTACGAAGTTTTTTTCATAAGTTGAAATTATACCGAGAGCGGTATATAATCATATTTATAAAATAAAAAAGGATGATGAAATATGGCAGACAAAAACATTTCAAAAAAAGATAATGCTCTGATGGCGGTCAAGTTTGTTCTTTGCTCAACGGGTGCGGGTATTATTCAGACCGTTTCCTTCACACTTCTTAACGAGCTTTCAAAGAGAACTGACATTTTCTCCTTTATGCCCGAAAAGCTTATCGAAAATGAGTATGGTCCCTTCTATTTTGTTGCGCTTTTGCTTTCCGTGCTTTTCAACTTCACCGTAAACAGAAAGTTCACCTTCAAATCAGCTAACAATGTCCCCATTGCAATGCTCAAGGTTTTCGGTTACTACTGTGTATTCACACCGCTTTCAATCTGGTGGGGTGTTGCACTTACAAACATCGGCTGGAATGAATACCTCGTGCTTGCCTTTACAATGGCAATCAACCTTTCAACGGAATTCCTTTTCAACCGCTTTGTGGTTTTCGGAAAATCCATCAACACAGCAGAAAAGAAATAATGAAAAGAACATACCGCCGACCCAATCGGCGGTTTTTTAAGGATAAGATATATAATTCACAAGGAGAAAAAACATGAATTACAAGGTACACGTAGCCTACGGCTTTCACGTTAACTGCTATCATTCCTACCGAGGTGACACAAACGATAACCTCGGCTTCGGCTCGGATATAAGAATCATCCGAAAAATACTTGATGAGCTTACAGCTTTCAACGAGCAGGGTATTCCCGTCAAGGGAACATGGGACACGGAAAATTTCTTTTCCCTTGAAAAAATTCTGCCTGAATATGCTCCTGATATTATAGAAAAAATGCAGGAGCGTGTTAAAAAATACGGCGACGAAAATATTATTATGGGTTACTCAAACGGTGCTCTGGGCGCAATGAACGAACAGGAGCTTACCGCTTCAATTGAGCTTGCCGTTACCAACGAGCAGAAAAGCGGACTTAAGGATATCTTCGGCGAGTGTGAAATGCTCGTCAGACCGCAGGAGGTTATGTTTACTCCGTCACAGGTTTCCGTTTACAATAAGCTCGGTGTAAAGGCTCTTTGCCTTTATTATTCCTGCGTACCCTTTGATGCCTTCCGTACAATTGTGCCAAGGCTGCCTGATGAGCTTGCCTTTAACCCTCTTACTTATACCTACAAGGGTGAGAGCATTACCGTTATTCCTACCTACAGTAACTCCGACGTCTGCGATGCAGGCTGTCTTCGTGCCTGGGTCAAGGATTTACACCTCAAGCAGGAAAAGGGAGAAATCAACCACGATGTGTTCCTTTTCATCAATATGGACGCCGATGCAATTTTCTGGGAGAGTATGAATCTGCCTGTTATCGGTAACCGTCTTGCAAACACCGACGGTATTCGCGGTCTTGTAAAGGAGATTGCAGATTTGCCCTATGTTGTTTTTGATACTCCGGGCAATTACATTAAAACTCACAAGCCCCTCGGAAATATTGATTTTACTCACGATACCGCCGACGGTAACTTTACGGGCTATGCCTCATGGGCGGAGAAGCCCTATAACAGAAAAATATGGACAGCGGTCGAGCGCTCAAGAATGATGGCAAAGGTTACTGCCGAAAAGGACAGTCTTGCACCCTCCTTCCGCGAAAGAGTGCTTCTGCTTTCAACTACTCACTTCGGTCTGGCAACTCCCGTGCTGAATATTCAGCGCGAGAAAAAGGCGGATGCTCTTAAGGATGCGATTATTCTTGCTGAAAGCAAGGCTCTTTCTACGGCTGACGGCATAAGAGTTCATAACACAAGCGGCTCACTTCTGCAATGCGTTCAGGTTAAATTGAAGGGAGACCTTACGGCAGATAATCTTCTTATCAAGGGAAAAAATCTCGACACCTATGCAGCTTTTCCCACCGACGATGAGGGTGGAGCTTTTATGTTGCTTAAATTCAAAAAGCTCTGCGATGTGTATGAAATAGAGGTTAAAAAGGGAAAATCACGTAAGTCTTATACGGCTGACGGCAGAGTAAGTGCCGACAATACGGAGCTTGTATTTGACGGCAAGGGCAGACTGACATCCTTCTACCTCGGCGGTAAAAAAATCTGCGGTGACAGCTTCCTGAAAAGCTACATCACCTATGACGGAAAGCCCTATTACTTTGAAAACACCGTAAAGGAAGAAATAAAAGGCTCGGGTCAGGTCAGCATTATAAGGACAAAGGGTGAAATTCATCTGCCTGATGAAATAAGCGCAGGCTTATTCAGCTTTGATTTTATCACAACTCCCTTTACAAAAGGTATCACGGTCTGCTCCCGTGTGAGCTATCCCTACACGGCAGAAACAACCTCAATTTCAACGGAAAACTCCGCTCTCGGCAGATATTCCGATATGAAGTGGCAGGAGGCAGTACCTTTTGCTCTCACGCCTAAAATGGATGGCGATATCAGGGTTGTCAAGCGTAACTTTATGGGTGATATTTCATCCTTCAGGGCACAGAGCTTCCCTGAATGTGACGAAAAAAACAAGAAGGTTGACTCCTTTAATCATCAGCTTACGGCAGGTCTTACGGGCCTTTGCGACGGCAATTACACCTTCCTTATTGCTAATGCCCGTCAGGTGCTCTGTTCAATGGCACATTGCCCCATGAGGCTTGACGAGGACAAAACCGTTCATATGAACCCATTCGGCACATACTACGGCAAGCAGAGAAATCATTTCAGCCGTGCAAAGGGTCAGGTGCTTGATGCTTATACCCTTGTTGCGGCTCAGGGCAAGTCAATTGCTCCCTCTTATAACGGCTGCAGCGAAATGGCGGTTACTATGCTTTATGCTTATGAGGGTGACTTTGATGAAAATGACAGTCGTGTTCAGGAAGCTCTTGCCTTTGCTGACGGAGCTGTTTTATCCTGCGGAGAAAATGAAGCTGTTGAGCCCTTCCTCGGTGACAATGTTACCTTCAGAAAGGCTCTTGCTGACAACATTAGCGAGGGTAAGCTGAAAAATCCCGTTATGACAGGATTTATGGGCAACCTTAAGGATTATGTAGTCAAGGGTGTAAGAGGTATAGGACATATTGTAATAACTCAAATGAAAACAAAATAACAGATTGGTGATAACGGCACAGGAACAACAATGCCGATTTAATCCGAATTTTAAATTTTAAGAAGAGCTTATCATGTAAAGACAGAGGTCAGGACATCGAGTACTGACCTCTGTCGGCATTGTTTTGCCCTTTTTTCACCCTCTCGGAGTACCTGTGTACGCCTTCGGTGTGAAGAAAAGGGCATCCTGCACCATTCTTACCAATCTGTGCCGAGAAAAAAACAGATGTATTTTGAGGTGTGTACCTTGGAATACATCTGTTTTATATTTGCTTTTAAGGTGACAGTTTCTTACATCTTTGTTCCCTTTGCACCCTTTGTGCCGCCGCCAAGGTTTACACCCTGAAGCACGTTGGAGTCAAAGCTGTAGGTGATGTTGCCTTCTTCTCTTTCTCTCTTGAGTGCGAAGGAAATCATTCTGTCAAGAAGCTCTGTGTATTTAACACCGAGAGGCTCCCAAAGATAGAAGGAAAGTGAGCCGGGAATGGTGTTGATTTCGTTGAGCCAGATGTTACCTGAAGCGGTATCCATCATAAAGTCGATTCTTGAAACGCCGTTACAGCCGAGGCACTTGAATGCCTTGACTGCCATTTCGCGGATTTCTGTTCTCTGTGCATCTGTGATGTCAGCAGGAATCTTTCTCTTGAGGGTAGCCATACCCTTACTGCCTGAGGGTGAGCTCTTTACGCCGCCCTTTGCTCCCTTTGCGCCCTTAGCTGAGCCGTCACCGATGTACTTTTCAGCGAAGGTGAGGATCTTATCGGAGGAAACGGGCTCTTCGCATTCGGAAGCTTCTGCTGTTTCGTAGTCGCCGAGAACGGAGCAGTTGATTTCCTTAAGATTCTGAACTGCAGTTTCAACAAGCACCTTTGTTGCATAGTGGAAGGCTGTGTCGAGTGAGTCGAAAAGCTCACTTCTGTTTTCTGCCTTTGAAATACCGATTGATGAGCCGAGGTTAACGGGCTTTACAATAACGGGATAGCCGATTGCGCTTTCGATTTCGTCAACAACCCTTTCGCTGTCCTCGTCGTAGAGGTTAGCGGTGTAGCACTTGCAGTCAAGCACAGGAATGCCGTTATCCTTAAGTACGGTTTTCATTACGTACTTATCCATACCTACTGCGGAGGAAAGCACGTCACAGCCTACATAGGGAATGTTGAACATTTTGAGGTAACCCTGAAGAGTACCGTCCTCAACATTTGTGCCGTGAACAACGGGGAAGGCGATGTCGATATAATCGTAGAGGGGCTTTGAGAAAAGCTTCTGAGGATACTTGATAAGCTGGGTTTTGCCGTCCTCGTTTACCATAATGATTCTCTGGCTTGCCTTGAGGAGGCTGTTTATATCGGTATAGCTTTCGATTTTGCCGATATTTTCACCGACATAGAATTCGTTGTTCTTTGTTATGTAGATGGGGATCACATCATATTTGTCACGGTTGAGGTAACCCATTGCCTGAATTGCGGAGATTACTGAAATTTCGTGCTCAACGGTCTTACCGCCGAAGAGTACACCGACTTTGATTTTCATATATACATCACCTTTCTTTTAATAGTTGTCAGGAAGATCGTTTTCAAGAAGGATAATCTTCTTTTTGCCCTGAGAGTTAAGAGCATAAACGTGAGTAAGTGCTTCGTTGATTGTATCAGCAACGAAGATTTTATCCTCGTCATATTTCTTATCAAGAAGGCCTGCCTTGATGGGGATTGCCTGCTTTCTGCCGACGAGTACAACATAGTCGCAGACTGAGGCGGCATTTCTGCCGAATTCGCGGTTGAGCTCATCCTGCTTTTCGCCGAGCTCTACCATACCGGGTGTTACAAGAATCTTGTAGCCGTCGAAAAGGCTGAGAGCTTCAAGAGCCGCTTTTGTACCGCTGGGATTTGAGTTGTAAGCGTCATCGATGATTGCAACGCCGCCTTTATCGGAAAGCTGAAGTCTGTGGGGTACACCCTCAAGTCTTCTTACAGCAGGACGAAGCTCCTTAAGACTGATGCCCATTTTATGGCTGATTGCGATAGCGCCGACAATGTTGAGAACGTTGTGTCTGCCGATAAGTCTTGTGGAGAATTCCTCTTCCTCACCGCTTCTTGTCTTAACCTTGAAGGAGGTGCCTCTTTCACTTACGTGAAGGTCGAAGGCAACATAGTCTGCGTCACCCTCAATGCTGTAGGAGATGTAGGGTCTGTTACAGCCGTGGTCACGGATATTTTCATCGTCGCCGTTAAGGAAAAGCATACCGCCCTCGGGAAGAGAGTCAGCGAGCTCAAACTTAGTGCCCTTGACCGCATCAAGAGTCTTGAAGGATTCAAGGTGCTGAGGTCCGATTGAGGTGATTACACCGTGGTGGGGATGAACAATGTCACAAAGCTCCTTGATATCACCGACCCATTTCGCGCCCATTTCGCAGACAAAGATTTCATCGGTTGCCTTGAGTGAGCCGCGGATTGTTTTAACAACGCCCATAGGAGTGTTGTAGCTTTCGGGGGTCATAAGAACATTGTATTTTGACTTGAGAAGAGTTGTGAGATAATACTTTACGCTTGTTTTACCATAGGAGCCCGTGATACCGATAATTTTAAGGTCGGGACACTTCCTGAGAATTTTCTTCGCATCGTTGGTGTAGTACTGATTTACGCTTAATTCAACAGGCTTGTTGATGAGGTTTGCCACAAGGCAAAGCACGGGAGAGAGGGCGTAAATAAGTGCGAGAGCGAGAAGGAAATAGGTCTCGTGAGGTACGGTGCCCTTGAACGCCGGGATTGAAACAAGACCGAGGATAAGAGCTACAAGAAGAAGCTCTGTGAAGAACATTCTCTTTACTCTCGGAGTATAAACAAGGGGCTTTTTAGCCTTCTTGGGCTTTTCTGCCGCAATTGCAATTGCAAAAAGAATGCAAAGGGGAATTGCCTTGAACTGAACGGGTGCCTTGAAAAGAGGAAAGATGAGAGTAAGAAGTGAAAGGGTTGTGTGGGTAAGATACTTTCTTGTGTTTTCTCTCATCCACTTTGTGTGGGTGTCAAAGCGGTAGGAGTTGAGCTGGAAAAAGTGCATTGAGTCGATTGCTGTCATGGCTGTCGGGAAAAGAAAAATAACAGCCGCAATAATAACCAAATATAAATTCATATCAGCATTATCCTTTCAGTAATATGGGGATGATTATATTTTCATAAATGATGCGAGCACTCTGAGGAACTGGTCTCTTCTTTCAAGGAAGGAGTAGTGTCCCGCACCCTCAAAGGTTACAAGACCTGCCTCGGGCATAAGCTTTTCCATAATTTTTGCATCACTTAAGGGCGTTGCATCGTCGGCCGTGCCCCAGATAAGAAGTGTAGGTGCCGTTACGTTTGGCATAAGGTGCTGTAAATCCTCGTTTACAACCTTTACAAGGGTTTGACGCATAATGGGCGAAGCGGCATTGTAGTCTGCCGAGCCGTTTTTCTTGCGGAGATTTTCAAGAGCGTCGGGGAAGAATTTTTTGACAAAGCGAGTTGCAAAAAGCCACCTTGTCATTTTGTAAATTCTCTGTTTGATTTTCTGCTTGAGAGTCTTTTTCGGCTTTACGCCTGCGGCATCAACAAGTATAACCTTGTCAATCTCAAAGGGAAGCTCCCTTGAGCAGAGCTTGATGATGACTCTGCCGCCGAAGGAGTGACCTAAAAGGCTGATTTTTTCACAGGGGAATTCCTTCATAAAGTCGAGGATGAAGTCGGTGTAATCGTCAACACACCAGGGCTCCTCGGGCTCGTCGCTTTCACCGAAGCCGGGCATATCCATTGCGATTACGCGGTACTTTGCTTTTAAAAGGTCAATTGCAGACTGAAAAAGAGTGATGTTGCTTCCCCAACCGTGGAGAAGGAGCACCGTATCGCCCTGACCCTCACAGATATAATTTATGTTGAGACCTTTGATGTTAACAGTCACAGGAATCATTCCTTTCATAAAAGTGCATAATTACACAGTCTAAAGTATTATAGCACATTATTATAATAATTTCTACCGATTATATTACTATTTATTATATTTTTATCTTTCAATTTTTAGTTAATTTTTACTTGCTTGTTGAATAACCGACTGCTTTGTGATAAAATTAGTTATATAAGAATGACGAGGTGATTACAATGACAGATATTATAGTAATCGGCGGAGGTCCTGCCGGACTTACCGCGGCAATGTATGCTGTGCGCAGAGGAAAAAGCGTTCTGCTTTTTGAAAAGGAGGCCTACGGCGGACAGATAAGCAAAAGTGCTCTTGTTGAAAATTATCCCTCGGTCAAAGCCGTAAGCGGCTTTGAAATGTCAATGAATCTTTATAATCAGGCAAAGGCCTTCGGTTGTGAATTCAAAAAAGAAAAGGTTCTTTCCGTAAAGGACGGCGAAATAAAAAAAGTCATCACCTCAAAGGGTGAATATGAGTGCAGAAATGTTATTTTCGCCGTTGGTGCTTCGCCGAGAAAATCGGGGCTTCCCAATGAGGAGGCGCTTATCGGCAGAGGACTTTCCTACTGTGCCCATTGTGACGGTAACTTTTTCAGAAAAAGAGATGTTGCGGTAATCGGCGGGGGAAGCACAGCCTTGCAGGATGCCCTTTATTTAAGTGAAATCTGCAACAAGGTTTACCTTGTGCACAGAAGAAACGAGTTCAGGGGAGAGGATGCCCTTGTTAAAAGAGTGGTTGAAAAGGAAAATATTGAGATTGTATATGACAGTACCCTTGAAGGTGCAGAAGGCTCACCTGTGCTTAAAAGTATTACAGTAAAAAACAAAAACACCGCCGAGGAAAGAGAAATCTCTGTCAGCGGACTTTTCCTTGCAATCGGTCAGGTGCCCGGTACAAGTGAATTTGCCGACATTCTGCCCCTTGACGAGTACGGCTATGTAATTTGCGACGAGGGTTGTAGGGTTAGGGACGGAATTTACGTCTGCGGTGACTGCAGACATAAAGCGCTCCGCCAGCTTACAACGGCAGTTGCAGACGGCTCCGTTGCGGGAAGTGAAGCGTAATATCGTTTATAAAAAAAGAAAGCGTATCCGTGTTTTTCGGATACGCTTTTATGTTATTATTAACCTAAATATTTACATACCGCAACCGATGCCGCCGCACCGTCAGAGATTGCCGTTGCAATTTGTCTTACAGCTTTGCTTCTGCAGTCACCTGCAACAAAAATTCCTTCTTCGCCGTTGGGTATACAGCTTTCGTCAGCGGTGATGTAGCCTCTTTCGTCGAGCTTTACAGCATCGGCGAAGCTTTCGTTTTCGGGCTTCTGACCAATAGCAACAAAGATACCGTCAAAGGAAAGGTCGGTCTCTTCTTTTGTTTCCTCGTTCCTGATTGTGATGCCCTCAAACTTATCTGCGCCGAGAATTTTTGCCACAACGGAGGATAAAATCACCTTTATGTTTGCAGTTGCCTCGATCTGCTCAATAAGCTTGCTTTCGCCTGTAAGGAAGGGGAGATTCTGAATAACCGTGACGCTTTTTGAGGTCTTTGAAAGGAGGATTGCTTCCTGCAAGGCGGAGTTTCCGCCGCCGATAACGGCAATATCCATATCCTTATAGAAAGCCCCGTCACAAACTGCACAGTAAGAGATTCCCTCACCGGTGAATTTTTCCTCGTTTTCGAGTCCGAGTGTACGGTGCTTTGAGCCCGTTGCAAGAATGATTGATTTTGCCTGATAGTCGGCTCTGTCACCCTTTACGGTGAAAATGTCACCGTCCTTTGTGATGCCCTTTGCCTCGTCCATATCAATATCGGCGCCCTGAGTCATTGCTTGCTCAACGAGTCTGTCGGCAAATTCAACACCGCTCATGCTTATAAAGCCGGGATAGTTTTCAACCTTGGGGGAGTGAGTAATCTGTCCCCCGAAGGTTTCCTTTTCAAGAACGAGAACGCTCTTGTTTGCGCGTCTGAGATAAATTGCCGCTGTCAGACCTGCAGGGCCTGCACCGATAATTATTGTATCGTAAATCATTTTTAAGCCCTTTCGGTGAATGCTCTGATGTTTGAAAGGTTGACAATCTTTTCAGCCTTGCCGTCCTTGATAACAACAAGAGTGGGAGCCTGCTGAATGCCGTATTCCTCGGCAAGAGTCTTGTTTTCGTCGGCGTAAACCTTTTCATAGCTGATGTTTGCCATGTCAAGGAAGCGTGCTGCCATTTTGCAGTTGGGGCAGGTTGTTGTAGCGAAAAGGATTGTCTTATCCTCGCAGGCTACACAGCCCTCTTCGGCTGCCTTGATTTCCTGCTTTGCTTCGAAAATTCTGTCACCGATTTTGGTAGGATTGTATTCAACTCTGTGCTTGTATTCCTGGCTCTTACCGTCGTTCCAGTTCTGAACGGGTCTGTAGTAGCCGGTGATACGGCTGTAAACCTCTGTGGTTTCACCGCAGTCGGGGCAGGTGTAAACCTCACCTGCAATGTAGCCGTGATTTTTACAAACTGAGTATGTGGGTGAAATTGAGTAGTAGGGGAGACGGTAGTTTTCAGCAATCTTCTTTACAAGATTTGCCGCGCTCTTCCAGTCGGGAAGCTTTTCACCGAGATAAGCGTGGAAAACAGTACCTGAGGTGTAAAGGGTGTGAAGCTCGTCCTGCTTGTCGAGTGCCTCAAAGATATCGTCTGTGTAGCCGACGGGAAGGTGTGAGGAGTTGGTGTAGTAGGGAGTTTCGCCCTTTGTCTTGTCACTTGCGGTGATGATGTCGGGATAGTGCTTGACATCGTGCTTTGCAAGACGGTAGCTTGTTGACTCTGCGGGAGTAGCCTCAAGGTTGTAAAGGTCGCCGTACTTTTCCTGATAGTCGGAAAGTCTTTCTCTCATATGGTTGAGAACGTCCTTTGCAAACTGCTGTGCTCTGTCATCAATAAGGTTGCAGCGCAGCCAGTTAGCGTTGAGTGCAGCCTCGTTCATACCTACAAGACCGATTGTTGAGAAGTGGTTTGCAAATGTGCCGAGGTATCTCTTTGTGTAGGGATAGAGACCTGCATCAAGAAGCTTTGTGATAACGTTTCTCTTAACGGCGAGTGAACGTGCTGAAATGTCCATAAGTCTGTCAAGGCGTGCGTAGAAGTCAGCCTCATCCTTTGCAAGGTAAGCGATTCTGGGCATATTGATTGTTACAACGCCGATTGAGCCGGTGCTTTCACCGCTTCCGAAGAAGCCGCCTGACTTTTTGCGCAGCTCACGAAGGTCAAGACGGAGTCTGCAGCACATTGAACGTACGTCGCTGGGCTCCATATCGGAGTTGATGTAGTTTGAGAAGTAGGGTGTGCCGTATTTTGAGGTCATTTCAAAGAGAAGCTTGTTATTCTCGGTCTCTGACCAGTCAAAGTTGCTTGTGATTGAGTAGGTGGGAATAGGATACTGGAAGCCTCTGCCGTTAGCGTCGCCCTCGATCATTGTTTCGATGAAGGCGCGGTTGATCATATCCATTTCCTTCTTGCAGTCCTTGTACTTGAAGTCCATTTCCTTACCGCCTACAATAGCGTTGAGCTCTGCAAGGTCAGCGGGAACGGTCCAGTCAAGGGTGATATTTGAGAAGGGAGCCTGTGTACCCCAGCGAGAGGGAGTATTTACGCCGTAGATGAAGCTTTCGATGCACTTTTTAACCTGCTCGTAGGAGAGGTTGTCAACCTTAACGAAGGGTGCATGGTATGTATCAAAGGAGGCGAATGCCTGAGCGCCTGCCCACTCATTCTGCATAATGCCGAGGAAGTTTACCATCTGGTTGCAGAGGGTTGCAAGGTGCTTTGCGGGTGCTGATGTAATCTTGCCTGTCACACCGCCGAGACCCTCCTGGATAAGCTGCTTTAATGACCAGCCTGCACAGTAGCCGGTAAGCATTGAAAGGTCGTGGATGTGGATATCAGCGTTTCTGTGAGCGTTTGCGATTTCATCGTCGTAAACCTCGCTGAGCCAGTAGTTTGCAGTGATTGCACCTGAGTTGTTGAGGATAAGACCGCCGACTGAATATGTAACGGTGGAGTTTTCCTTAACGCGCCAGTCGGCAACGTTAACATAGTTGTCAACGATTTCCTTATAGTCAAGGATTGTTGTGTTGATGTCACGGAGCTTTTCGTGCTGACGGCGGGAGAGGATGTATGCCTTTGCAACATCGGAGTAGCCTGCCTGAACAAGCACGTTTTCAACGCTGTCCTGAATGTCCTCAACGGCGATGCAGTGGTCCTTGATTTTGGGCTCAAAATCTGCAGTTACCTTAAGGGCAAGGAAGTCGATAATGTTGGGATTGTAGTCTCTCTGCTCTGCTTCAAAGGCAAGGGTGATTGCCTGAGTGATTTTGCCAAGGTCAAACTCAATGAGCTTGCCTGTACGCTTCATAACTGAATACATAATTTCTTTGTCCTCCTTCTGAATTTTCTCTTTTCAAATAAAATAATCAGTTCCTTCCGCTTTTCAGCGGTGCGAAACTGATTATAGCACTATCGGTTGTAAATATCAAGGGGTATTACACAATTTCTTGTATATTTTTTAAAAAAAAGCACAAAATATTGCGTTTTGACCACAATATATAGTTTTGCCAAAGCAACGGCTGTCGATTAGCTTTTACGTCTTAAAACGGTAAAGTCCGTTTATTTGTATCAGCCCTCGCGAAGGTGTACGTTGGGGTGATTTTTCTTAAGCTCATTGAAGAGCTTTTTCATCCTTTCAGTGCTCCAACCACGGCATTCTCCGTCAATCAGATTGCCTGAATCCTTGAACTGCTGAATAAAATAGGGTGTATCATCGGAGAAAAGAGACAGGATTTCAGCAAAGTCCTCCTCTGTGTGAAAATCCTCGGTTACCGTTGTGCGGAACTCATGGGAAGCACCGCTTTTTTCGAGCAGCTCTATACTATTTAATATGAGGGAAAAATCAAGGCTTTTCACACCCGTTGTAAGCGCGTATTTTTCGGGCGCAGCCTTTATATCCATAGCAACATAATCGGCAAGTCCCTTGCTGAGCACCTCGCTGAGGACATCGGGTCTGTAGCCGTTGGTGTCAAGCTTGATTAAAAAGCCCATAGCCCTGATTTTTTCAATAAAGGGGATAAGATCCTTTTGCAAGGTAGGCTCTCCGCCGGTTATACATACACCGTCAAGGATTCCCTTGCGCTTTGAAAGAAAGGAGAAAAACTCTTCCTCGCTGATAAAATCCTCAACGCGGCTTGTTACAAGCAGAGCGTTATGACAGAAGGGGCAGCGGAAGTTGCAGCCGGGGGTGAAAAGCGTGCAGGCGGTTTTGCCCGGATAATCAAGTAAGGTAAGCTTCTGCAGACCTGCAATGAGCATATAAGTTCCTCCTTTTCTGAAACTTTATTCAGCATACCACTTAAGGAGAAATAAAGCAATCTTTTTGAACAAAAAATAAATGATAAAAAAACACCTTGCCAAGTTGTATACAAGTATGTTATATTATATATGTATAATTGTCATCATATTGCTTTTTGATAAGGAGGATACAATATGACTAAGAATTCAACAAGAGGTAACATTAAAAAAGGGTTAAGCGTTCTTTTGAGTCTGCTTATGGCTTTTTCACTTGTGATGCCTGCTTTTGCCGTTGAGGATACTCAGCCTGAGTTTGTTTACGGCACGGTAGAGCCCATTACAGAGGGTCTCACCGCTGAGGGCACAGAGGAAATCACCGTAACAAACAAGGAGGAAATCACTCTCGAGTTTGCAAAGGCAGACCCCTCAATCGGCAGAAACAAGGACGGCTGGTGGGCAGGAATGAAGCTTCTTGCACCTGCAGGCCTTACCGAAGAGGAGCTTAAGGCTGCAACCTTCCGCAAGAACACAGACGGTCAGTGGAGTGATGCAGATTATTTCTGGAGCGTAAAGGATTCGGCAGATACCGATTCAGCTCATTGGGTAGGCATCTGGGCATATGTATCACCCGAGGAGCTTGCCGAAGCAGTTGACAACAAGCTTACCTACAGCTATGAGTTTGACTGGTACGGAAACGGACTTGAAAGCGAAACACAGAAGATTAATCTTGTGCTCGATACAACAAAGCTTACTCTCGATACAGAGTACAACTACGGTACGGTTCAGATCTTTACAGACGGTCTTATCGTTGAAGGTGCAGAGGATATCACCGTAACAAACAAGGAAGAAACAACTCTTTCCTTCAGCAGAAAAAATCCTTCAGCCTACAGATTATATGACGGCTGGTGGGCAGGCATCAGAGTATTTGCTCCTTCAGAGCTTACTCTTGAGCAGATTAAAAATGCAAAGTACCGCAAATGGAACGGTACCGGATGGAACGCAGCTGCACCTTTTACAAATATCAGGGACTCCAAGGACGATGCAGAGGCTCAGTATTTTGATTCATGGATGATGGTAACACCTGAAATCATCAGAAACGATGCAGACGGACGTCTTACAGTCAAATATGAATTTGACTGGGACGGAAACGGCTTCGGTATTTCAACACAGGTAATTGAATTTGTTCTTGATACAACAAAAATCAACCTTGATATGACGCCTTTCCTCGGCTCTGTTGAGGCTCTTACAGAGGGACTTACTGCAGAGGGCACAGAGGAAATCACCGTAACAAACAATGAGGAAATCACCCTCGAGTTTGCAAAGGCAGATCCCTCAATCGGCAGAAACAAGGACGGCTGGTGGGCAGGAATGAAGCTTCTTGCACCTGCAGGACTTACCGAAGAGGAGCTCAAGGCTGCAACCTTCCGCAAGAACACGGACGGTCAGTGGAGCGATGCGGATTATTTCTGGAGTGTAAAGGATTCGGCAGATACCGATTCAGCTCACTGGGTAGGCATCTGGGCATATGTATCACCCGAAGAGCTTGCCGAAGCAGTTGACAACAAGCTTACCTACAGCTATGAGTTTGACTGGTACGGAAACGGTCTTGA
>JAZOVO010000058.1:0-41160 GCA_045658745.1 Acutalibacteraceae bacterium | reverse complement strand
TCTTTTGTCTGCAATAAGCCTGAACAACTTTATTGTAGCAGAAAGGAGCTTTTTTTGTAGTATAACTTTTTATTACCCACCCGCATAGCGGGTGGTTGTCTGTTTCGGACGTCCCGTCCTCAACTGGCTCAAGCCATTAATAAAAGCATCGGAATTTCCGACGCCTTTATTATAAGATTTATATTACTGTGTATGCTTTATTCTTAGTTCAACATATCAAACGCGAGCGTAACGCTCCAGCCGTAATCTCTGATTGTCTGATACTTCACCCTGAAATCGTAGGGCTCATAAACCTCACCCTTTCGGTTAAAGCAGAAGGGCGGGATTTTGTTTTCGCTGTCATAAAACTCATAGACCGTTCCCGTGCGGTGATACCATTCGTTTATAACCTCAAGGGTCTTAGCTATGATTTTACGGGACAACTCCGGGTAGCCGTAATCGGTAAGCCCCTCTGAAATCATATAGTTATAGTTAACCCATACGGGGCCGCGCCACAAGTCCGAGCCGAAGGTTTCATCTTTCCTTGAAACGGTCGGTATGGGGAACTCTGTACCGAATTCATCAGGATTTTCAAGGTGAAGGACAAGGGAACGTGCCTTTGCTTCGTCACAGATACCTGCAAACAGGGGCAGGAAGGAAGAAACCGACTGCACATCGCTGAAGCATCCGTTTGTTATATCAAAATCGTAATAAAATCCGTCCTTTTCGCACCAGAGTGTACTGTCTATATCCGCTTTTATCTCCTCATACCATCTGCTGAAAAGCTCAGCATCTTCAGTGTTGCCAAGCTCGTCGGCAATTTTTTTCATACAACGTGCCTCGTTTGCCATATAGCAGGAAAGGTCAATTGCAAAAAGGTCGCTTTCGGTATCAAAGCGGGGTGAGTTATCCATTCCCGATTCGTCGCAGCGATTGTTCTTTTCGGGATTTGTATGCCAGGAGTAAAGCTCCTTCTCTGTTTTTCTTCTGTTGTCACGGCACCATAAAAGGAATGCCCTGTTTTTTTCAAGCACCGTTTTAAGAAAGTCTTTATCGCCGCTTTTTTCATATACCAGCCATGCACCCCAGGCAATAATCGGCGGCTGAGTTATGTCCGAAATAAATTCGGGGCGCGCCATATGAGGAATAAAGCCGTCCTCACGCTGAACATCAAAAAGTGCAAGAATCAGACCCTGAGCAATTTCAGCATCAAGCTGTCTGTGCCCGACAGCATGAAAGACCGAATCCCACAGCCACATATTTCTGTGAGGCAGACGGTCAGGTGTTGACCATATTCTTTTTATCTTACCCTCAGGTGAGTAAAGCTGACTTTTCATCACGCTGATGCATTTAGCGTATAAGGGAGCGTATTTATCGCTCTCGGACAGTTTCTTTTCAAAGGTCTTCTCCTTTTTCGCCTTAAGTTCTTCAAGGTCGAGCGCTATACCCTTTTCACAAAGAGCAAGCACCTCTTCCTCGTTTTTACCGTAAGCAAACGAGAATCTGCCCCCGCGCCTCAACAAAGCCGTGTACTCTCCGTCGCGGGTGTTGTGAATTTCGGCGTCACCCTTTTTTTTAACTTCGCACTCACCGCCCGCACTGACGAACACACCCGGAAAATCACCGCATTCACCGACAACAATATGCCTTTCGGCAAAAAGCATACTGCAGTTACCGAGAAGTGTTTCAAGCATAAGCATATCCGAGCAAACGCACTTAAGCACGGGATTTATGAATTTGTTCATATCCCCGAAGTAAAGCGTACGCCGACACACTGTGTGGAATATTACGCCGATTCTGTCACCGCAAAGCGTGCCTGCAAAATCGTCCTCAAAAAAGGCTTCGCCGTCAAGAGCCGAGAAAGCAAAAAGCTGACCCTGCCCCCATTTATCTGGTATCATTTTCTTTCCTCCGAATTATACGATAATATCTGCAATAATCGGGTAATGATCCGAGGGATACATACCCTTCACCGTATTGCGGATGATTTTATAGGTGCTGACCCTTGAGCCCTTGGGCACAAACACATAGTCTATAATACCGTCGCAATCACCGTTTTCCTCAGCCTTGCCGTAACCGTGGAAGGTGATGCCCTCATCCGCGCTTTCAGCTATGGCACCCGAATCGTCAGAAACCATAAGCATACGCTTATAGGTTTCACTTCCCTTACCGGTGTTGAAGTCACCCGTGCAGAAAACCCTTGCTTTCTGCTGCAGCTTTTCAAGCTTA
This sequence comes from Acutalibacteraceae bacterium, assembly GCA_045658745.1. GTDB lineage: Bacteria > Bacillota > Clostridia > Oscillospirales > Acutalibacteraceae > UBA6857. Next base: position 38,952 of record JAZOVO010000058.1, on the reverse strand, counting down.
TCAATAAGCACCTCTACCTGTCTTTCTCTTGTTTCCTCAAGAATATGGTCAAGATGGGTGTTAAGATGAGTATACACCTCGCCTGTTTCCCTGTTTTCAAGCACCGCCCAGGTTGCGACTCTGTAACAGTCGCTGTCAAAGCTTTTTGTAAGCCTCACCTCAGGCGTTTCGGAAAGCCATATTGTGCCCTCATCGATAAGCTTATATTTGTTTTTAAGATAAAAAACCGCACTGCGCTCGGATTTATAGCCCTTGTCGTCTCTCGCTTCGCCGACATAGGCATATTTTTCTCCCGTCGCCCCGTTGAGAATATCAAGCCACTCCCCCGTTGCCTCCTGAACGCCGAAGGAATCGGGAGCATACTGCTCAATTATAGCAGAAGCTATTTTTGAGCGGTTTTTCACGCTGCCCTCCTTATCGTCACAGTAGCGCAGATTAAAGGACATTATTCTCAATGAATTTTCTGCCCTTTCCGGAATTCCGTCAATAATAATTTCACCGAAATCCATATCAGTCAACTTATTATAAAGCATAAAACCAACTCCTGTCAGCACGGCTGCAGAGGCAAGAGCCCCTGCAATTATTTTTTTCTTTTTCATAAGATGTCCACTCAATTCTGAGCTTTAAGTACTTCATAGGCAACATCGGGTACATCTGTAATGATGCAGTCAGCACCTATGCTTTGTAAAAAGAGCATTTTTTCCGTATCGTTGATTGTCCAGTACTGTACCGCCACATTATTCTTGTGTGCATAATTCAGAAGCCTCGATGTACCGAGATTTGCAATATATCTGTCGGGCGGCACCTGAAGGACATCAAACCTGTAATAACCCTCGGGTCTGTCGAAGCCGAAGATAGAATCGGCAAACAGCCTTGCCGCCTCAACATTTGAGGCACAACGGGTCAGATCGGGATGCTTTTCTTCAAGATAGTTGATGGTAGCTCTGTCAAAGGAGGCGATAATCACTCTGTCAAGCAGATTCATATCGGACAAAATACCGTAAAGAATATCCGCTGCCTTAAAGCCAGCTTCCCCTCTGTTTTTAAGTTCAATGCTGTAATAATACTTGCCGTTATTTTCAACATAGGCTAAAACATCGTTTACGGTCATAGCACGCAGATTATAGGGTATATCCTCTCCGCGCAGACCCTTGTGCGGAGTTTCGCCGTCAGCATTTTTGAAGTTTTCACCAAAATTGAGGTTGTAAATTTCCTCATAGGTGTAATCCTCGGGATAGTTGTCGGTTTTTCCGAAATATTCGGCAGCATTACTCGTATCGTCAAGAGTATCATCGTGAAGAACTATAAGCTTTTCATCCGCTGTCAGATGCAGGTCAAATTCAAAAATATCCGTTTCAAAGGCTTCGGAATTTATGCATCCCTCAAAAGCCATCAGGGTACCCTGAGGAAAAAGCTTTTTACCTGCACGGTGAGCCGAAACCATAGTATCGCCTAGCTCAGTAATATACTGATTAGTTGAAGGATAATTCTGAGGCTCGTCCTGCCACTGATGAGTTATAAGCTTGTAAAGACCCAAAACAGTTATGCCAAGCACAATAAGACAAAGGAATAATATTTTTATGATTTTAACAATCACAGAGATCTTTTTGTTTTCTTTTACTGCTTTCATAGCTTCTTATACCGTTTCCGCCTCGAGCCTTGCCTTTGCCTCGGCTCTGATTTCCTCAAGCTCAGCCATAATTTTTTCCTTACGCTTACCCGTAAAGTTATCAAACATCATAACGATACCGGGAATAAGGTTACCAAGGATACCGGGAATGACAACAAGCAGGAAAATACCGTGAAGGGTTTCGGGTGTCTGAACAGCCTCTACCATTTCTCCGCCGATATTCTGCGCGCTCTTATAACCGATAAGAGCAAGACCGCCGTTGACAAGCAGCTCCTTCCAGAGGTCGGAAACTCTTGACACCATGGTGCTGAAGGCAAAAACCATACCCTCATTACGCTGTGCAACGCCGTATTTCTGATAGCTCTTCCATTCCATATAGTCTGTTGAGTCGGCAAGAAGAACTCGCTTCGCGGCACTCATACCGGCATTGGGAAGACCGCCGAGAGCGATGAGGATACCGACAATCCAGAGATTCTTATAGCCGAAAATTGCAAGGAGGATATAGCAGATTGCAGTATGCATATAGCCTGCAACAACAATATCTCTTGATGAAAGCCTTCTTCCGATAAAGGGAACGGAGAAAAGACCTGCATAGGAAAGAGCCGAGGAGCCCATTTCAACGTAGGTTTTCATTCCGAATCTTCCGAGAGTCTGCTTGTAGAAGAAGGGAAGCGCGCTGTAGCATACTCTTCTTATTGATTCAATGCAGTTAGCTAAGCACAGAAGTAGAAGAGGCCTGTTAAGAAGAATGAGCTTGTAGTCAATTTTAATCTTTTTATCATCCTTAGGAGGAAGCACAAGGTTTCTCTCCTTAAGGGTCATACAGGGCACAAGCATTGTGAAAAGACCGAGGATACCGAAAAGAAGAGCCACGGTGAAGAATGCCCATTTTTCTGAGTTGTAGTCACTGTCCATAGCTTCAATGATGATAGGAACAAGCCAGCCCGGGAACATTGAGCCGAGGGTTGAAGCAACCTGTGCAACGGTGTAAAAGTTCTTTCTCGACTTTGCGTTGGGTGTCATTCTTACCGAAAGAGTTGACAAGGCAACATCATAAAAGGTATCGGCAATATTAAATATAAGATAAAGCACAAAGCTCCATACTACATTGAACATAAGTGAGCCGGAGGGCACTACAAAAAGAAGCACCGAGGCAAGTGTGAAGGGAATTGCAGAAGCCATCATAAAGCTTCTTGCATTACCCTTGCCCGAACGGTTGTTGTCAAGCATTGCGCCGACAATGGGAGCAATGAGGATATTTGCCGCCGTTGTAGTTGATTTCATCGCAACAATGTGACTTGATTCAAGACCCATATAGTCATACATAAACTGGTCGGTGTAGGTGCTTACGGAGTCCTGACCCATACAGTTACCGAACACACCCGAAACATAGCCGACCTGCTCTTTGAACGCTACATCGGGGTTATCCATAAATTTCTGAAGCTTTTCTTTGAATTTTCCCATTTGAATTTTCTCCTTACATCTGTTTTTATATTTCTCCGCCCTCGGAAAGATATTTTATAATAAGCTCTGCAAAAAGGGTATTTGCCCAGGAAAACCACTCGCGGGTGAATTTTTCAGGCTTATCCTTATGGAAGCTTTCGTGCATAAAGCCCGTGTCAGCATCGGTGTCGGCAAGAGTGCGGATAATTGAAAGCATCTCTCCCCTGTCGCCGCTTGTAAGCCCCTGCATTGAAAGTGCAATCGGCCAGATATGATCCTTCGGCGTGTGAGGACTGCCTATACCTCTTGCTCTTTCGCCCTCAAAATAATACGGGTTACCCTTGCTCAGAATGAATGCACGGGTGTTTTTATACATCTCGTCATCGGCTGAGCAATAGCCGAGATAAGGAAGGGACAGAAGACTCGGTACATTGGCATCATCCATAAGGTTGTAATTACCCATGCCGTCGGTTTCGTAAGCATAAAAGCTTTTGCCGTCCCCGTCTTTTACTGCGGCGTATTTTTCAATACCCTCTTTTATTTCACCGCGGAGCTTTTCCGCTTTTTCCTTAAGCGTATTATCCTTATATACCTCCCCGGCAATTTCAATCATATAGCCGAGCACAACAACGGCAAACATATTTGCGGGCACGAGATAGCCGTACATACAACTGTCGTCACTGGGTCTGAAGCCTGACCAGGTCATACCCGTATAGCTGACGGGAGCGCCCTTGCCCTTATGTGAAAGGGTATCTGATTTACGCTTGAACGGGCGTCGGAAATAATAGGGTGAAGCAGCGTGATTCTGCTCTACGGTCCACAGCTCAATTATTCTGTAAAATGCCTTTCTTGCCTCCTCGGTAAGGTGCACTGTTGTGTCCGCCTCCCGCCAGAAGCGGTATGCAAGCTTTACGGGATAGCACAGAGAGTCAATTTCATATTTCCGTTCCCAGACAAAGGGTGACATCTCCGTTTTGTCCTTCTGATGTCCCTTACCGTTTGCCTCACGGTTGAAGGCATTGGCGTAAGCATCGGCGAGAATACATTTCATCTGTCTGCGGACAAGGCCGTTTATGACATTGAACGCCTCCTCACTCTGTTTTGCAAAGGGAATATAGTGATTGACCTGAGCTGAGGAATCGCGAAGCCACATTGCGGGAATATCACCCGTAATAACAAAGCAGTCGTCACCTTCAAGCTGTACTGTTGTTTCATATGTGCTCATAAAGCACTGAGTAAACATCTTTTTTATTTTCTCGTCCTTGATTTTTTCCGCATAGGATGCGGCAGCATCTGAAAGCTTCATAAGTCCCCTCCTTACACCTCAAAGCTCTTCTGAATATATTCCGACCTTACACCGTAAGGTGTTTCGGCAAGAATTCTGATTTTAAGCTTGCCCTTCGGCAGTATTCCGAGGCAGGTTTTCTGCCTTCGGGGTATTTCATAAAGGAAATAGGTCGGAATCGTTTTTCTTTCCTTGACGGTATCGCCGTTTTCCTTTTCAATATGAATTCTGTAGATAAACACGGGCATACCGTCGGTGCTTTCCGCCGCGGGGTATTCGACAGAATAAATGCCCTTTTCTTCACTAAGTACAATTTCCGCAGAATCCGGGAACATCGGCGGCTTACTGCGTGAAAGCTGCTTTTCATAGGTATACTCGCGGTTGCTTTTAACGGCAGGATTTTCAAGGTAATATTCACACAGCGCCTTTTCAGCTATACAATCAACACCGATTATACGAAGATTACTCTCCTTATCAGCTTCAATTATAAGGAAATTTGCACATTTCTCATAGGACTCGGGGTGAATCTTCTGCTCACCGTCAACGGTAAGCTCCGTATATTTAAGAGAGCCCGTGCCCATTGCTGTGTATTCCTTCTGCCAAAGAGAACGAGGGTCATTTACGGGATAATGGGAATGACCCGACAAATCCACCACGTTGGGATATTTTTTTAATAAGTCAGCAAATAAAATTTTTCCCCAGCCGTCCTCATCAAAGCTGCCGTAAACGGTATATTTTATATGCTCGTGGTGCATAACAAACACCGGCTTATCGGGTGTATCTGCAACGGCCTTGTCAAGCTCCCTTTTAAGCCACATTTTCTGAAAGGGTGAATTGAAATGCTTTTTCATACGGCTTGTTGAAATGCCGATGAAATGATAACCGCCGATTACCCGATGGAAATCTGTTTCCTGACCCGTAAGAGCCTTGTAATATTCAAGGGATTTTTTACCCATAGTTATCGAGTCGTGTCCCTTGGCTACGGTGCATAAAATATCAAGACCCTTTTCTGTTCCGTAGTCGTAAAGCTCCCCGAAGGCATCAAACTCCTCCTTTGAGCCCTTATTGGTTAAGTCACCTGCAATAAAAAAGCCGTCAATTTTACCGTAAGCCTTATCCTCTGCGGCATAGCCGAGAGAATAGTCAATTGTTTTTTTCAGTCTCATATAGCCCGGCTTACCGATTCCCTCTATATGAGCATCACTGCATATCACAAAGCGGAATGCAGGTAAAAAATCCTTCTTCATATTAAATCTCCCGTATTATTGAAAATAGATACTCAGAGCAAACAGCGACTGTGCGGCAAAATAGGTATATGTAACTGCATTGTGCAGAAACGCGGGTCTCTGAAGTCCGCCCTTGCCGATACCTATCATAGCATCGGACACAAAGAAAAGTGTGCCGCCGAAAATAAGACAAGCTCCCAGACTGAAATTGCCCGCTTTAATAGCGGCAATTCCCTTAAAAAGCGCACAGGCAAAGGCAAAAACAAGCACGGGGACATATGCAAGAATAAGCTTCTTCTTGCCCGTAAGCTTAAGCTTTGCTTTTGCAAAAGCTATAATAAGAAGCGTCACGGCTGCCGTAACGGCAACAACCGCCGCAATATAAGACGAGGCGTTTATCTCACCCTCAAAAAGAAAGGTGAGGCTGTAAACGATATGTCCGAGAGCGAAAAACAAGGCTCCGACAGGAAAAAGCTTTTTCGCCTTATATTCGAGAAAAAAGTCACCGAGAACGCCGAGCACCAGCGCTCCGAGTATCAGAAGCGAGTACGGTGCAGCTTTTCCCACCGCGAGGGCCGCAATAAGACCCGTAGCCGTATACATAAAAGCACACAGCATTTTAATCCTGAAGCCGTACCTTACGGAAAGACCCGTTTTCTGTGTAATCACGGGCATCAATGCCGAAAGCAGGGCAAACATTATAACGAATGCCTTCATATTCTTAACCGAGCTTATAATCGGTGAGGTAAGCTTTTGTGTTGTTCACCATTTTTGTGAAAAGCTCCTTCGCGTCAGAAAGAGAGCAGGTAACAAGCGGATCGTTTGCAAATACCTCAAAAATTCTGTCAAGGTCCCTTTCTGCAATAGCATCGGAGAGCACCTCCTGCTGAGTGCAGATACGTGAAATAAGAGGATAAATCTCCTTGGGGATTTCTCCTGCGACAACAGGTGTTACCGTACCCGAGGTGAAGGAAGCATTTGTTTCAACAACGGCTCCGAGGGGAAGATTGGGAATCTGTCCGCGGTTGGGAAGGTTGACGTTGGTAACAAAATCACCGAGGCCGAGGATAGCACGCATCTGCTTAACGCCCTCCTCACCCGTTAATTTGAGCTTGATTTCCTCCTCACCGCTTAAAAGACGCTTGCTTTTTGCGAGGCGCTCCTTGAGCTCATCCTTACGTGACCAGACAGGAGTAAGGTGGAAAAGCATTTCCTCAACTCTGTCATTATTTTCAAGGTACCATTTGCCCTCACAGAATTCTGCAAGGTGTCTGTCGCCTGCGGCGGCAATGTATCCGAAGCGACGGAAAAGGTCAATTTTAACCTTGTGTGCATTGCCGTGGAAGCTCTTGAGCCACTCGGGGTCAACATATTCCTTGCAGCCGTCCTTGTATTTTTCGCAGAACTGCTTGTAGTACGGGAAAAGGTCAACATTTCTGTATGTAGCCCTTGTAAGCCATGTGAAGTGGTTTACGCCGATGGGATTGACCTTCACGTCCTTACGCTTAACGTCCTCATCAAAGAGAACCGATGCCATTTTTGCAAGCACATCCTGAGTGCCGAAAACCTCGTGACAGCATCCGAATGCCTTGATTTCAGGGAACACTCTGTAAAGCGTCTTTACACAGAGTGTCATAGGGTTTGTGTAGTTGATAACCCATGCATCGGGTGAATATTTTTTGATATTCTCCGCAATTTCCTCAAACATGGGAAGGGTTCGCATTGCGCGGACAACACCGCCGGGGCCCGTTGTATCACCGACTGACTGATAAATGCCGTACTCCTCGGGAGCGTGAACATCGCTTTCCATTTCGTCAAAGGTGCCGGGAAGGATTGAAATAATTACAAAATCCGCACCGGTAAGAGCCTCGCCGATGGTTTCAACTGCCTTATACTGCCACTTTGAGGTTGCCTCGGGAAGACTGTTATACTTGTTGCCGATGATTTCGTTTGCCTTAGCAGCCTCAAAATCAATATCGTAAAGCTCAACGCGTCCGCTCATATCGCCTGCCGTTGCAAGGTCGCTCATAAGCCCCCACGCCCAGCCCCTCGAGCCGCCGCCGATATAGGCTATTTTTACATCCTCTGCTTTGTTATCAATATATTTCATAAAAACACCTCATTACTGATGATTGAAAATTCGTTCGGCATCGTAGGTGCCGTCTGCTTTTATTTTAAGTAAGGTACAGCCCTGAAGCCACTCGCTTTCGGGAGCATCAAACTTGCTTTGCATATTGTATGCCGAATAGCCCGAGGGCTGCATATATGAAAGAAGGATGCCGTCACACATAACACCGAAGTTATTAACGTGGTCGTGACCGAAGTAGGCGGCCTGAGCACTGCCTTTTTCCTTCATAGCGGCAAAAAGACCTGAGTCAAAGCCTGATTCACACACTCCCTCTCTCTTGTCACCGTAAAGGAAATCGCCCTCAGCGTATTCCCTTTCAGTCTGATAAAGAGGAATATGTACAACCGTTACGGACTTGAATTTGCCGTATTCAGCCTCAATTTCATCGTGCTTTGCCTTGTACCACTCAACCTGCGAGGTCTTGACACCGTCATAAACATCGTCCTCATCGGTAACACCGTACTCTGCCTTGCTTTCAGCAGTCATATAGTCACCTGTATCCATAAGGAAGAAAACCTCCTTAAGTGTTCCATCGGCATTAAGAATATTGATTGTGCAGTTGCCGTTTCCGTCGACATCAGCCTTACCCTCCTTGACAAGACAGTGCTCGTAGCCCGCAAAGAGCTTTATAACATCGGCTCTGTCGTAGGACATAAAGCCGTCCCCCTCGTGGTTACCGAGAACCGTTGCCCAATAAACACCGAGGCCTTCAAAAAGCTCTGCAAGCTGAACGTTTCTCTTTTTATTAAAGCCGTAGGTAACATTGTCACCGCCGAGAATAACAAGGTCAGGCTTCTGCTCTCTGATATTATTGACCATATGGGTAACCGTGAGATTATCAAGCGCCTTATCTCCCTTAAGATGAGTGTCGGTAAACATCAGCACTCTGAATTCTCCGTCACTCCTCTTTTTGATTGTAACGCTGTCCTCGGTCTCCGAAACAATTTCAACATCGCTTTCGATTTTTTCAACCGCGGAAATATCGTAGCCTATACCCTTTGAGCTCTGATAGAAGATGAAGCCGCCGAAGCCGATTGCAGCAACAAGTAAAAATGCAACAATAATTTTAACTGCTTTTTTCATAACATACCATACCTTTATAATTATTTTATTATATCATACATCTATTTTGTTATGTTTTCCTTGATTATTTTGATATATTTCAGGACTTTTCTTGACTTTTTTGATGTCCGATGATATTATCGAAAAAGAAAGAAGGTGCGGAAAATGAGTATTATCAAATTTGATCCGGATGAAAACCTTTACTTTCACCGCGGAATGAGCAAAAGAGTATCGGAAACGGGTACCTCCTGGCCCCATTATCACGGGCTTTATGAAATATATTTTCTTGAGGAGGGCAACTGCACCTATATTATAGATGACAAGGTTTACAGCGTTCAGTCAGGTGACATCGTAATTATCCCCGACGGTGTTATACACCACACTAAATATGACGATATAAAGCATTCGCGTATACTCATAAACTGCGAAAAGAGATATATCCCCGCCTCGGTGCAGTCGGGCATTTCATCGGGCAACTACCTTTACCGAAACCCCTTTGTCACCGAGGAAGTAAAAAAAATCCTCGGCAGAATTGAAAGGGAGTATCAGCTCGGCGATGCCTTTTCCGATGAGGTCATAATCTGTCATACCCATTCGCTTTTTTATCTGCTTATGAGAAACACTGAAACCTGCCTTGCCGTTGATGACGGCAACAAGGTTATTGAGCAGGCGGTAGCATATATAAGAGAAAACTTCGCCTCGGATATAAGCCTCTCCTCCCTTGCGAAGCGCTTCTCTGTAAGCTCCGAGCATTTTTCACGTATGTTCAAAAAGGAGACGGGGCTCGGCTTTTCAAAGTATCTGAACTCGCTGAGATTACAGTACGCAGAGCAGCTTCTGAAATCCTCTGAGGGACAGAATATAACTCAGGTTGCGGAAAGCTGCGGCTTTGAGGACAGCAACTATTTTTCAAAAAAATTCAAGGAGGTCTACGGCATATCTCCTAAGAAGGTACAGAAAAAATATACAGATTGAGCTTTCAAAAATGAGCAATTAAAGCCGCAACCGAAAATCCGGTCACGACAATATCAAAAAAGTAAAGAAAAATATAAAATCAATCAAAATTATCAAGGAAAACATAACAAAACAGATGTAAAATAAAACCGTATATAAAAACAAAGGAGCTGTAGCAATGGCACATTTTATTTATTCCGCATTCTGTGACGAGGCGGGAGAAGCAACTATCGGCGGACAGATTGCCGCCTGCAAAAAAAACGGTATTACTCATATGGAGCTTCGCGGCTTCGGCAAAAGCCTTAACATCAATAAACTTTCCCCGGAGCAGGCAAGAGAAATGAAGGCGGAGATTGACCGTGAGGGAATGAAGGTTGCCTCAATCGGCTCAGGCTACGGAAAGATTCATATAAGGGATGACTTTACTCCCCATTTTGAAGCCTTTAAAAATACCGTTGAGGTCGCAAAAATCCTTGAGGCAAAATACATCAGAATTTTCAGCTTCTACTTCAAGGAGGGCGACTCCTACGAGAAATACAGAGACGAGGTAATCCGTCGCGTAAAGGCTATGACGGACTATGCCGCAGGCGAGGGTCTCATCTGCTGTCACGAAAACGAAAAGGGAATTTACGGCGACAACGCAGAAAGATGTCTCGATATTCTCAAGGCTTGCGAGGGTACGCTCAGAGCAGTTTTTGACCCCGCAAACTTTGTTCAGTGCGGTGTAGATACTCTCAAGGCTTATGAGCTGCTTGAGGATTACATAGAATATTTTCATATCAAGGATGCTCTTTACGAAAACGCCGATGTTGTACCCGCAGGTGAGGGAGACGGTAATGTTGAAGAAATTCTGAGACGCTTTGATAAGCATAAGAAAACCGTTATTCTTTCACTTGAGCCTCACCTTAAGGTTTTTGACGGACTCGGAAAGCTTGAAGCAGTAGTAAACAGTGTACGTAAAATCAAGGTTAATACTTACGGAAGCCATGCCGAATCCTTCAAGGCGGCAGCAGATGCAATGTATGCCGTTGTAAACAAAATTCATCCCATCCGCTTCGGCATTATCGGTATGGGTAATATGGGTACATCCCACGCAAAAAGCTTCCTTGCGGGAAAGATAAGGGGTATGCGCATCACCGCCGTATCCGATATAAAGCCTGAAAAGCTGATCTGGACGAGCGAAAACCTGCCCTGGGCAAAAATTTACAATTCGGGTGCCGAGCTCATTGAAAGCGGAGAGGTTGACGCGCTTATCATATGTACTCCCCACTATTCACACCCTGAGCTTGTAATAAAGGCTCTCGGCAAGGGTATTCACGTTGTTTCCGAAAAGCCTGCAGGCGTCTACACAAAGCAGGTACGTGAAATGAACGATTTTGCAAAAAAGCAGGACAAGGCCTTTGCAATGATGTTCAATCAGAGAACAAACTGTGTTTACAGAAGGATAAAGGAAATTGTCGACAGTAAAGAGTACGGTGAAATCCGCCGTGTAAACTGGATTATCACCGATTGGTACCGCACTCAGGCATACTATAACTCAGGCGGCTGGCGCGCAACCTGGGTCGGTGAGGGTGGAGGCGTTCTCCTGAATCAATCGCCCCATCAGCTTGATTTGTGGCAATGGATATGCGGTATGCCCACTAAGGTAAGAGCCTTCTGTCACGAGGGAAAATGGCACGACGTTGAGATTGAGGATGACGTTACAATTTACGCCGAATACGAAAACGGTGCAACAGGTGTGTTCGTAACCTCAACGGGTGACTTCCCCGGCTCAAACAGACTTGAAATCACTATGGACAGAGCAAAGCTTGTCTGCGAAAAGGGTGAAAAAATCACGCTCTTTGAGCTTGAGGAGTCCTTAAGCGAAAATATCGCAAGCTGTGAAAACGGCTTTGCAACAATACCCTGTAAGGAAATTGAGGTTGAAACCGACGGCATCAATGACCAGCACCCCGGCGTGCTCAACGCATTCTCGGACCATATTCTTTACGGTACTCCCCTGGTTGCCGAGGGCACCGAGGGCATCAACGGTCTGATGATTTCAAATGCTGCTCACCTTTCCTCCTGGACAAACGAAACCGTTACTCTACCCATAGACGAGGATAAGTTCTACACTCTGCTTATGGAAAAAGCGGCTTCATCGAAAGCAAAGGCGGATGTTGTTTCAGCCGTTCAGGAAGATATGAGCAGTACATTCTGATTCAGATATCACTAACTCAAGGAAGTGAAAATATGCGAGTTTCAGTAGTAGGCTGCGGAATGATTTCCCGCAATCATCTGCGGGTGCTGAAAAGCCTTAAAAATATTGAAATTTCATCGGTTGTTGACATAAAAAATGACCGCGCTGATGCGGCGGCAAAAAAATACGGCTGCAAGGCTTATTATAACTTTGACGAAATGCTCCTCGAGGACAGGCCTGACTGTATCCATATCTGCACACCCCATTATCTCCACGTGCCGATGGCTGTTGCGGCTCTTGAAAAGGGCATACACGTCCTTTGCGAAAAGCCCTGTGCAATTACCGCCGAAGGTCTTTCTGTACTCCGTCAGGCTCAGGATAAAAGCAATGCTCTCTTCGGCGTATGCTTTCAGAACAGATACATTGAGTCGGTCAGAGCGGTGAAGGGACTTATAGATAAAAAAGTCTTCGGCAAGGTTGAGTCGATAAGAGCCCTTGTCCATTGGAGCCGCGATTCGGAATATTACAGCGACGACTGGCACGGTACTCTCAAAAAGGAGGGCGGCGGTGTAGCCGTCAATCAGGCCGTTCATACTCAGGATCTTATAAGATACCTTACGGGAAGCGACACGGTCAGCGTAACGGCTCATACCTTCAACGACCATCTCAAGGGTGTTATTGAGGTTGAGGACACGGTACACGCCTTATTCAGTTACGAAAACGGAGTTACGGCTTTATTTAACGCAACCACAGCCTTTACGGATAACCGCCCCGTTATGATTGACATAATCTGTCAGAGAGCGACTCTGCGAATTGAGGGCGATAACGCCTATGTCATAATGCTCGGCAAGGTGAAAAAGCTCCGGCTTAAAAACAAAGAAGGCTTTATCGGAAAAAGCTATTGGGGCGGCGGCCACGCTCCGCTTATAAGAGATTTTTACGACTGCATTAAAAAGGGAACAAAATTCCCCATTGATGCCTACGAAGGCGGAAAGGCAGTAGACGAGTTTCTCGCGATTTACAAATCGTCGGAAACGGGAGAAAAAGTAAACCTTAAGTGAGATGATATGATATGAAAAAAATGCTCAAGCCTAAGCTTTACAGCGCGGAATGTATAAAGAAAATTGAAAAGCCCGTCCTTACAAAGGATGATATCCCCTACGAGGCATCACTGATATTCAATGCGGGCGTTGCAAAATATAATGGTAAATATGTTATGGTCTTCCGCAACGATTACGGCCCTACGGAAAAGACCTATCCGAAGGTAAAATTCAGAACCTCACTCGGAGTTGCACTCAGCGATGACGGCATCAACTGGCAGGTAAAGGATAAGCCGATTTTTGACAACAAAAATCTTCTGCCCGAGGACGAAATCAAAAGGCTTTATGACCCGAGAATTACCGTTATTGACGGCAAGCCGTACCTTTGTATGGCTATGGATACCAGACACGGAGTCCGCGGCTGCATCGCCGAAATTGACGACGACTTTGAAAAGATAAGTATAATCAGCGCTTCAGCTCCCGACAACCGCAATATGGTGCTTTTCCCCGAAAAGATAAACGAAAAATATGTCCGCCTTGAAAGACCCTTCCCTGTTTATTCAAGAGGCGGCAAGGACCGCTTTGACCTCTGGCTTTCCGCCTCACCCGACCTCATTTTCTGGGGTCAAACCGAGCTTGTGCTTGCCGTTGAGGACGTACCCTATGCAAACGATAAAATAGGTCCCGCCGCGCCGCCGATAAAAACCGACAAGGGCTGGCTTACAATCTTCCACGCCGTTGACAAGGATAACAAAAGACGGAAAAACGGTTGGGAAAGAAGCTGGAAAAAAAGATACTGCGCAGGCATAATGCTCCTTGACCTTGAGGACCCGACAAAAATAGTCGGTATGAGCAAGCTGCCCCTGATAGCCCCCGAAACCTACCACGAAACACAGTCAGGCTTCCGCAGGCACGTTATTTTCCCCGGCGGCATGATACTCGAGCCCGATGGTGAGGTCAAGATTTACTACGGTGCATCAGACACCGTCGAGTGCCTTGCAACGGCTAAGCTTGAGGAGCTTATTGCGCTTTGCACGGAGAAGAGGAAATAAAAAAATGCACTTGCCGACAGGCAGGTGCCTTTTTTATTATAAGCGGCTGAGCTTCAGTACAGGAATATAAATAACGCTCTTGACTTTTACTTTATTATTAGTTAGAATTAAAGTGAGGTGATAAATATGATACAAGCATTTATGAAAACCATCGCAATTTTACTTTCCCTTTTTATCTTTTCCCCCATCGGTATGCCCTCCGCACCGTCAATTGAAAAGACAGACGCGGAAAACTGTCTGCTTTCCGCTACAGTTTTATCCGACCTTCATATGGAAGGAAACAACTTTGACCGTCACAAGCGTGTAGGTAATGTTCTCAACGCCGCAAGAAAAGCGGATAACGATGCTCTCCTTCTCCTTGGTGACAACACAATGAACGGACAGATTATCGAAACTCTTTTAGCTTACGGTCTTGTGAGCCGTTTCTTTAAGGAAGAGTCAGTTCTTTCCGCTCCCGGAAACCACGATATTGACACAAGCGACAACACAAACGGCAGCTTCGAAGCTCTTTCCGATCGCTTTGTTACTATGCGTAACGCATTCTTCGGCAATGACGGTGACAAGGTTTACTATAGCCGCGAGATAAAGGACTATAAGTTCATCGTGCTCGGCGGTGAAGGTCGTACAGGCGAGGACGGAAAGCAGATTCTCAGCGACGCTCAGCTTGACTGGCTTGAGGCTGAGCTTGCAGACGCCGCCGAAAGCAAAAAGCCCTGCTTCGTGCTTAACCATTACCTTGTATACGGACGTAACGGAGACCGCTCCTACGCCGGCTTCAATGTAGCCGTTCAGAATGACCGCCTTACAGAAATTCTTGAAAACAGCGGTGTACGCACCTTCTACTTCTGCGGTCACTCACATTACGGCGTAAGCGATTCCTCTGTGCAGACAACAAACAACGTTACATACGTAAACCTTCCTGCAACAGGAAATCCCGGCAACTACTATCCCGCAAACGAGGCTTACGGACTTGACGGTATTGGTATGCAGATGGAAGTGTATGAGAACAGCGTAGTTCTCCGCTTCCGTAATTATATTACAAACGAATGGCTTGAGGGCTATGACAGTTACGTATTTGAGCTTGACTGATAACATCAACAAAAAAACGGAGAAGCAAGCTTCTCCGTTTTTTATTGCAGAAAGTATCACTTTAAGAGGACAAGTTTATAGTCACCCTACCCTGCTGCATCTCACCGCAATTCTTTCCTCAGTGCTGTAAGTGCAGGTGTAAAAAATCAGGTCATCACCCGTATCCTTCACCTTATCCACATCGGTAGGCTGAAGGATTTCAACTGACGTTACCTTGTAGTTAAGGTTGTTTTTTTCTACATCGGTAAAAATTACCGTGTCCCCCTTTTCGAGCTCACCTATATAGCCGAAATGGCTGTTATAGCTGTGACCCGCGATTACAAGGTTATTTGTCTTCGTTGAGCCGTAATAACGGCAGGGCGCCGTTTCAAGCCGCTCATCATCACACTCTGCCATTATCGGCAGCTCAAGCTCAAGGCAAGGTATGAACAGATATCCGATGTAATCGTAGCCGTCAATACTCACAGTCAGCATTTCCGTATCGAAGGGATCCTTCTCATGGAGAGGATTTGTCGGTTCAGTTTCTATAACGCTCATAAGCGACGACATAACCGCCGAGGATTTTTCCGCGGCATTTTTATTTTCGTTGTTGTTATGAATCAGCAGAGCTGCGGCAGCTGCAATACACAGAATTCCCGCAGTCATCAGGATGACTCCAAGCTTTTTTCTCATTTTGTTTCTCCATCAGATTGACAAGTCTCTTCTTTCCTGCCGAGGTTAAGCATTGCCCAGCCGAGGCTGAACAATAACAATCCCGCGATTACAAGCACGGGAACAGGCCAGTTAAGCTGACCTGTATATATAAGCTCATCCTCCTCGGTGGTCGGCTCCTTCGGATCATCATCCTCGGGGCTTGTGCTTTCATTGATAATTGTGACGGTATTTGAGGAGGTTTCGTAGAAGACTCTGTATCCGTCAGGCACATTTTCAACAATATTCCAGTTATGTGCGGCGGAAAGGTTATCCCAACGGAAGCTCCAGTTATTTTCACTGCTGAGTTCAACGGTATCAACCTGCTGAAAATCACGCAAAAGGCTGACGGTCACACTTTCAGGATGACTGCCGCGGGTGTCCCACACCTTTCTGACGCTGATATAGGTAAAGCTCTCTGTATCCGAGCCGCTGTAGATTCTCATTTTCGGAGTGGCGTTAATATCATAAACCCAGCTCTTGTTTTCATCATCATAAAGAGGGATATTGACAACAAAGGGAGTCGGCATAAAGTAATTGTCGATACTGCCTGAGGGTACTATGAGATATACGCCGGGGTCGAGAGAATCAAAAAGGATATATCCGTTTTCGTCCGATGTTATTTCCGTAAAGGGCAGGGAATGTGTGTTTGCAAAATGGGTAAGATGTATCGGCAGATAGGCATCCTGCAGATTATCCATATCCATATTACAGTCATCGTAGGGCACAACATAGTCATAGCCTACACCGTCTCCGCTTTCATAGGCGGCGGCAAAAAGGTAAAGACGGAAGGATGCGCCCGCAAGAGGCATTTTAGTTTCCGAATCGGCTACGTGAAGAGTTATACTGCCCTTTGTTTCAAGTGAAAGAGCATATGCCGCGGCAGAAAAGAGAGTGAAGCACACGGCTGCAACAATAAGCATTGCTACAGCTTTTAAAGCGGTTTTGTTAAGCTTCATATTTCTTCACTCCTTTTTCTGAAATTATTCTTCGTCGGTTGTATTATTGCTTTTCTTTTTGCTTTTTCCGTTTTTACTGCTCTTTACAAGAAGCACGATAAGCAGAACACCGAGCATAGGAGCCGCAACGGCGGGAGTCACTATAAGCGGGTCAATCTGATACGCCTCGGTGATTACGTTGATAACCCTTTCAGGCTCAATGTTTTCTATGCGCGTTCCCCTTACAAGCATTCTGTGGGTATTGATTCCGTAGGGGGTGCAGGTTACGAGAGTACAGTAGTCCTCCCCCTTCACGAGGTTAAGATTTTCCGTTTCGTGAGGAAGGACAATAAGAATCTGATCGACCTGATAGGTGACCGTTCTGTCAAGTATCCTTATTGTGAATATGTCGCCCACCTCAAGCTTGTCAAGGTTAGTGAAAAGCTTTGCTGAGGGAAGACCTCTGTGGGCAGATAAGACGGCGTGGGTGCTTTCACCGCCTACGGGAAGGCTCGAGCCCTCAACGTGACCTACGGCAGAGTTAAGCACCTTATCGCTTGTGCCGTGATAAACGGGAAGCTGCACCTTGATTTTTTCGATGGTTATATAGCCCATCATTCCGTCACCGTTGACATCAAGGGTATCGTAATATTCATCGGCGATATTTTTGTGATTAAGGAAGGGAAAGGACATATTTCTGATTTTCTGATTGTAGGAGTCAGCCTGAGTAAAAAAAGCGGTGTAATCCTCGGGAGTAAGGTCAACTATGAGGTCATCGTAGTTGACGATAGCCTGTGACTGCCTTTTTTCATTCCAGAAGTCACTCACCGTAGGATAAAGCAGAACGCTGAGTCCTACAAAAAATATTGCCACAAGAATTATGGTAGACGCACTACCGCTTTTTTTCTTTTGTGCAGTTTTTTTGTTTTCTTTCATATCAATTCTCTCTTAATTAAAATACTCAACGCTATCACCGATTACCCTCGGTAACAACGGTCAGAATTTCAGGTATCACCCTGCCGACACGAGGTCGGCAGGGATTTATTTTACCGTCCGCCAGCTTTTAACTGTGGAATCTCAGGATTCTGAGTCTGTGGGTTCTTTATCTGCTGACTCGGAACCGTCTGATTCTTCATCCCTTCAAGCGAAGGAAGCCATTCTCTTCTTTGAAACAAGAAGAACAAATGCAGCAACCATGAGAAGACCGCCGACTACGTAGAAGATTGTTGTACCGATACCGCCGGTTTCGGGAAGGAGTGCACCGGTGTTGTTGACAACTGTGCCTTCAAATACGCTTGCATCTACTGCTGCGATTTTATCGCTTGTGGTTGACCATGTAGCCTTATCGTCAGCAGCCTTAACTTCTGTGGGCTCTGCACATTCGATTGTGAATTCGATATCCTTCGCCTTGTTGTAACCTTCGGGAACAGTTGTTTCCACAAGTGTATATGTGCCTTCTTCAAGACCTGTCCATACGAATGTTGTAAGGTCTGTGCCCTTAACTTCTTCACCAACAGCTACCTTTGTATCACCTGTACCCTTGTAAAGTGTGAAACCAGCGCCGGGAAGTGCTGTACCCTGAGCATCGGTCTTGTTGATTGTAAGCTGTGATGTATAGGTGATAACGGTATCCTTTGTTGTTACCTGAGCATTACCGTACTTAAGAAGAATTTCGTTAGGGTTACCTGTTGAACCTATAACTGCACCTTCGTTAAGGGTTGCTGAGTAAGTGATGATGATTTCGTCACCTTCTTTGAGTGTTGCTTCAAAAGCATCTGAGAAATCGATTTCAAATGTGCAACCGTCAGCACAGGTTGTTGTTAATACATAGTCTTCACCTTCACCTGCTTCAAGAGTTGCGCCCTTATATGTTACAACAACTGAATTTTCATCAAAAGTAAGACCTGTTGAGAAGGTATCGTGTACAACATAGTTTACTGTACCCTTACCTGCAACGATTTTTGACTGATAATCAACCTCGTCACCGATTGCTACATTGTTAGCATCAACAAGAGCTGAATTTTCAACAATTTTCTTGTCGATTGTAGCGCCGTTGTTCTTTTCAACAAGAGTTGCTGCTGAGTTTGTGTTTGTAAGTGAGCAGATTGTACCGAGTGATGTGTCAATTGCATAATAACCGAGGTCAAGACCTGTGAATTCTACTGTTGCTCCACCGGCAGTCTTTTTTGTACCTTCAATGCTGTTGTCTCTTGCGTAAGCAACTGCAGCATTTGCGAGAGCGGCAACTGCAACGGGATCTGCAACTACAGCTTCACCTTCAGTTACCGTGGCACCCTTCCATTCGATTGAGCCGTTATCAGCATCGAATTTAAGGTAATCCTTGCCTGCGCCTGTTTCAACGAATGCCTTCCAAGCATCGCTTGCATAAGAGTAACGTCCCTGTGCTGCATTGCCGTCAACAGGAGTGAAGTCGAACATCTTGTAAATTGTGTAGTCTTCACCTGCAATAGCGTTGCTGATTGTGATTGATCCGTTGGCTGCGAAAGCCATTGTTCCCATTGAGAGAACGAGGGTAAGTGCTACTAAAACTGCAAATAATTTCTTCATAATTTTACTTCCTTTCTTTTTTTAAATTTGCAATTTTTTTACTGAGTTTTTTCGCATTCTCCGTCCTTCGGTTTATGGAGATTGTGTCAACCTCCTTTCACGTTTTCGACGAATTGTGCTATACAAAACCGGATAAGCCATAAGACCTACGCCGATTATTGCCAGGGGTAGTGTGCCTGCACCGCCCGTTTCGGGAAGTGCAAAGCCGTAAGTGTAGTTTTCTACGGCTATAAGAGTTGTTACGGTCTGAATAATACCGTCGGGGTCGGGCTCGTAAAACCAAAAATATACGGGCTTTTCAAGCTTCATATAGTCCTGCGGCGGTGCAAATTCAACTAAAGCGTAAGGACCGCCTATAGTAAGATACTGAGTACGGATATTAACCGTACCGTCAGCGCCTGTTGTGTAGGAGCCTATATATTGAAGTGCCTTGTCCGAATCCGTGTAGATGGTTTTAGGAACGCCGTCAGGAATAACCGCATCCGGGTCACCCATGGGGCCGTAAAGCCGGAAGCCGACACCCGGCAGTCGCTCGTCCGTATCACCGTCCTGCTTGATGAGGGTTATATCGTGCATTGAGCCCGAAGCGCCGCCGCTGTGGTCTTCAACCTTGAAGGTAGCATCGAGAATATCAGTAACCGACGCCTTTCCGTCTACCTTTACTGCGTTATTGACCGATACTTGACCGCTTTCGGTAATAAGAGTAGTGTAGTCGATTCTTATATGAAGCTCATCGGGCAATACAAAGGTAAGTCTGTTCGCCGTCTGGTCATAGGTAACAGTATATGTATACTGACTTTCCGCGCTGTCAAAATCTATCCATCTTCCCGCAGCCTTATCCTCATACAGAAGACTGATTGAATCCCAGTAAACCGAAAGATTATGGGTCATCGTGTCCTCGATTGTAATGGTTTCGGTGCCCTTGAGAATATCAAGAGCGTTGCGGTTGATATGAATATCGAAAAACAGCTTGTTGTTTTCCTGCACCACGTGCTTGTCGAGAAGACCCGTTTTGAATTCAACGGTATCCGTTACAGGACCCGATGAATTGTCCTCGTCCCACAAAACCTCAGCGGTGTTATCAAGCACGTACTTATTTTCCTCTGTTGTGTTGAGATAATCATCCTTAAGCCTCAGCTTATAGGTGAAGACGTGTCTGCCGCCGCTGACCCCGTTGCAATACTGCTGATAATCGGGAATCCATTTCATCCAGTTTATTGTATCGGCATCCATATCCATATTTATCGTCGGAACGTTCAGATCTGTTGATTCGACGCTGATTGAGTTACCGCTGATTTTTTTATCAGCCTCATCATTGCAGTTATACCGTATGAACCATGCCGAATCATTCCACGGGCTGTAGCAGGTTACGGCAAGTGAGCCGGGAACATATTCGAGCTTTTCGTCAAAGGTATCGGTAAAAACAACCGAGCTTGATGACGAAAGATATCCCAGAGGGCCTTCAGAGCCCGGAACGGTATTGTAGAACGTAACCGTATAATCAATAGTGCCGTCATCATTGACTGCAGATTTTTTAGTGATTTTCGGTGTGTAGTTATATGAGGAGGATGCCGTTGCGGTAATAATATCTGTATAATTGAGATAAGCCTCGTTAGACAGTCTGTATTTTTCAAGAAGGACATCCTCAAGCGTTTTGTCACCCGTAAGCTCACCTGTCCAGTTGGTGCCTGTTCCGGCGTCAAAGGGAATTTTATACGAAATTGTCAGCGTTGAATCCTCACCTAATATCCACGTGGACAAATCGGGATCAGCAACCGACGTATTGAAATAAACGTTGAAGCTGTGATGCTGGTTACCGTCGGCGGGAGTGACAAGAATATAGGTGTTTTCAGTAGGTCCGCCCGAAACGTATGGGGTAAAGGTAATCACACGGTCGCTGTCCGTTTTTGCCGTTATCACCATATCCTCGGGCTTATTATCCACATAAAGACTGCCATTCTGATAGCCCCAGAATGCGGAAAGGTCAGTCAGGAAGAAGCTTCCCCAATTCTTTATAACTGCAGGAACTCTTGCTTCAATGCTGAAATAAACATATTTGCCGTCGTTACCGCTTGCACTCTTTTTTATCTGAGGAATGAAGCCTACAACGTCGGCCTCACCGCCTGCAACCTCATCCTTATGATTGATAGTAACCTTTGCCGTGTTGGTGTAATGCTTCTGCTCACCGTCCTGAAGCTCCTCGTAGGTCGTGTAATATACGATAACGAATCTGTAGCCGTCAGGAAGCGCAAAGGTCATTGAATTGCCGTTGACCTCAACGTCACTCCAGCTTAAGCTTGTATCGGGATAGATTTTATTTCCCGCCTGATCGTAGCGGACTATTTTTATGGGCTGCTGAGTGTAATACTCAAGACCGTGACCGAGAGTATCTACCAGAACAGTACCCTGAAGGTTGACATCGCTTTTTCTTATTTCAATTTCCCATTCAATTACGGGAACGGGGTTACCGTCGGGACCCTTAAGCACAGCCTGCTTACCGCCCTTTTCGATTTTATTGAGATAAACCCTTTCCCAATATTCGGCTTCACCTCTGACCGTTTCTCCTTTGGCGTCCTTACCCTCGGGATAAACACCGTTCCAGAGGTCAACAGAGTCCTGATCAAGGACATCATCGTTTATGGCGGCCTGATAGGTTATTATAAAGCCTTCTCCCGCCGCAAAGTCTGGGAAGCCTGTGAGTGTAAAGCCGAGGTTTCCGGTATAGCGTCCGTCGCTTATAGTCGGCTGCGGGTCAAGCACATTGCCTTCAAGGTCGGTTACAACTATCGTATCCTTCAATGCATAATGATTGTTGTTAGCCTGCGCATTCTTATACATATCGTCATAAACGATAAGATCCTTTATAACCGCCTTCTTACCTTCAATTCTGATGGTGTATTCTTTTCTGTTGTTTTTTCCGTCATATGCCTTTGCGGTTTTTGTAACCTCCATTTCAGCTTTTGTGTCAATATTGAGGTTAACCTTGATTTCATCGTTAAAAACAACATCTGTTGATTCGCCCGACTGGGTTGAGCCTACCGTTGCGTTAAAATCAATAGTGAAGTCAACGTTTGAATACTTTGCACCGAAGCACTCACCCGTTACGGGGTCATCGTGGAAAACAACGATAAGCAGACCGTCTTCTCTGACGAAATATTCACCGACATTTTCAATAGTGCCGTTTTCAGTTTTAGCGGTAATCGGATGCCACTCCGTGAAGGGCTCACAATGAATGTTTTCGGGAATCTGATAATGGAGATGATGGTCCTCGTCGTGGCGGAACTGTATCCATTGGTCTCCCGTGTTCTTCTCGGCAAATTCCATTGAAATAACATAGGTCTGTCCGAGATATATAGTTGAATTGTTGTCAATTACATCGCCCTCAAGCGTTTTGAAGCTGACGGCCTTGACCACAGTTGTAAGGTCATTTATGTATGTGATATTCGGCTCATCACCGGTAGCTATGTTGCTGAAAAGCATAAGAGGCGGAGAAGCTTTTACCGATGACTCTTCCGTAGCTGCCGCGGATTCTGTATTTTCCTCGTAAGCGGAAGCCTCTTCAAATTCCATATCCCTTGCGAAGCTGAGCTCGCCGGTCATACCGTAGCCCATAACATTATCAAGAGAGTCAATGTCAAGGGTTTCAACACTTCCGTCAACATCACCCATTATAACAATGAGATCCGTCTCACCCGGGTATAATATTATACCTGCAGTATCAGCATCTCCGTCACCGTCATCGTCAAAAAATACGATATCTCCCCTATCGGGGCTGTAATCCTCCGCAGAGGAATAAGCGAATCTTTCCTGCCATGCTGATCTCAGCGTCTCTGCGCCTGCAGCCTTGAGCTGGGAATCATTGTTTATATTTGAATAGTGCAGACAAAAGGATATGAACATTGAATTCCATTTGCCGTAAGGGTTGCCGTACCACTCACCGTAACGTGTGTAGCCGTTTCTTTCCCCCTGCTCATCGTATTCAAAATTATTGCTGCTTTCCTTGTATCCCATCTGGGACTTTGCTATTGCAATAAGATTTTCAGGGATATCATTCGTGATTTCAACATCCTCAAATGTGCCGAGCCAATCGCTGACAGTTTCAACGTCGGCAGTTTTATCGGGTAAGCATTCGGCTGTATGTCTGTGTTCGGTCTTATCGCAGATAAGACTTTCCCCGTAGCATTCATCGGTATGGGTATGCTCTCGCTCTGCATCAGAGGGCGTCACCTTGGGCTCATCCCCGAGACCGCATATCAGCTCTCCCGAATAGCATTCATCGGTGTGGATATGCTCATCGAGTCCGCAGAAGGCCTCTCCCGTAACGGTGATACCCACAAGCTTAAGCCACCAGAAAACAATTATTGCTACTATAAAGGCCGATGCCAGAAATGCCGTGGCAAGTTTTTTTGAATCTGTTCTGAACTTTTTGTGCTTACCGAGATATTCGTTACTGACGTTTTCCAAACCTGCCACCTCCTTTTACTGACTTTATGAAACTTTAACGCACGAAGCTGAGACTTTCAAAGGGCCATATTCTGAAAAAGATTTTTCCTACAATATAATCCTCACTTACAAGTCCGATTACCGAGCTTCGGCTGTCAATTGAGGTTGAACGATGGTCACCTAAAACAAAATAGTGATTATCCGTTACGTAGCAGGGAAAGGTAACATCACACTCACCAAGAGCTCTGTCCGTAACATAGGGCTCATCAATCATAACCTCGTTTACATAAACGTTTCCGCTTCCGTCAATGCTTATCTTATCACCGGGCAGGCCGACAACTCTCTTTATGAGAAGCTTGTTCTGATAAGAGAAGCAGCAAAGCTCACCCTTTTTCAAATTTGTTGTTTTTAAAAGAACTACTATTTCCTCATCGTTAAGCGTCGGTTCCATACTGCTGCCCGAAATCTGCAGGACAGGAAAGGCAAGAGTAGCGATAAGCACGGCAACAGCGGCGACAACAATAAGAGAATATACTGTGCTTCTGAGCACCTGCTTATATTTTCGGTTATATTTTTCTCTCAGTATTTCCTTTTCTATCTGTTCGACAGTCGGAAAAACAAAAGCTTCGTCAATTACTTTTTTTGATCTTCTTGTCATTTGAGCAGCGCTCCTGAAAACAAAATTGATTTATTCACCCATAGCTTCCTTTAACCGTCTGATTATATCCTCCCGAAGCCTGTCGGGAAGAGCGGAAAGTGCATCGGTGTTCTGCGAGTAAAACACCATAAGGCGTCTGTAAATATCTATATCTGTCAGCGTCTTTTTTCTTGTTACGGCATCACGGCTGTCCTTGTCCCTCACACCTGTATCGGCGGTTGCGGCAGCTTCACCGAAAACGAGCTTCTGAAGCATAGTAACAAGACTTTCCGCGCTCTGCATCGAGGTGTCGAACTGAGCCGCAGCTTCCTTTAACTGCTCGGTTGTTTTTTCAAAGCTTTTTTCACCT
This sequence comes from Acutalibacteraceae bacterium, assembly GCA_045658745.1. GTDB lineage: Bacteria > Bacillota > Clostridia > Oscillospirales > Acutalibacteraceae > UBA6857. The sequence goes on along the minus strand of JAZOVO010000058.1, from coordinate 14,218 downwards.
TTTATTTTTTCAAGCTCAGCCTTTAATTCTCTGTTCTCCTTGCTTTCTCTGAGCAACAGCTCAAGCAGCTCAAGCCTGCTTAGCTTTCTGAGTTCCTTGTCAGTCATACAAAACGCCGTCCCTTAAAATTCCATAACAAAAATACATTTAATCTGTAAATTTTACGCCTCTGATTATAACTATACTTATCGTATAATATATCACAAATTTCTTGCTATATCAACATTTTTTCACACAAAACTTATTGTTTTAGTGTGAATTCTGTATTAACAAAGCCTTATCCGCACTGCATTTTTTCCGACAAACGCCCTCCTGCTCCCGCTTTATTTCCGTAAATCAAAAGCGGGCTGTAAAAACCTACGTTTTTACAGCCCGTTTCAAGCATTTTATTTCACTTTGCAGAAGCCTTTATATATCTTTATAAAGGAAATCCTACCGTCATAATCTCGAAGGGCTTATACTCAAGCACATCGGTTTCTCCCTCAACATCCTCAAGGAAATTGAGAAGCTTAACCTTTTTACCGAGCTTTATTCTGCCTCGCTTGCCGTTCTGCTCGGAAAGGCGTACAACAACCATATCGCCCTTTTCGCTCATTTTCATCGTCTGCAGATAGAGATCACCGAAGATGTTTTCGGTTGATACATCAGCCTTGCAAAGAGGTACATTGTACTCAAAAGCAATGTTGTTGATTTCAGCCTTGACAAAATCATCACCGTGAGGATAAATCATATAGCTGAACTCGTGATGACCGAGATCACTTGTAACATCAGGGCGCACGGTTGCTCGGAGCAGACTCAGGCTCATTGTATTTTCAAGGAGACCTACGCCGTACTTTGAATCATTTATAAGAGCAATACCGCCGTCTGTTTCTGCCATATCGACCCACTTGTGGTGGCAGACCTCAAAGCGCGCCTGCTGCCATGTGGTATTTCTGTGGGTCTCTCTTTCGGCAAAGCCCGCACTCGTATCGCAGACCGCTCTTCTTGTAAGCACGTTGCAATCAAACTGTGCTTTGGCAAGAACGTGTCTTTCGTTCCAGTCAACAATATTTTCAACCTCAATACCGCGTGACTGCCTGAAAACTCTGACAATGCGCTTCCATGTGCTTTTTTCCGTAGCAAGAGTACAGGCAAAGGAAGCCACTTCTGAGTTCTTTTCAATCATCTCAAGCGGTGAAGCAACCTTAACCTCAACCTCGCGGTCGGTATAGTTAGGCAGAATGTCCCATGCATCATACACACCGGGATTGTCCTTGTAGAGCTTAAGCTTATTGAATTCGCCCTTTACCCACTCACGGTCAAGCTCTCTGTCATAAAGACCTTCAATGCTTCCGTCGGGATTGAATTTTATCTCATAATAAGGTGTTACAACCTTATCACCGACAATAAGCCACTCGCCGTCATACTCCTCTTTTGCGATTTCACCCGAGGAAAGAGCAGGAAGGTCGGGAATCACCCAGCTACCCCTCTTGCCGTAGCGTATACTGTCGCCGTTTTCGTCGGGTATGAAGGTAAGGTGCTTACGCGGGAAGCTCAGGGAGTTGAAATACTTATCACCCGTACCGATAATTTTGTCAACCCGTCTCTCAATCTCCTCATAATCAGCCATAGCGTCACGGTAGACGGGTGTGATATGACTTCCCGGAAGAATGTCATGGAACTGATTTATAAGAAGCTTTTTATAGATATCGCGGATTTCCTCATAAGGGTACTCCTCACCCTTTAAATGACGGAGAGTTGAAAGAATTTCCGCTTCACGAAGCTTATACTCAAGCTGACGGTTATACCGCTTCATCCTTGATTTTGTTGTGAATGTGCCGCGGTGCATTTCAAGGTAAAGCTCACCGTCCCATTTAGCAAGGTTTTTATTACCCTTAAGGTTTTTCTCAAGAAATTCCTGACCGCTTATATGCTCGGTTTTAGGCATAACCGAAAGCTTGCTGAAGCGATGCATCACCTCAATCATTTCCTCGGTGCAGCCGCTGCCGCCGTCACCGTAGCCGAACATTGACATTGTCTGTCCGCCCAGATTTTTGTCCTGATATGCCTCCCAGTTTTCCTGAATCTGTGAGGGCATATTCCAGGTTATAAAGTGTGTCGGCGGCACACAGGCATAAACCTCGCTGCCGTCAATTCCCTTCCAGATAAAATTGTTATGCGGGAAGCGGTTTGTATCGTTCCAGGTTGACATCTTATTTGAAACAAAGTAGTCAACACCGCTCTTTTTCAGTATCTGAGGCAGAATCCAGCTATTGCCGAAAACGTCGGGAAGCCAGCAGTTTCTGACCGTGATACCGAACTTTTCACGGAAGTAATGCTGACCGTACATAAACTGACGGATGAGACTTTCTGCCGCGGGAATGTTGCAGTCAGGCTCAACATACATTGCGCCCACGGGCTCAAACTGACCCCTTGCTATTTTTTCCTTTAGCTCCTCAAACACATCGGGATAATATTTTTCAAGCATCTCATAGGTATAAGCCTGAGTGTGAGTGTACTTGAAATCGGGATATCTGTCCATAAGACGAAGCTGAATAAGAATTGTGCGCAGGTTCTTCTGCACAGAATGTATGCGTCTCCAATAATATGCAATATCAAGATGAGAGTGGGCAATAAGAGCAACGTCACCGCTGCCCTTGTAGTCATCGTTGGCATAAATCACATCGTCAACGTATTTCTTTGCCCTTGCTACATCCTCATTCTTTAAATCGTCAAAATCAATAAGATTGAGAGCATTATTGATTTCACGGTTAAGGAAGGTGCGGTAATCCTCATTGAAAAGTTCACTTTTAGCAATGTCGAGCAAAAGCTCAAGGTCATACACCAAATCAAGGACAGTATGGTTGACCGTAGCAAGATATGCACCCTCGAAAATCTGACGGCAGCCGCGCACCGAAAGTGACTCGGGGTTACGCTCATCATCGGGCTTTGAACGGTTATAGCCCTCCATTTCAAAGTGAATCACATCAGAGTCTATATAGGGAGTAAGGAGTATTCTGTCACGGTTAGGGTCAACACCGCCTACATATTTACCGTTTACTTTAACAATAATTTCAGCGGCAGTTTTAAGTGAAAACCACAGTTCTTTATCCTTAAGGTGCTCGGGAATTTTTACCTCGGCCTCAAAAAACGCAGTTCCGTCGGGAGTGAAATACATATCACCCTTGCGGAGATTTCTCCATCCTTCAGGATAAAACTCATACTGCATTTCCGCAACCTGACGGGCATCACGCACCATAAGGTTTTCTATTTCGAATTTTTCTTCGTATATGTATCTTTTAAGCCAGCCGAAGCGTAAATCTGTCCATTCCTCGGGGCGCATACTTCTTCTTACAACTTTAATGTGTGCCATTTCTCACTTCACCGCCTTAATCCTTATCCCAGAAGAAGGGCTTTTTCTTCTGAGCGACAATCTTCACCTTTTCGCCCATATCACGCAGAATCTCTGCTTCAATCCACGAGATGCAACGCTCAACGATAAGGCACTTTGAGCATTCTCCTTGCAAAAGCACGGTAAGAATGCCGTCCTCGAAGGATACAAAATCAATTTCTCCGCCGTCACCCTGAAGCTTAGGCTTTATGATGCTGTCAATATAATTTTTCATATTTCAACCTCAGTTTCTTTAGTAAAAATATTCTATACTAAAATCATAGCAAAGTCAACTGAAATAATAAGATGCTCACTGCATCCGGTTAAAAATCAAGGGACTGCATAGCACACCATAGAGCCTGCAGAAATACACGCCTTAAGCCCCGGTGAAATGCAACATAACTGTGCCGTGTTGATGATATGCCACTGCTTGCGCATTATATGTGACGGGCAACCGCCGGGGATTTCACAAGCTTCGCCTGTCCGACCTGCGTGGTCGCATTCAATTCCGCAACCGTTTACACAGATGCCGTCAAAAATTGACCAGTCGTGAGCATTTGGGGCAGCTTCACCGTAAAATTCACCGCAGATTTTGCAGAGATAACCTTTGCAAGTCTGTTCACCGCTTGTATTCATCTGATGTGAGCAAAACTATGTTTTGATAGCTGCTTCATGATAATCAACCTTTTCCGGAATTGTACCCCCATCGACGTCACCCAAAACGGAATAACTATAATATGAATCAACATATATTACTCCGGTGTCACCCTCAGCCGAAAAAGCCATAGGCACTGTTGTTACAATCATTAAAATTGCAAGTATGATTGATAAGAATTTTTTCATTTGTTTTTTCGCCTTGCAAAATTTGAAATTTGTTTGGCCTTTGCGTGTATTATGCGGCTTCATTATACATAAAAAAGTAAAAGGAGTGCGGTAATTTTTAATAAAAATCAATAAGAAGGATTGCATATATGGAATAAGAATATGAACTGACCTCCTTGACTTCTGCAGAAACTCAAGGAGGTTAATTTGTTCTTAAATATTCACATTACAATAACTTTCTTAAAAACAGGTCTTATGTATGAAGATGTTTAATTTTAATGATTTCCACGGTTTAAATTTTGGAATTTCAGAAAAATGACCATTTTGGGAGTACTGGAAAAAGACTGGAAAAATTGCTGTATAAAAAAACGAAAACCCTTGATTTTACAAGGGTTTTCAGGAGATAGTTCATTTCCGGGAACCAATCATGGGAGTACTTTCAAAAAATGAATCGTAATAAAATTGCAAATTTTCAACTTCAGTTCAAAAAAACAAATCAAATTATAAGCACTCAGAAACGGCGGTCACGGGGAACCTTGTCTGTTATTTTATTGAAAATTTTATACAAAAGGAACATTACCTTGTTGTCAAGATTCAGCCAGTATACCGCCTGAATTGCGGCAAAAGCAACAACTGCAATCACAACAAGTGCTATAACTATTTTTAATAATACGATTAATATACCTGTCATATCTGCTCCTCCTTACCAGCCCTTGGAATCGTCGAAATCCAACAAGGATTCATCAAGGGGCTTTTCGTTCATAACTGAGAACATAAAGTCGTTGAACTGTTTTCTCATTTCATTACGCGGAATAGCACGCGGATCAATAAGGTCGTGTGAAATCCATACCAAGGGAATATTTCTCTCATTTGCAATATCCTGAATCATACCTGTCATAGACTTACTGCCCTTACAGGTAATATCGTCATAAAAGACAATCATATCACAGTTGAAACGTTCGTATTCCTCAAACATTTCAAGCAGGTTTTCATATCCGCCTACAAGATGGCGGCGCATAATAGCCTGCTCCCAGAGCTGAGCAACACCCCAGAGTGCCTCCTCCTTGTCATCCTCAGAAATAAACTCGTGATGGGACATATTATTGAGAACGGCAACGGTGTTTACACCCCAGCACTCATACATCCATGTAGAAAAATGCATATAGTAGGATGACGGAGCACCGCATACAAGTGTTCTGTGACGTGTTTTCGGGCGGACATTGATCTTTTCTCTGACACATTTTTCGCAGATTTCAAGCATCTCTCTGCCGATTTTTGCACATTCCTTATTAAGACCGCTTGAGAATGAAAGCTGGAAAGAACGGTAAAGCAGATTCGGCACGCTGGGCACGGGATAATAGGGAGATTTGGCAAGCTCCCATAATTCGTGCTGTATACGGGTTTCCTCGTTATACTGACGGACGGTTTCAAAGAAAGCATCCCAGTCAAAGGTTTCACCTGTGCAGTCTTCGATAAATTTAATAACCTCTTTAACATGAGCTACCGCATATTCTCTTGTGTCCTCATCCTTCCAGCGCATAGGTGTGCAGCCCTGAATTGAAGGCACCTTAAGGCGGCGCTCAACAATAGCCGAGTTCATAACCGAAGAATCACAGGGAGCATTACTTGTAATAAGGCAGGCGCCGTAATACGGAAGCTGGTCGTCAATAGCAACACCGCAGATTGCAGAGGAGTTTCTGCAGGAGTCTGACGGAAGTCCGTAGGAGTCAATGATATCCGTAAAGTAATGGCCTGCGTGCTGATCGTTAGCAGTAGCGAGAATATGGAAATAAGGCTCTTCTACCGCGTTCTGAAGATTCGGGAAGCCGCCGATAAGAATAGGCGATGCATCCTGCTCAAAAATTACGGTTTTCTTGGAATACTCATTTTCGCCGAAGCGTTCATCTGTCTTGAGAATCTGAATCAAAGCCTTAACATTACTCTTCAGCAGGAACTGCATATATTTATGTGCAATAACCAAGGCTTCGCCGTGAGCATCGTCAATAGTACGGTCAACCATGCTTCCGCTGCCGAGGTAAGGTGCCATCCAGTGATAATATGTAAGAGCCTTGAAGGCGCGGACAGGGTCAGCCTTGAGAAGCTCACCGCTTATCTTTTTTTCTGTAAGCCACTCCCTGAAATCAATCCATGAATCCTTGAAGCCCTTCCATTTTCTGTAACGGGCAAGCTCATAACCGTTATAAAAACGCTTTCTGCTGCCGAAGTTTTTCTTTTCAGCCATTCTGCTCTCCCCTTTCTGCTATTTTGAGCTCGAGTGCTTCAACAAAGGCCTGGAAGCGGGTGCGCAGCTGACCTGTTGAAGTGTTGATATATTCTTTTTCGATGCCCATACAAGGAAGATCGTAATCACTCTGCATAACATGCTGACAGTACATACGCTCATATTCCCAATACTCGCAGAACTTCATCTGCTGAACGATAAGTCCGTCTGCGTTATAATCCTCGGCAAGCTTCTTAAGGTACTGCTTTCTGCCGTGAACCTTTTCGGGATTCATAAATCTCGGGCACTCGTTAGTTTCAATATAGTGTCTTGCAATCGCATTCATTGCAGTTTCGCCGTCACGGATTTCTATTTCTTCTCTTCCCGGAAGTGAGCCGAAGCAATATCTGTCTGCAACAACAAAGGCTCCGCAATCCTCAATAAGCTTTGTGAAATAGGGGTCATCGTTCTCACCGCCCGCAAGAACTACCCTTACACGGTACCAGGGCTTTTCGTCGGCTACTCTTGTTTTCAGCTCCTCAAGAGTTTCCTTGAGATAAGGCATAATCAGGTCGTGAGGGCAGCACTCACTGACAAGCTCGATAAGATGGAACTCATATCCCGTAAGAGGAGGATTTTTAAGCTTACGGTAGTTTCCGATTTCGGTAACCACGCGGCAAAGCTCGTTATGCTTTTCGATTGCCTTGCGCAGGGCTTCCTCAGAAACATCAATTCCGTACACCTCATTCAATCGGTCGAGAATGTGCTTTTTCAATTGCTTTTCATAATGCTTTATCGCATAATCCTTTGTTACAAAGGGAGCATCAAGATGTGAAACAAAGAATTTTTCATTCTGCTCCTTAACAAGGTCAAGCATTTCAAAATGCTCGTGAGAGCGGTGCATCATTCCGCAGGTTTCTGCGCTGAGCAAAGCCGAGAAGAAGTTATAGCCTCCCTCAATGGCAAGCTCAAGAATGCTTCTTGAATACATACAGGTTTTTTCTGACATATAATATGTTGCAATTGCCGTATCAGCTACACCCGGCGCTCTCAGGCGCACGGAAAAGCATCCGTCAAGGTTCATAAGCACCTCGGGTATGTAATAGCAGGAATAGCCGAGAGCCAGACTGCCGTCAGCCAAGGCTTTATCTACCAGCTCATTCTTTACATCCTCAAGAAGATTTTCGAAAAATACAGCGTGTTTGAGATCTCTCATTTTTTAAACCACCCTTCCTAAGATTAAGACTCCTTTATCAGTATAATGTTTTCCATCAGGTCAATGTCACATATTTTCCCCTGCAATACAGTCTGTACCCCCATAAGGTCATAAACGATAAGTTCATCCTCTTTGCAGATAACCCGTGCAACATTTTTTAAGAGAAAAACATTTTCATCATCACTCTTTTTATAAATTGATGAAAGGCACATTTTTTACCCCTCCGATTCCTTTATTGCCTGATTTATTTTTTCAGTTGATTCATTTAAAAGCTTAACCGCCTCTTTAATGAGTAATGCCGCACCGTCGGAAAGTGAAGAAACGGTTTCCTCAAGCTCCTGAGCGTGGTGTGCATTGTGATGTGCCATATATTTAAGCAATGCTATTGCTTCACCGTCTGCTGCATAACCGTGATTATGAGTGTGAGCACCGTGATTATGTTCCATATCAGATTTTCTCCTTTTCTTTTTTAAAATGTAATTCCCTCAAGCCCTCAACCTCGTCACAAATCGGCTTCATTTTACACGATGCACAGTCGAGCTCATCAAGCTGTAATGTACTGTGTACTGCATCGGTGATTTTTTTTGCCTTCTGCGCAAGGTCTGAAAGCTCACGGTAGTTAAAATCTTTTTTTGTGATAAATACAGTTCTGACAGCTTCAACATCTTCGTTTTCCTTGAAGGCACGAATCAGGCTGCAGCCTACATTCATAAACGAAAGAGGTGCTTCTGACTGCAATGCACTCCTTGCCACCCTCACCTGCTCCTTTGACGCCGAGGGTGAAATGCGTATATGATAGCCTCTCGGATAAATCCTGAAAGCAGTAAAGCCTATGTTTTTAAGCTGCTCGTAGGTCAGCTCCTCGTCATTCTTTTGCTTCAGACTGACAAAGGTCAGATGTACAAAGGGTACATCCCCGTTTATCTCACTTAAATCCGGACCGTACAGAATAACCTCATCCTGCACGAACGGTAAATCCGAAAACACTATGCTGCTGACGGAGGTCTTTCCGCTGCCTCCCAGCTCATAAGCGGTATCGCTACGGAATAAAATTGCGTTTTTTTCACCGTTTTCAGAACAAAGCTCTTCGCGGTACAAAGCTGACTTATCGGCATTTTCGGGAAGCAGCGACAACATTCTCTGCGTAACCTCATCGAATATTTTCATAGTCTGCCTCCTCTAACAGCTTGAACAAAGCCTTTTCGGCTCCCTTGTAAAGCGGTGACTCAACCGGCAGGCTGAAAACACTTTCTCCCTGCATATCATTCTCTGCCTGATTTTCATCCTCACCGATTACCGAAAGCACATCGGGAATACCGGAAGCTGACCCGGCATCAAATGAGCTTTTCGTCCGATTGAATATAACTCCGCTTTTCCGGTAGCTTGTAAGCTTTCCTGCCACAGCCTCAATAGTTGAAATGACACCTATCCCCTTTTTGCTTGCGTCACTTACAAGCACAAGATAAGTGATATTTTCCATCACACGTCGGTTGATTTGCTCTATGCCTGCCTCACCGTCAATAACCACAAAATCGTAATTTTCGCAAAGCATTTCAATTACCTGCTTAAGATAAGTATTGACCTTACAATAGCAGCCTTCCGCCTCCGGTCTTCCGATTGCCAGAAATGAAATATTATCTTTTTCAACAATGCAGTCCAGCAAATGAAATCTGGCTTCACTTAAAAGCTCTATAGCTTGTGAGGTCTCCCCTCTCTCGATATTTTCCGCAATCTGAATGCGAACATCATCGAGCGTGAGAGTCGGCTCAACCTGCAAAGCCGTCGAAAGACCGACTGCCGGGTCGGCATCAACGGCAAGAATTTTTTTATCAGGGAAACGTTCAGAAAGTATGCGTATAAACGCTGCGGAAAGAGAAGTTTTTCCTACGCCGCCCTTTCCTGCAAAAGCAAAGATTTTTGTTTGCATAAGCCTCACCTTTATACTATAGCAAATGTTTAATATTTGCATAGATTTTATGTACAGTCTATTATTATATATAGTAGCACAGGTCTGAAAAAAACTCAACAAAAGGGCTATATAAAATCAAAATTTGTCAACTTCATAAAAAAACATCAAAATTGATTGGTAACTCTGACAACCTATAATTCCAATGATTAAAATTATTTGTTTCCGGAAAGCGGATTTCTTTATTCGGTGAGCATCGGAAAAGCCTTAAAATTTTGCCATAAACACCAACCGCCGAGGATTTCTCCCCGGCGGATTTATAAAGTTAAATTTTTCAGCTGAACAGACTCTTGAACCAGTCGATAATCTTCTGGAAGAATGCCTTAATCTTACCGATGAAGCTGTTATCCTCTTCTTCGTATTCGTTCCAGTCGTGACCGCAGGTGTCACAAATCTTGTTGCCGTCTGCATCAGGATGTCCCGTTGCAGGAATTTCTCTTGTTTCTGTTATGCCGCATGAGCAGGTACGTGCTTCTGTGCCCTTTATCTCACAAGCAGGAGCGGCTGCTACTGTCCATGCTGACCATGTTACGTGACCTGTGGCTGCAACATCTTTTGTTTCAGGAGTTCCGCAAGTACCGCAGGTACGTGTTTCAACACCCTTTTCTTCACACTTGGGAGCGGTTGTCTGTGTCCATGCACCCCATTCATGATTCTTCTTAGCAATCTGTTCCCCGCCAATTGAGTAACCGCATTCAGCACATTCGTAAACTGCTTCCTTACCGAATTCCTTACAGGTTGAGTCAACCCTTTCTGCAACTAGTGTAAGGTTTTCGATGCTGTGATCCTTATCACACTTTGCAAAGAAGGGAAGAACGCCTGCTTCTCTTACAAGGTTAAGAGCTGCGGGAACAAGTTCTGCCTTGCAAGCATTGATTGAATCCATATTATTTGAAGCGATAACTGCATCATTTTCAGCGCCCGTGAAATATTCCTGAACAGTTACTGCAGTGAACTTACCTGTTTCATAATTATCAACATAAAGCTCTGACTTGACTGTATCGGGGAAGAAGGCGTCAACGATGTGCTCGGAAGCCACAATGAGTGCTTCTGTTACTGATACATCTGCTGCAACGTCTTGGGTCTTTGTCTTTGTTTCAAACAGACGAAGGAAGCCGTCAAGGTCACCCTCAAGACCGTCGTCAAAGAGGAAGCCCATTACCTTATTGCCGTCAAATGCGAAGCCGTTGCCTGCACAGTTTGAAGCGAGTGAACCGAGAGGAAGAACTGCGTTAGCTACTGCTGAAATCTTATCGATTGTATCTGTATATTCGTTATCACAAGCGATGATGATACCGTCTGCAAGCTCATATACTCTGTTGGTAAGAGCTGTGAGAGTATCCATCCATGTTGCACCCTTAGCTACCTTGAGCTCGAATGCTACTGTAGGCATTTCGATGCCTGTTTCGGTTGCAAGTGTTGCAAGTGCATCGTTAGCGATATCGTTAACAAGAGCTACGCCCTTGACTGCTGCTTCGTAAAGAAGGTCTGCAGCCTTTGTCATAATGATGTCCTTACCCTGACCGTCTGCAACTGTCTTTGCGTCTGTTGCGGTGGGAACTGTAAGAGCAAAGTCAAGGCCTGCTTCTGCAACTGCCTCATTAAGTGCGGGAATGCACTCTGCAAGTGCATAATCAGCAACTGCTACTGCCATAGCGTCAAGGTTTTCGAGGTCACCGATAAGAGCGTGGATTTCTGCAATAAGCTCATTTTTGCCGTCATCAATAAGGTCAAGACCGAGAGTAATAACGGTTACCCAGAGAGCCTCAACACTTGAGAAATCAAGTGCATAGAGAAGATCAAGGTCAAAGTTGCCGAGAAGAGCTGACATATCGATGCCTGCCTGACCGAGAAGAGCTTCAACTTCGGGGTCTGTCATAATAGCTTCAGCGGAAGCCATCATATCGTTAGCCGTTGCACAGATCTTTTCGAGGTTTGCTGTGAACTTGTCGTTCATGCCTTCTTCAAGAGCAAGCTTCTGCATACCTGCATCGCTTACAAGCATATCAACAAGGTCATAAAGTACGCGGTTAGCCTGACCTACAACACCGTTGTATGCATCATAGTTAGCTGTGAAATCAAGGAGACCCTGATCAATTACAAAATCAGTATCAAGGAATTCAAGGAGCTCCTTTGCACCGGAAGCGTCAATACCCTTACCGCCTGAGATACCGTCAACAACTACTGTTGCAACGGGATTGTCGATAGTTGTACCGATTGCTGATGTAGCCGCTGAATCAACAATACTCTGTACCATTGATGCCATATCGCCGCTGAGAGTTGCCTTAACTGAATCAACCTTAACCTGGCAGATGAATTCGTCCTCTGTTGCCCAACCGTTGTAGGAAAGAACTACATCGATAGCGTCAAGCTTAACATTAACAAACGGCATACTAGCAAGAGCACCTGCGAGTGCATCCTGAGCTATGGGAAGAGCCTGAGTTTCTGCATATTCTTCAATTTCCTTGAAGGTTAAGTTAAGCTCAGAGATAACATTGTCACCCTGCTTAACCTTAAGACCAAAGCCGTCTTCAAGTGCCTTTGCATTTTTATCTGTCATAAGTGCTGCAAATTCAGCAGGAACCTCTGTACCGTTGAATTCGAGACCTGCGTCACCGATGAGACTCTGATTTTTTGCTGTTGCATAGGTAAGAACCTGAACTGCATCTGCTGATGTGGGATAGTAAACCTGAACCTCCTTATCGAAGGCAGCACCTGTGTAAATTGTTGCTGTGGGGAATTCAAAGTCAACAACTGTTTCCCATGTAAGAGCCTTAGCTGTTGCAGCACCGTCAGCGATTGTTACCTGATAGTAGTTTTCGCCGTCCTGATAATAAAGCTGACCGCCTGAAATTTCTTCAAGAAGAGCAAGGTCTGTGTAAGTTGCTGAGAATGAAGCAGGAAGCTCTGCATCTTCGCCTACTACTGCCTTCTGACCGAGAGCCGTCTTAAGGAGTGTACGTACAACTGTGTCAAGAAGATAGTTATAATATGTATCAAGCTTAACTTCGTTGTCTTCTTCTGCGAGAGCTACAAAGTCCTTAACGAGTGTGTAGATGTCATTTGTGCGAAGGTCGTAGGTCTTAAGCTCTGCGATACCGTCGGCGGAAAGGATGCCGTTCTTTTCGCAAAGGCCTACAAACCAACCGAGGATACCGTTATTAAGAGTATCGTCAAAGGCTTCGCCTTCGGGAATTGTGTAATTCATCTGGTCGGCAACCCACTTTGTGAATTTAGCCTGAATGTCGTTACCGATAAGATAATCGTTGTAGAAATCAACAATCTTCTTGTTTTCAGGGTCTGTGGTGTCAAGTGAAAGGATATATTCGCCTACCTTACCGTAGTCAAATACCTCATCATCCCAACGGAAAACCTTACCGAAGGTTTCGCTGTTTGCTGCCATAAACTCAAATACGCCGTCGATAAACCCGAGTGCTGAGTTTGCTTCTGCACGGGTAATAAGTGCTGTTGCATCAAGATTTGCAAAGTCACCGCCAAGCTCTGCAAGATACTGCTTGTAACCGATTACGGCGTCAAGTGAATTGATGGGACCCATTGCATCAGCAATGATATTGCCAAGTGCATCTTCACCAAGGAAGGCTTCGAACTCTTCAAAGCCACCGTTAGCAATAACGCCTGCAACGATATCGTCCTGAATTTCATCTGAATACTTCGCGATTTCTCTGTCGACCCAATCAAGGACAACAGATGCGATTTGTTCAGCGCTCATGCTGTCAATGTAAGCTTCGTCATCTGTGGCAACCTTGCCTCTGTCATAAGCAGGTTCAGCCGCAAAAGAAGCGAAGGGCATTACACCTAAAAGCATAATAACTGAAAGGATAATTGCCAGTGTTTTTTTCATTTTCTTTTCCTCCTTAAATTATGATGGGCTTGTCTGTGTCACTGTTCACAAACTCGTCATATTTATTATAGCTCTGCCCTAAAAAACAAATCAAGTAACAAAAGCTGTGATACTGTCAAATAAAAACAAAAATATCTGCTTTGTTACTTGGATTTTGTTATAAATATATATAATCAAATTACTCTGAAAAAAATTCACGTGCTATTTCTGCAATTCTTTGCAAGTTTTTATTGTAGGTTTCCTTATCATAATTGAGCAAGTCAAAATACAAGGTGGCAACACCGCCGTTAAGAAGAAACTCAAATTTTTCTTTGTTCTTGTTGTAATATTCCTCTCCCCAACGCTCAATCATCTTTTTTTCGTAGCGGGGAAAAAGGATGCTGTTTGCATTCACGGCAAAATCCCAATAAACATGCTTACCCGTAAAGCCCTTGAGCAAGGATATATCAACCGCATTAAAAACCATAAGGTCTTTACCGCAATAAACACCGTCCTTTATATCAAGCAATATATTCAGCTGTTCATCGAGCTTATTGATAATGTACTCCCGTGTTTTGTCAATAAGGTCCTCCATATCATTGTAGTGTATGTAAAAACTTGCCCTTGAAATATCGGCTTTTTCACAAAGGGAAGAAACGGAGATTTTATTAACATCCTTATCAACAAGCTTCGCCAATGTTCTTCTGAGCTTTTCTTCAACACTTATGCACATGGCAGCCTCCAAACGATTCATCAAATTTCAACATTTTTTTACAAATCTC
>JAZOVO010000057.1:0-4398 GCA_045658745.1 Acutalibacteraceae bacterium | reverse complement strand
TTTCATTCGAAAATGACTATAGCTTTGAAAGAATCTAACGAAACGCTTTATTGGCTTAAGCTTTTATACAGAACCAATTTTTTGGCTCAAAAAGAATTTGAAAGTATAGAGGCAGATATCAGAGAAATTATTGCAATTCTTACTTCTGTTTGCAGAAAGACTGACGGCAAATAATTTTGCACTTTAAAAATTTATTTATTAATACACAAATTAAAAGTTATATCTCTTTTATTTTGCGGGGAACACCTATCTGTTTAGATGTCGGTTTACCCGCGACCACAATTTTGCATTTTGCATTTTGCATTTTGCATTTTTGTACTACTTAATTTAAAAGGAGTATTTAAAAAATGAAAAAGCCTGTTTTATTATGCATTATGGACGGCTTCGGCAGAAATGACGACAATTACGGTAACGCAATTGATGCCGCCGCAACCCCTAACCTTGATAAAATTATGAGCGAAAACCCCATGACCTTTATCGGCGCATCAGGTATGGACGTAGGTCTTCCCGACGGTCAGATGGGTAACAGTGAGGTAGGTCACACAAATATCGGTGCAGGCCGTGTTGTTTATCAGGAGCTTACCCGTATCACAAAGTCCATCAAGGACGGCGACTTCTTTGAGAATGAAGCACTCAAGGGTGCAATGGAAAACTGCCTTAAGAATGATTCAGCTCTTCACCTTATGGGTCTTATGAGCGACGGCGGCGTTCATTCACATAACACCCATATGTATGCTATTGTTGAAATGGCAAAGAAGATGAGCGTTAAGGAAGTGTTCATTCACTGCTTCCTCGACGGCCGTGACGTTCCTCCCGCATCAGGCGCTGACTTCGTTCAGGAAACCTGCGATAAGCTTAAGGAAATCGGTCTCGGCAAGGTAGCAACCGTAATGGGCAGATACTACGCTATGGACAGAGATAACCGTTGGGACAGAGTCGGCAAGGCTTACGCTGCAATGGTTTACGGCGAGGGTGTCAAGGCTGAATGCCCCGTAGCCGCTATCAAGGAAAGCTACGAAACCGTTGACGCTGACGGAAAGAACCTCACAGACGAGTTTGTTCTTCCCACAGTTTGTGCTGAAAATGCAACAATCAAGGCAAATGACAGCGTTGTATTCTTCAACTTCCGTCCTGACAGAGCAAGAGAAATCACAAGAACCTTTGTTGACGAGGCTTTCGACGGCTTCGAGAGAAAGAACGGCTTCTTCCCTCTCTACTATGTATGTATCACACAGTACGACGCAACAATGCCCAACGTTCACGTTGCTTTCAAGCCCCAGACTCTTGAAAATACCTTCGGTGAATACCTTGCAAAGATGGGCAAGACTCAGCTTCGTATTGCTGAAACTGAAAAGTACGCTCACGTAACCTTCTTCTTCAACGGCGGTGTTGAAAAGCAGTATGAGGGCGAGGACAGAATCCTTGTTGCTTCACCCAAGGTTGCAACCTACGACCTTCAGCCCGAAATGAGCGCTTACGAGGTAACTGAAAAGGTTACAGAAGCAATCAGAACAGGCAAGTACGATGCAATCATCCTTAACTTTGCTAACTGCGATATGGTTGGTCACACAGGTATTTTTGATGCTGCAAAGGCAGCAGTTGAGGCTGTTGACACCTGCGTAGGCAAGGTTTACGATGCAGTTAAGGAAATGGACGGCGTAATGCTTATTACTGCTGACCACGGTAACGCTGATAAGATGTACGAAGCAGACGGCTCACCCTTTACAGCTCACACAACAAACCCCGTTCCCTTTGTGGTTTGCGGTTATGACTGCGAGCTTCGTGAGGGCGGCAAGCTTTGTGACATCGCTCCTACAATGCTTAAGATTATGAATCTTGAACAGCCCGCTGAAATGTCAGGCGAAAGCATTGTTAAATAAGAATTGCTGATAAGAGGACACTTCCGCAAGGGAGTGTCTTTTTTTAGTAGAGAGCAGTAAGCTTTACTGTAAAAAAAATATATATTTCGACACCGTAAATTCAATATTTATCTTGACTTTCCTTGTGTATTTTGTTATAAATATACTAGGTATTTTATATATTGAATTATTATGTGCAAAAAAGGAGTGGTATCATGGATTATATTAAAAATCTCATGAACAACAACAAGTTCCTTAAAATAGTAAGCATAGTTCTTGTTGTTGCCATTGTTCTTACCTCCGTTGTGGGAATTGCCGTGAACGTAATCGGCGGTAAGAAAATCAAGTGCGAAGAGGTGGTTGCCGCATATAACGGTGAAGCCAAGGACTTCAGCGCATATTTTACAAGCATGAGTGAGGATGAGCTTACAAAGCGTCTTGATAAAATTGACGCTCAGCTTGTCGGAATCATTTCAATGGTTGACATTGACTCAATGCTTTACACAGACGAGGTTGCAACTCTTGTCGCAAGATTCACCTCAGAGCTTATCGGCAAGGAATTTGCAAAAACAAAGTTCAAGTCAATGAAAAAGAGCTTCCCCGAGGCTTACGAATTTGTAAAGTCGGCTAAGGAAGCAGGCAAGACCTGGGCAGACCTCGGAACAATTCCCTTCGGTATCGAGGCAGGGGATAAGGAAGCCTTCATCAAGGCCTGCGGTGCAGGTGCAGAGGCATTCGGCAAGAATCTTCTCAAGGTTATCCTCAACGCTCCCTCATCATATAACGATGCTCTTGTTCCCGCTCTTGAATCACTTCACACAGGTGCAATGCCCACCTTCAGCGAATTCGTTAAGGAAACAGGACTTTCAGGCAGCGCAAGAATGGAAATGCTTGCAGGCAAAATCCTTTCAATCGTTGAGCCTCTCAAGGCTGCACCTCTTACATATCTTTGTGAGATTGCTCCCGACTTCTTCAAGAACTATTCTGCAGCAGCAGAGTTCCTTAACGGTAAGAAGGGTGTTGAAAAGAGAGCCCACCTTGTAATGCCCACAATCGAAGGACTTCTTAATGAGGTGCTTGCAGGTGCAGGACTCAAGGTGCCCGCACTCGATATTGCCAAGGTTGCTTCAATGGGTACCGCAAGCGTTGACGAAAGCGGCGCAAACAGAGGTCAGAGAGTAAGAATCGACGGCGACAGAGAGGTTGTATTCTCCTTCTTTGCCGACTATATCCTTGATACACTCGTTTACGAGAACAACTTTGACTTTGTTGACAAGCTTCTCACAAAGGATATCAAGACCGACGAGGTACAGAACAGCATCCTCGGAGAAATCGTAAACAGCGATATGTTCTCAGTATTCCTTGCAGACTTTGTTGACCTTCTTTCAAAGATTCAGGGCAGAACCGCTCCCGATGTTCAGGCACAGATTGACGCTTACAATGCAGAAAGCAAGGACTTCAGCGCACTGTTTACCTGGCCCTCAACAGAGGACAATGTTTCAAAGACAATCGATACCCTCAATGCAGTAATTATCGGTTCACTCTCCGACTTTAATATTGACGGTATAATCTTCAGCGATGAATTTGCAACGGCAATTGCAAAGATTTCAGGACCTCTCTGCTCAAAGGAGATTTCCGACCTTACCTTTAATGCACTTCGTAAGAGCTTCCCCGAGGCTTATAAATATATGATGGACGCTCAGGCAGCAGGCAAGACCTGGAAGGATATCGATGTTATTCCCTTCGGTATTTCCGCAGGTGACAGAGATATGTTCGTTAAGGCCTGTGCCGCAGGCTCAGAGCACTTCGGCGATGCACTCGCACTCTGCCTTATCACTGCTCCCACATCATATGAGGAAGCACTCGTTCCCGTGCTTGAAGCACTTCACGTAGGTCCTATGCCCAATATCAAGGACTTCATCCTTTCCACAAAGCTTGACGGCGCAAAGAGAATGGAGCTTATTATCGAGCACGTGCTTGAGATTATGGAGCCTCTTCTTGCAGCTCCCCTTACCTATCTTTGCGAGATGCTTCCCGACCTTATCGCAAGCTATACAAGAGCTTCTGATTTTGCCGCAGCAAATCCGAACATCCTTGCAAAGGCAGGCATCAATCTAATGCCCATTCCTCAGCTTATGAGTACAATCGTTGAGGACTTCGGCATTGTGCTTCCCGAGTTTGACTATGCTGCCGTTACAAAGTACGGTACTGCAAGGGCAGCTGCAAGCGGCGATATCGGCGGTCAGCGCTTTGAGATTGTTGGTGACAGAGAGGCAGTATTTGTAGCTGTTTCAGGTCTTATTTCGGACATTGCCGCAACAGAGGGCAACATTACCGCAATCGGCTCACTTCTTTCCGATAAGCTTCTTCTTCCTCCCGATATTGTAAATTCACTTATCACAATTCTTGAAAAGGTTGTAATTGCGATTGACGGACTTGACCTTAAGGGTAAGTTAAGCTCACTCGGCGGAATTTTCGGCGCATAAAAGAACAAAACAAGTAAAGTTTTGGTCAAGCTTTTACAAAAGCTTGTGGGGTT
>JAZOVO010000056.1:0-41956 GCA_045658745.1 Acutalibacteraceae bacterium | reverse complement strand
AGAGAGCAAAAATAAAGATAATACACAGAAGGATTATTATTTTCCCGTTATCGTCAGTCAGATTTTTACCTGCACCGTTGCGGTTATTCTTTTCTTTTTTCTTACGGGAGGGGAGAGCGGGTCGGAAATTCTTGACGGCTATAGAAGGCTTCTTCGGGAGGATTTTCTCACCAGGGAGCTTACCTCTGCCGTTTCGGGTATGAAGGATTACCTTTTATCGGACAACACCTTTGCAGTTTTTGGCAGCAGAGTAGAGCAGGTTACTGACGGTTCAATTACCGCAAGTGTTACCGTAGAAGTGGATGTTCCCGAAGTAACAGAGCGTCTAACTGAAGAAAGCACCACAATTGTTTTCGAGGAAGAAAAGGTGTCCGAAATTGCAGTTGAGGCTGACAGTAAAAAGGTGACACCTCAGACTCTTACGGTAAAAAAGAAAGTAAGTAAGCCCAAAAAGCTTATTTCACCCGTCGAGGACGGAAGATATACCTCTTATTTCGGTGAGCGTACCGACCCGATAAGCGAAGGCTATGACTATCACAAGGGTCTTGATATCGGCGCTGACGAGGGTGACAGAATCCGCGCAGTTTATGACGGTATAGTTCTTTCTGTCGGTGAGGACAGCCGTTCGGGTAACTATATTTTTCTTGAGCACAAAAACGGTTATGTGACCTTTTACTGCCATTGCAGTGAAATTCTTGCCGAAGAGGGTACTGTAATAAGACAGGGTGAAACCATTGCCCTTGTAGGCTCGACGGGTTATTCAACGGGACCGCATCTTCATTTTGAAATAAGAAAAAACGGCGAAAGCATTGACCCCTTACCCTTTATTGAAAATGCAGGTTAAATTCAGCAAAACAAGGATAAGCATTACCTTTCCTTTTGCGGCAGTGATTACATTTATGCTGCTTTTATGTGAAGAGGAGATAGTGCTGATTTCGGTTTTTTCCTCGCTTTTTCATGAACTCGGTCATCTGTTTTTTATGCTTTTGTTTAAAGCCGAGCCGTCACTTATAGTTTTCGGAGCCTTCGGTATACGTATAGAAAGAGAAAGCTCAGAGCTGCTCAGTTATAAAAAGGAGGCTTTGATTGCTTCGGGCGGAATTTTTGCAAACGGGTTGCTTTCTCTTTGCGGAGTGTTCATTTATATTGCGTTTAACAGCTTATTCGGAGCAAAGCTTTTTGCCGTGAATTTTTTAATTGCGGCGTTCAATATGCTTCCCGTGAGACTGCTTGACTGCGGAAGATGCCTTGAATGCATTTTCGGTGCAATGCTCAGTCTTGAAAAAAGCGAAAGGCTTTTAACCGTTATTTCTTATGTTACCGTTGCGGTCATTACGCTTTTATGTGTGATTTATAATATTTTTGTAGGCTTTAACATCAGCTTTATAGCTGTTTGTTTATATATAATCTTAGTTACTACTTTAAAGGAGTAAGAAAATGATAAGTAAAGAAGTTCAAAAAATACTGCCCCTCGTGCAAAAGCCCGGCAGATACACCGGCGGTGAGCTTAACAGCGTTGTCAAGGATAAGAACAGCGTTAAGCTCCGCTATGCCTTCTGCTTCCCTGACAGCTACGAAATCGGTATGTCTCACCTTGGCTTAAAAATCCTCTATTCTGCCGCAAATGCAAGGGAGGATGTATGGTGCGAAAGAGTTTTTGCTCCCTGGCATGATATGGAAAAGGAAATGCGTAAGAATAATATTCCTCTTTATGCCCTCGAAAGTGGCGACCCTCTTACTGATTTTGACCTTATCGGTGTTACCCTTCAGTATGAGCTTTGCTATACAAATATTCTCAATCTTCTTGACCTTGCGGGAATGCCCGTTAGAGCGGCAGACCGTGACGAAAGCTATCCGCTTGTTGTAGGTGGCGGTCCCTGCGCCTGTAATCCAGAGCCTATTGCAGATTTCTTTGATTTCTTTATGCTCGGTGACGGTGAGGAAATGAGCAATGATCTTTTCGATCTCATTATTGAATGTAAAGAAAAGGGCGTTTCAAAAAAGGAGCTGCTTGAAAAAGCTGCTCAGATCAAAGGGGTTTATGTACCTTCACTTTATGATATCAGCTATAACGAGGATGGTACAGTTAAGGCAATCACCGCAAAGGACGGCGCTCCCGAAAAGGTGACAAAGAGAATTATCTCTGACCTTGATACGGTGCACTATCCCGAAAAGTTTATTGTGCCCTTTGTTGAGGTTGTTCACGACAGAGTTATTCATGAAATTCTCCGTGGTTGTATCCGCGGCTGTCGATTCTGTCAGGCGGGCTTCCTTTACAGACCTATCAGAGAGAAATCTCCTTCAGTTATAAACGACCAGTGCTACAAGCTTTGCAAGAGCACGGGCTATGATGAAATTTCACTTTCTTCTCTTTCAACAAGCGATTATACACAGCTTGAGGAGCTTATGGAAAAGCTTCTTTCCTGGACTCAGGATGAAAAGGTGAATATTGCTCTTCCGTCACTTCGCGTTGATAACTTCTCCGAAAAGCTTATGGAGCACCTTAAGAAGGTGAGAAGAAGCGGTCTGACCTTTGCTCCCGAAGCGGGTACGCAAAGACTCCGTGATGCTATTAACAAGAATGTCACCGAGGAGGAAATGCTGAATACTGCAAGACAGGCTTTCTCCGGTGGATGGACAGCGGTCAAGCTTTACTTTATGCTCGGTCTTCCCACAGAGACCTATGATGATGTTGCAGGTATTGCCGAGCTTGCCCAGAAGGTTGTAAACGAGTTTTATAAAAACCCGGACAAGCCCAAGGGTAAGGGTGTTCAGGTCAGCATCAGCGTAGCATCCTTTGTTCCGAAGCCCTTCACACCCTTCCAGTGGGAGGCTCAGGACACAATGGAGGAGCTTGTCAATAAGCAGAATCATCTGCTTTCAAGCGTTACAACAAAAAAGGTTTCGGTCAGCTACCACAAGGTTAATATCAGCTTCCTTGAGGGTGTTTTTGCCCGCGGAGACAGAAGGCTTTGTGATGTTGTTGAATACGCCTGGCGTCATGGCTGTAAGTTTGACTCCTGGGACGACAGCTTCCTTTTCGATGTGTGGCTCGAGGCCTTTGAAAAATGCGGAGTTGACCCGCTCTTTTATACAAGCAGAAAGCGTGATTACGAGGAGGTTCTTCCCTGGGACCACCTTGATTACGGTATCAGAAAGCAGTTCCTTATTAACGAAAGCAAAAAAGCTTATGCAAATGAAACAACACCCCATTGCCGCATAAAGTGTGCAGGCTGCGGAACAAATATGCTGAACGGAGGTAAGTGCGATGCGTTGTGTCAGAGTATGGTTTAAAAAAATGGGTATGAGCCGCTACGTGTCACATCTTGACCTTATGCGTGCTATGACGAGAAGCGTAAGACGTGCCGGTGTACCTCTGTGGTATACTGAGGGTTATAATCCTCACCCTTATCTCACCTTTGCTCTTCCTCTTTCTCTCGGTATGGAAAGCCTTTACGAAAGTATGGATATGCGTATTGAAGGCGAGAGCACTAACGAAGAAATATTTGAACTTATGAAGGGCTCGATGCCTCCGGGAATTGAAATTGTAAGCGTAAACGATCCGGTTGATAATCCTAAAACAATTGCCTACGGTGAATTTGATTTACTCTTTGACTGTGATGATACAAAAGCCCTTACCGCGCTTATTGAGGATATGCTTTCAAAGGACGAGCTTATTGTTCAGAAGCTCGGTAAGCAGGGCAGAAAAAAGGTTCTTAAGGATATTAACCTGATGGAGCATCTCAAGGAAACTAAGCTTTCATCAACCAATAATCGCGTTAAGCTTACCGTTGTTTTTCCTGCAGGCAGTACAACCAACATCAATCCCACGCTCCTTTCCGATGAAATTGTTAAGCAGTCGGGTGGGGATATTGCCTCATTTGTCGTCAGAATAAGACTTATGAAGGCTGATATGGAAAATTTCAGATAATTACTGAAAAAACTTTAAAAAAACACTTGCTTTTTAAAACGACTTGTGATAAAATACTTGAGCATTTGTGTAACAGGTGCGACTGAATTCAGTCAGACATAACGCAAGCGGTCCTCTTTCGGAGTTATTCCGTAACGAACGTGGCAGAATTTAGGAGGATTTAAAAATGGACGCACTCAAACTCATCTCAGACGCAAGCCTTAAGGCAGAAGTACCCGAGCTCAACATCGGTAGCACTGTTCGTGTTCACGTAAAGATTCGTGAAGGCGAAAGAGAAAGAATCCAGGTTTTCGAAGGTACAATCATTGCTAAGAAGGGCAGCGGCATCTCATCAACCTTCACAGTTCGTCGTGTAGCATACGGCTGCGGTGTTGAAAGGGTATTCCCCGTACACTCACCCAACGTTGCAAAGGTTGAACTCGTCAGAAACGGTAAGGTTCGCAGAAGCAAGCTTTATTACCTTCGTGACAGAGTTGGTAAGTCAGCTAAGGTTAAGGAAAAGATTGGCTGATAAACACGCAAATGGAAGGAAGGGGAAACCCTTCCTTTTGTTTTTCAATCAGTAAAACATCAGAAAGGATGCTCTATAATTATGATTAAGGATATTACAAAGAAAAACGCTACAGAGCTTACTTTTAAAGATAAACTTATAATCAATTTTTATGATATGGCATCGGTGCTCGGTGTTGCCGTTGTCACAATTATGCTTATTTTCACCTTCGTTTTCAGAGTGGTAGGCGTTGTCGGTACATCAATGGTGCCCACCTTACAGAATAAGGATTACCTCATTGTTTCTGCCTTCGACAGTAATCCCTCTTACGGTCAGGTTGTAATTATTACTCAGCCTAATGCCTTTGATGAGCCTATCGTAAAGAGAATAATTGCAACGGAAAATCAGGTTGTTGATATCAATTTCAACACAGGTGATGTTTATGTTGACGGTGAGCTTCTTGATGAGCCTTATATCAATAACCGCACCACAAACAACGAGGGAGTTTCCTTTCCCGTGACTGTTCCCGAGGGTCATGTTTTTGTAATGGGCGATAACCGTCAGGGCTCAACTGACAGTCGCTCTGAGGCAATCGGTTTTATCCACGAGGATTATATTCTCGGTGTTGCAAAGTATAAGATCTTTTCAATTGACGAGATGACGGGCGCGATGAAGCTTAACCCGTTTTCAGAATGGAAAATCAAATGATTAAAACAACCTTAAGGGCAGAAAACTGCCCTTTTATTTTTAAAAGGAGTGAGAGCAATGGCTGACAGTCAGAAGCAAACAGTTCAATGGTTTCCCGGTCATATGGCTAAAACGAGGCGCCTTATAAAGGAAAGCCTTAGTCTTGTTGACGGCGTTACGGAGCTTCTCGATGCAAGAATTCCGATGTCATCACGTAATCCCGAGCTTGATGAGCTTACAGGCAAAAAGCCGAGAATTGTGCTTCTTAATAAATGCGACGTTGCTGATGATAACGTTACAAGAGAATGGATTGAATATTTTAAAAGCAAGGGGCAGTATGCCATTGCTGTTGACTGCAGAACGGGTAAGGGACTTAACGCTTACCATACCGCTGTAAAGCACGTGCTTGCCGAGACAATTAAAAAGAATGAGGCAAAGGGTATGGGCGGTAAGGCTCTTCGTATGATGGTTGTAGGTATTCCTAACACGGGTAAGTCCTCATTCATCAACCGTATGGCAGGTAAAAACCGTGCAAAGGTTGCTGATAAGCCGGGCGTTACAAGGAGCAATCAGTGGTTTGCAATCGGTAACGGAATCGAGCTTCTCGACACACCCGGTGTACTCTGGCCTAAGTTTGATGACGTTGTTGTGGGTGACAGACTTGCTTTTATCGGCTCTGTCAAGGACGAGGTTATGGACAGCGAAACAATGGCTGTAAGGCTGATTGAAGCTCTTGTTAATGGCTATGAGGATAAGCTTTTAAGCCGTTTTAAGCTCAATAATATTGAGGATATCCATGAGGCTATGCCTTGGGAGATTCTTGAGGAAATCGGCAGGGAGAGAGGTATGCTTATCCGTGGCGGTGAGATTAACACGGAAAGAGCCGCTATAATGCTGCTTGATGAGTACCGCGGCGGTAAGATGGGTAAGCTTTCCTTTGAAAGACCGAGTATGTACAGCACGAAATGAGTAAAGTTTTGGTCAAGCTTTTTCAAAAGCTTGTGGGCATCGTCGCTGAAACGCCGCCGGTGGCGGATAAAGCGAGGCGAGGATGGCGCAGCGGTCAAAATTGCTCGGCGCCCTAAGCCGAAAAGCAATTTTGGGAACCGCAAGAGAGCAGAGAGGGCTAAGCCCCTTAAATTCATTTAATGGTGATAAAATATGATAATTGAAACGCAAAGACTTATAATAACAGAGTTTGATATCTCAATGTCAGAAGCTGTTCATAAAAATTCATTGGACGCTGACACAAGAAAATTTCTTCCCGACGAGGTTTTTGAAACTGTTGAAATTGCAAAAGAAACAATAGAATTTTTAATGAGCGTTTATAAAACTAATGAAGGACCGCTTGTTTATCCCGTTTTACTTAAGGATAAAACCAACATCGGTTATGTTCAGCTTGTGCCTATTAAAAACGGCTTTGAGGCCGGTTATCATATTGCAAAGCCATATACCTGCAAGGATTATGCAACGGAAGCACTTAAGGCGTTTGTTGAATATATAATGTGTGTTAAAAATATTGATATAGTTTACGGCATTTGTGTTACTGAAAACGTTGCATCAATAAGAGTCCTTGAAAAATGTGGGTTTGAAAAGACTTTTGAAGGCTTTGGCGAATATCAGGGAGTAAACAGATACATAGTCAAATTCGCATTTACTCCTGCCTTAAAGAAATAAAAAATATCAAAAGTCAAGGTCACGGAAACAAAAAATCCGTGACCTTGACTTTATAATATTGAGTTTAATGACCTCGCCGGTCGGGCGTGCTTTCTTGTAAGAAAGAACCAAAGAACTTTATATATTTACTCACCCTTTACAATAAGATAAGTCTTTCTGAAATCTTCCTTTGCCCAGCCTCTGTTAACGCCTTCGTCAAGAGCGGCTTTTGCCGCCTTCATACCGGGCATCGCAAAGCCGAGGCTTTCACTTATAGCGTTGCAGATGTTTATATCCTTGTCCATATTCTCCATTGAGAACGCGGTTGTCCAGTCCTCGTTCTTGAGCTTTTCACGCTGTGCATTCATATAAAAATTCTGTGCACCGCCGGCCGCAACTGCATCGGCAAAGTTGTCAATTGAAATACCAAGCTTCTGTGCAAGGCAGAGGGTTTCGTTTACACCGTTCTGAATCTGTGCAACAAGGGTGTTGTGGCAGATTTTTGCGCTGATGCCCTTGCCGTTTTCACCCATATAAATCACCTTGCTTCCCATATAGGAAAGGATAGGCTCGATAACGGGGAAAAGATCTTCATCACAGCCTGCAAGCACACCGAGAGTGCCTGCGATGGCGTCTGCTTTTGAGCGTACAACGGGACAGTCGGCAAACTGTGCGCCCGTTGACTTGATCTTTTTTGCAACTGCAAGGCTTACGTGAGGCTCAATTGTGCTCATATCAATACAGATTTTTCCCTCTTTAAGGTAGGGGCGCATAAGCTCATAAGCGTCCTCGACGTGTTTTGAGGTTGGAATCATTGTAATGATTATATCAGCATTCTGTGCGATTTCAATTTCATCTTTACAGCCGATGCAACCGAAGGAAGCAAGCTTGTCAATCTGACTTTGCTTGTGGTCACAGGCAAAAACCGTGTCGTTATGCTTTTTCACAATGTTTTCACACATGGATTCACCCATAATGCCGAGTCCGATAAAACCAATTTTCATAAATATCACCTTTAATTTATATTTCCTTTGTAGTATAGCAAAAAGTGAGATAAATATCAATAGAAAGCTTTTATTACTTTACAATGCCATTTTCATGTGTTAAAATAGCATCGGAAAATTAAAGAAGGAAGGCGAGCTACTTGTCCTCTTCAGTAAAAAATAAAAATGTTGATATGTGTAACGGGTCATTATTTAAAAGCCTTGTGCGCTTTGCCGTGCCGCTTATGCTTTCAGGTGTGCTGCAATTGTTTTTCAATGCCGCCGACGTTGTGGTTGTAGGTAAGTTTGCAGGTGATGAATCACTTGCGGCAGTTGGTGCGACAACAACACTTATCAATCTGCTTACCAATCTTTTTATAGGCCTTTCCGTTGGTGCAAACGTGCTTGTTGCAAATTACTACGGAGCAAAGCAGGAAAAGGATGTTCACGAAACCGTGCACACGGCGATGACAATCAGCGTTTTTAGCGGTATGTTTCTTACTCTTGTAGGCTTTATCACCGCTCCGTTTCTTCTCTCGATTATGCAGACTCCCGCTGATGTTATTGATCTTTCGGTAATTTATCTTCGTACTTATTTTATGGGTATGCCTGCCGTTATGGTATACAACTTCGGCAGTGCTATTCTCCGTGCAGCAGGCGACACAAAAAGAGCGCTTTATATTCTCTTATCCTCCGGCGTGGTCAATGTTGCCTTTAACCTTGTTTTTGTAATTGCGTTTCATTGGGGCGTTTTTGGTGTAGGTCTCGCAACAATAATTTCGCAGTATATATCAGCGGTGTTTATTGTGCTTTGTCTTTTAAGAGAAAAAACTATGGTTCGACTCGAACTCAGAAAGCTCAGGATTTACAAAAATAAGCTGCTGAGAATACTGCAGATCGGTATACCTGCAGGCTTTCAGGGTATGATGTTCTCACTTTCAAATGTGGTGATTCAGTCATCAATCAACGGCTTTGGCAAGGTTATCGTTGCTGCCTCGGCGGCTTCTGTAAGTGTTGAGGGCTTTGCTTTTACATCAATGAATGCCTTCCATCAGGCAGCTGTATCCTTCACGAGTCAGAACATCGGTGCAAGAAAATTTGACCGCGTAAGTAAAATATTGTATATTTCGCTATTCTATGTTGCGGTGGTCGGTGCCTTCTTTGCATTTTTGTTCCTGTGCTTCGGCAAAAGTCTTATCGGCTTTTATACAACAAGTCCTGAGGTTATCACCGAGGGTGTAAAGCGACTTACAATAATTGCAGGAAGCTACTTCCTTTGCGGAATGATGGACGTTACAAGCGGCTCGCTTCGCGGTATGGGATATTCCTTTACGCCGATGATAGTTTCTCTTCTCGGCGTCTGTGTGCTGAGAGTTGTGTGGGTTGCAACCGTGTTTCAGATGGAACGCTTCCACGTTGTTGAAACGATTTACTATTCTTATCCCGTAACGTGGACAGTGACCTTCGCGGCGCATCTTGTAACATTCTTAATTGCAAGGCAACTGCTTAAGAAAAAATGGGAATTACAATAAAATATCAGAATATAAAAATCCGTCAGAGAACAGATGCTCTCTGACGGATAATTTTATTTGTTTTCGGGTGAGAAAATCTCACGTTTAATTTCCTTTGCGGGCGGCTTGATGATTTCTCTTACCGGTTCGCTCGGCTGAGTGGTTTTGTCAACCAGATTAAGGTTGACGCTTTCGATTATTTCAACGGGTGAAACCGTTATGGGGGCGGGCATAAATACATCCTCGTGCCAGGTTTCGTAAGCCGTCGGGAAGGAAGCAATACCCTTAAGCTTCTTTCTTCTCTTTCTGAGAAGCTGATTGAAGAGCACATATGCGGTAATCATCAGTACGGTGAAGACCGTCAGAGAAAGACCTGCTTTAAAGCCGGGAACGGTGAATCTGAAGCTGATATCGTGCTCACCCTTTGTAACCTTAACTGCAAGCAAGGAATCGCCTAATTTGACGATGTTTTCGTCACTTACCTTTGTACCGTCGATGTAAACATTCCAGCCGGGGCTGTAGGGGATTGAGGTGTAAAGCAGACAGTCAGAGGGAGCGGTGAAGCTGCCTTCAATTTCGGTGTCCTCGAATTTCGAAACGTTGAGCTGATACTGTGAAAGAAGCTTATATCCTTTTTCGAAGGTCTTGGCGTCAATGCCGTAGGCACAGAATTTAACTGTACCCGTTGCGGCTTCAACGGGAATATTAACGGTTACCGTCTGCCCCTTTGACAGATAGCCTACATCGAAAATGCAGTTTTGTGTTGCCGCCTGAGTTATAACAGATGCAGGAGTGTTGATAGTAACGTTTTTACTTTCTGCGCCCGTCACGTGATAGAAAATGTAGATGTTTCCGTCAGCGGGAGCGGTAATCCTGTAGGTTGCGGAAGCGTCAAGCTCGTCGCTTCTCTTATCGTAAAACTGTGAGAAGGAGGTTGTGTCAAAGAAGGGCTCAAGATTTGAATAGCTGATATCGTCAACGGGAATTTCCACGAAGGGATTTCCTGCACCGCCTGTTGCAAGGTCGAAATAGTCTCCCTGAAGCTGGAAGGGGTTTTCTCCCGAGGCTGTAAAGTCGTTGTAATATTCCTCCGTTGCCCATTCGGTAAGGCCGGAATTGGTGCAGTATGCAATGGGAAGCCAGTAGTTGTTTTTGTATGCAGTGTATTTATCGTAGGTTCTTACTGCGGAATAATAGGGTGAGCCGATGTGCACATCGGGAATTGAGTTGTTGATGATGTACTTCATTGAGAACATCATATTATATACGGGCGTCTGCGGATTATAGGTGTAGCTGTTTATTTTGTTGCTCATCATGCCTGAGTAGTACTGGAGATTGGAAAGCTTTTCATAAGCCATTGAGGAGAACACAGATGCACCGTTATAGTTGTACCAGCTCGGGTCCATTCTTGTGCGGAGATTTGAAAGCTCCATACGGTAGAAACCGTCGTTTTCAAGCTCGTCAACACTTTCCTTGATAACCTTAAAGCTGTCGTAATCTGACACATAGGGCGTTTTTTCAACGGAAATGTTCATTGTGCTTGTGTCGCACATAACGGCCTCGCTGCAGCAGCAGACGAGAAGCAGTACTGCAACGGAAGCGGTTCTGTAGCGCTTATCCTTGAAGATTGAAAGTATAACAACAAAAAGCGCAATAAGCAGGAAGGAGAGGAGAACAGAGCTGCTTTTTACATTTTTGCTTGTAAGCTCGTCAACAAGTATCACAAAGGCGAAAAGTCCCGCACCAACGCCGCCGATGACCTTTGATGAAAATTCCTCGAGTCTTATAAATACCTTGTAAGCCATTACAAGAAGGAAGAACGAGTAAATAAATGACTGTCGGTAGGGAAGGTCATTCGGGAAGTGGAAGGCGTGCCAGATATAGTTAGGTATATTCAGACTGAAGCTGAAATAGAGGATACATAAAAGTGAAAGAGCAGCAATCTTTTCTTTTTTTGTGATTGTCTTTGAAAAGAAGTAAAGCGGTGCAAGAATAAGAGGAAGAATGCCGCAGTATACGTTGGGAAGAACATCGTCACCGCTGCTTCGGATAGTAGTTTCAAGAGAAGCAAGGTGATTAGCAAAAAAGTCAAAGTATGAAAAATAGCTTGTGAGGTCTGAAGGAGCAGTATTTGTTGTTGCGGAGCAGGCGGAAAGTATTTTATAAACGGGAAGAAGGACAACTGCCATAATGCCTGCGGCAGTAAGGGATGCAACACCGAAGGTGAAGGCGGTACGGAAAAATCTGTTATTGGAAAGACCTGCAATAAGACCGCGTCTTGTTTTTGCAAAGCGGGCATTGACAATGCTTTCGGTTGAATAGGTTGCGCCGAAGTAGTAGAAGAAATATATAACGGAAAAAAGGCAAAGCATAAAAGCAATGTAATAGTTAGAGAACATACTTAATGCAAGAGCGGCAACATAGGTGCGCATTTTTCCGTGATTTATAATACGCTCAATACCGAGGGCCACTATCGGCAAAAGGAACATTGCATCAAGCCACATAACATTCCAGTAGTAGGCAATCATATATCCGCAGAAGGCGTACAGAACGCCGAAGGCGCAGGTTGCATGACTCTGATAGCGGATAGATCTTTTTGCATAATAAGTGAAAGCGGCACTGCTTAAGGATGCCTTAAGAAGAATCATAACCGCAATTGCTTCGGTTATGTTCTTGTGTCCGAAAAAGAACACAAGAGCACTTAAGGGGCTTGAAAGATAATTAAAAAAGTTTCCGAGAAAGCAGCTTCCGAGACCGCTTGTCCAGGAATAAATGAGGCTGTCGCCCTGAGTAACTCTGTCATAAAGCTCTGCAAAAAGGGGAGCATACTGATGGTAAAGGTCCATTCTTAAAATTGTTTTATCGCCGAAGGGCACCATTCCGTTACATAAGTAAATTATGAGCATGGTAACCATTGCGGCAAAAAAAGCCGTGATTATGTAGGTGTTATCCTTACAGGAATACTTGATTTTTCTGAGCATCGTTAACCTTCTTTCCGAAAATAACTGTTGAATAATATAATACAATATTTATAGAAACTGTGCAAGTAATTTTTATGAATTTAATACTTTTGTTCTATTTGCTGTCAGCTCGCTCATATATTAAACCAGAAAATAAAAACGAGGTGACGGTATTGACAAAAGAAATAAAGGACAAGGACTTTCTGAGTGCATTGAGTATTATACGGGGAGAGCTTAAAGCAAGGCTTATAAATCTTCCTGAAGGGCTTAAGCTTGAAACGGCAGAAATACGTCTTCGTATCGGTAAGCCGGTTGTGCTTTTCGGTACATATTCAACTGTTTTTCTTTCAAGGAATGAGGGCGTTACAAAAAATCCTGAGGATGCATTCATCTGCTACAGTGAGGATATGAATGATATTTTTTCACGGCTTTGCTCATTTTCCGTACATTCTCACCTGCAAAGCATAGTCAACGGCTTTATCACAATTCAGGGCGGGCACAGAGTGGGTATATGCGGTACGGCAGTCACGGATAATCGGGGCAATATAACCTCGGTAAGAGATGTGTCATCGCTTAACATCCGCATTGCCCGAGAAAAGCCGGGCTGCAGTAAGGTGATATACAACACTCTTTTTCATTCATCCTTGCAAAGTATCATTATAGCGGGTGCTCCGATGAGCGGAAAAACAACGGTGCTTCGTGATCTTGTCAGGAGTATATCGGATTCCTATGATTCGAAAAAAATATGTGTGATTGATGAAAGACAGGAAATAGCCGCGATGAATGCGGGCTTCTGTCAGCGTGATGTCGGAGTGAATACCGACGTTTTTGACCTTTATCCGAAGGACAAAGCTGTGCTTAACGCCGTCAAAACAATGTCTCCCCATCTTATTGCTATGGACGAGCTTTGCACTGACAGTGAAATTGAGGCTATAAGCCTTGCAGCGAACAGTGGCGTTAAATTTATTGTTACTGTTCACGCCTCGGATTATACGGAGATACTTACAAGACCGCAGATTAAAAGTCTGCTGAGGGCGTATTCCTTTGAAAAGCTCGTGCTTCTTAAAAAGGGCGTTCCCGGTGAAATTGAAGGAATTTATGATACAAAGGAGCTACTTGATGAAATTATCAGGCGGGATATTGGTCTTGATCGGTTCGGTGCTTTCGGGGATAGTGATTTCCTCACGGCTTAAAAAAAGGGTAGAGATTCTTGAAGCTATAGAAATATTCATTTCCTCGGTTGGTCTTGAAATTGAATTTATAAGTCTGCCTGTTTATGAAATACTGTGTAAAACGGTGGGGCTTGAAGGCTGCAAAGGGCTTGATTTTATTGCCGCTTGTCTTGAAAAAATGAAGAAGGGAGACGATTTCCGTGCTTCATGGATTTACGGAGTCGATAAAACACTGTTGCCTTTAAAAAAGGAGGAAAGGGAAAAGCTTAAAAGTCTCGGCTCGCTTATAGGAACAAGTGACGCTGAGGGACAACGTGCGATGCTTTCACTTTACAAAAGCTACTTTTCGGCTTTCAGCAATAAGGCACGGCAGGACTATGAAAAATACGGTAAAACGAGTATAACCTTAAGTGCACTTCTGGGAGCGGGTATTTTAATTTTAATGATGTGAGGGGGCGGGCATTATGGATGTTGATCTTATTTTTAAAATTGCGGGAATCGGAATTATTGTTGCCGTGCTCAATCAGCTTCTGGGCAGAGCGGATAAGGGTGAATATGCTATGCTTACCACTCTTGCGGGTATTGTGATTGTCTTTTTTATGGTTATTCCCGAGCTGAAGGAGCTTTTCAAGGCAATCAGGGAAATACTTGATTTCTGATATGTTCATAAAGCTTTTGTCGTTAGGTGTTATAGGAGCCTTCCTCGGTGTTGTTCTGAAAAAATTCAGCCGTGAGCTTGTGATTTTTTTTGAGCTTGCCGTTGCGGTTACTGCGGCTTTTATCGTTAAGGACAGCCTCTTTTCACAACTGGATGATTTCGGAAAGGTTTTTTCATCTTTTTCAATGGGGACGGAAATTTTCTCAGCGGTTTTCAAGGCGTCAGCGGTAACGGTGCTTTCAAAGCTTGGCTCAGAGGTGTGCAGAGAAAGCGGCAACGGACTTATGGGAGATATTGTTGAGCTCGGGGGAAGAGTAATGCTTATAATTCTTGCATTTCCGTTTATTGAAAAGGTAACGGAAATTGCTCTTGCTTTTGTAAAATGAAAATCTTTAATTTTTTGACGACGGTAATTGTTCTTTTGTTGTTATTTACCTTCGGGGTATCGGCAACGGAATTGAATCAGGATATTAAAGGCGAGGTGGAGGAGAGCTTCTTTTCTTCTCTTGACGATGAGGTCGCATCAACGCTTGAGGATTTCGGTATAAATTCTCTGGATGGAGAAAAGTTTTTTTCAAAGGGTACAGAGAATATCACCCGCTTTTTTTCACAGACGCTGAAGGAAAAGCTGAGGGGTGCTGCGGGATGGTTTTTTGTTCAGCTTTCGCTGATTATGCTGTTGAGCGTTTTTTCGGGAGCGTTCGATTTGTCGGGCAGCAGTGACGTGCTTTCTCTTCTTAGTGCAGTTGTTTTTACCGTGGGAACCGTAGAGAGAATAAGCGGATTTCTTAACTGTACCTTATCTGCAATGGAACTTAACGGGCGCTTTATGCTTTCCTTTATCCCTGTTTTTACGCTTCTTATTTCTCTTTCGGGCAATCCGGCAGGTGCACTTACATATAACGGCTTTGTTCTTTTTTTCTGTGAGCTTATCAGTGTTCTTACAGATAAGCTTCTGGTGCTTTTAATCGGTGCATATTTCGCCATTTCAATTTCCTTTTCCTTTAACGGAAGCTTCAACCTCGGACGATTTGTAAATGCGGTAAACCGCGTAGTGAATCTTATTTTAGGCTTTGCCGCTTCAATGTTTACGGGCTTTTTGTCACTTAAGAATGTACTTGCCTATTCGACGGATTCTCTTTCCGTTAAGGGTATAAGGTTTATGCTCAGCAGTCTTGTTCCCGTAATCGGACCGTCCTTGAGTGATGCATATTCCTCGGTGCTCGGAAGTATAAATCTTATGAAAAGCTCACTTGCAATTGTTGGTATTTTTGCGCTGATAATTATAAATATTCCCGCGTTATCAGAGGGTGTGATTTATTTTTTTCTTATCAGTATTCTGTCGGGCGTGTGTGAAACCTTCGGGCTTAACCGTGCTTCTGAATTTTTGCGGAGCTTTTCAAGCTGTATAAAAATTCTCTTGCTTGTATGCCTTTTTCAGATTTTTACACTCATTATTTCAATGGGGATAATGCTTACGCTGAAGGGTGGTATAAATGGATAAGCTGACCTTACAGATAAAGGCCGTGTGCCTTGTAAGCATCCTTACGGGTATTATGGGATGTATAATTCCTTCCTGCAGGCTGAAAAAAGCCTTCAGCTCCTTTAGTGCCGTTGTGATTGTTTTTACTCTTATGATGCCTTTTGCTTCTTTCGGTAAGGTTTTGGAGGAATATAGCCTGAATGATTTTACCGCGGAGAGAGAAGAGGCTTCCGTTCAATTTGAAACGGCTGAGCTTATGATTTATAAAAGGGTGATTGAAGCTGCAATTGCAGAAAGCCTTTCCGAAAGTGGGATAACTGCTTCTATATCTGTTGAATGTGAGAATGAAGATGACGGATACAGGATTACATCATTTACGGTCAGCGGATGCTCCGAAGAGGAAAAAGGCACAATTTGCGATTATTTAAGCAGGGGCTTCGGCGATATTCCGGTTTTCTTTAAGGAGGGATAATATGGCAGAATTTAAAAGTCAGCTTGCTGAAGTGTTAAGAAAGCTTAAGAATGACAAGAAGGCACTGCTTACCGTTATAATCGGCATATTGGGCATGATTCTCGTGTTGTTGTCCGAAATTCCGATAGCAGGAAACGGTGACAGTAAAGCCGGAAAAACCTCGCAGAACGAATTTTGCAGCGATGACCTCGAGCGTGAAACGGAAAAGCTTATTTCACAGATTGAGGGCGCGGGACAGGTAAGTGTTATGCTTACATATGAAGCGACGGAGGAAAGAGTCTGGGCAAAGGATGTCAGTACAAAAAAAGAGGGTGATGAAAGTGCCGATACTGAGGAAAAGCATATTATTGTTGATACGTCTGAGGGTGAGTCAGGGCTTACGGTAAAGGTGATTTATCCTAAGGTAAGAGGTGTTGCCGTGGTTTGCAGCGGAGGTGAGGATCCGATTGTAAACAGCAGAATAAAAGCCCTGGTTTCCGCACTCTTTGATATCGGTTCAAACAGAATAAGTATTGCCCGCAGGGCAGAAGAGGAGTAATTATGCTTATGAAAAAGAAACAACTGCTTATGGCAACATTGGTCATTGCGCTGGGTGCCGCCGTCGCGGTAAACTGGTACTACACTAAAAATCCGCTTGAGGCTTCAACCGAGTCAACCACCGCCGAGCAGGTAAGCGGAACGCTCGGTGAATCCCTTTCAGTCGGTAGCTCGGCAGTTAACGAGGATGCCACAGAGGCGGCGCAGAGCGTTATGGCTGACGCCGACTTTTTTACAAGGGAAAGGCTCAAAAGAGATGAGGTCTACGATGAAATAATTGAAGCTATTGAGGATATGGCTGAAAAAGAAAGCTTATCTCAGCAGGAAGAGGATAAAATTACCGCGTTGCTTTCAAATTATTCACGCAGTATGAAAACTCAAAGTGATACCGAAAGTCTGATTTCTGCCAAAACAGGAAGTGACTGTATTGTTGTTATTAATAGTGAGGCGTGTCAGGTAATTATGGAAAAAAATTCATTAAATGATACGGTTATACTGCAAATTACGGAGATTATTGAAAAAAACACGAATATTTCTGCAAAAAATTTGACAATAATTGAGGCAAAGTAGTTGTGTGATTTAAAATTTGTGGTATAATGATAAGGAATATAATTATATCCCGTGCTATGTAAACGGAGAAGGAAGGAAAACACTATGACAAGACACGAAAGCAGAGAGCTTGCATTTATCCTTGTTTTTGAAAAAAGCTTTCAGAAGGAAATTTCCGTAACGGAGCTTATTGACAGTGCCGTTGAGTTAGAGCTTTTTCCGCACAATGAATTTGCTGAGAGCCTTGCAAAAAAGGTTTATCTTAAGCTCGACGAAATTGATGCGGTCATTGAAGAAAATCTTGTAGGCTGGAGCGCAAAGCGTATTTCAAAGGCTACAAAGGCGATCCTCCGCCTTGCTGTGTGTGAAATGCTTTACAGTGAGGATATGCCCGTAGGTGTTGCTATCAATGAAGCGGTTGAAATTGCAAAAAAATACGCTTCTCAGGAGGATGCTTCCTACATCAACGGCGTTCTCGGCTCAATTGCAAAGAAAAATCTCGATAAATAATTTGACGCATCGCAGAAGGAAAATAACAGATGTCATCGGTATTATCAGTAAGTCAGATAAATACATATCTGAAATCAATTATTGACCAGGATTACAACCTGAAAAATATATATGTTTCCGGCGAGATATCAAATTTCACCAATCATTACAGGACGGGACACTTTTATTTCACTCTTAAGGATGAAAGAGCCTCTGTTAAGGCGGTAATGTTCCGCGCCTCGGCTGAAAGGCTACGTTTTATGCCGGAAAACGGTATGAAGGTCCTTGTAAGGTGCAGCGCATCCCTTTATGAAAGGGACGGCGTATATCAGCTTTACTGCGAGGATATGCAGCCAGACGGTCTGGGTGAGCTTATGATAGCTTTTGAACAGCTCAAGGATAAGCTTTCTAAGGAGGGCCTTTTTTCTGATGAGTTCAAAAAGCCCTTGCCTGAATATCCGAAGCGCATAGGTGTTGTAACCTCACCTACGGGTGCAGCAATCGAGGATATTAAAAACGTTCTGTCGCGCCGTTATCCTTTTGCAGAGATTATTCTTGCAGGGGTAACAGTTCAGGGAGAAAGTGCTCCGGCGCAGATTGCAGATGCGATTAAAAAGCTTAACCGTCTCAGATGCTGTGATGTTATGATCGTCGGACGTGGCGGCGGCTCAATGGAGGATTTGTGGGCATTTAACGATGAAGGTGTTGCGAGAGCAATTTTCGGGTCGGAAATACCTGTTATTTCCGCTGTAGGTCACGAGGTCGATTTTACAATCTCTGACTTTGTTGCTGACCTGAGAGCGCCGACACCCTCGGCGGCGGCAGAGTTAGCCGCTCCCGATTATAAGGAGGTTCTCTATGCGGCGGACAAGGTGCTTGACGGTATGACTGAAAAGGTACTGCGCACCATTGACGGCTATGCACTTAAGCTGGGTGTTTTTGAAAAAAACATTTACGAAAAAAGCCCGATAAGGACTCTTGAACTTTATACACAATGTGTTGAAGCCTTGCAGGACAAGGTCGAGGGTCTTATGAAAAGACGGCTTGAGTTTTATGAAAACGCACTTTACCATTATGCGGGACAGCTTGAAGCAACAAGCCCGTTAAAAGTCCTCGGCAGGGGATACGCTATAGTAAAGAATGAGATTCTTGAGCCTGTCAAATCCGCAACAAAAATCAACGAGGGTGAAAATATAACAGTTATTATGCGTGACGGTACACTTTCATGTGTCTGTGAAAAAATCAGCTATGAGGAAATCTGTGCCGAAAACTGAAAGGAAATTCAATAAAATGGAAATGTATACACTTGATACGGCAATGATAAGATTAAAGGAAGTTGCCGAGGAGCTTGAAAGTGGAGAGCACGACCTTGAAATGTCAATGAAGCTTTACGAGGAGGGCGTCAGAATCATCACCTTCTGCAACAAAGCCCTTTCAAATGCAAGGCAAAAGGTAATAGAGCTTTCCCAATATGATAACGAGGAAGATGAAAATGAAGAAGGCATACAGCTTTAATGATTACATTTCAATAATCAACTCAAAGCTTG
This sequence comes from Acutalibacteraceae bacterium, assembly GCA_045658745.1. Classification (GTDB taxonomy): domain Bacteria; phylum Bacillota; class Clostridia; order Oscillospirales; family Acutalibacteraceae; genus UBA6857. The sequence goes on along the minus strand of JAZOVO010000056.1, from coordinate 22,831 downwards.
ATTCTTTTGTACCCGAATGCACCTACGGTCAGCCCGTGGTTGGAGACGCGATGAAATACAGTCTCGGCATCGGCGGGAAAAGAATCAGGCCGGTTTTGCTTCTTGAGTTCTGCCGCGCCTGCGGAGGTGACGTAGATAAGGCGCTTCCCTTCGCGGTTGCACTTGAAATGATACACACCTATTCACTGATTCACGACGACCTTCCCTGTATGGATGACGATGATATGAGAAGAGGAATGCCCTCCTGTCATATAAAGTACGGTGAGGAATATGCACTTCTTGCAGGTGACGGACTTCTTACAAGGGCCTTCGGGGTAATTGCTCAGAGTGAGGTCGCAAAGGAGAATCCCGCTTGTGCCGTTGAAGCAATATCTGTTTTATCCGACCTTGCAGGAGTTGAGGGTATGATAGGCGGTCAGACCGTTGACCTTATGAATGAAGGTAAAAAGGCATCTATTGAAACCCTTGAGATTATGGACAGCCTTAAGACGGGTGCACTTATTGTTGCCGCGGCAAGACTCGGCTGTCTTGTTGCAGGTGCAGATAAAGAAAAAACCAATGCAGCAGTTACCTTCTGTGAAAAAATCGGTCATGCCTTTCAGATAATTGACGATATACTTGACGTTGTAGGCGACGAGAATGAGCTCGGAAAGCCTGTAGGCAGTGACGGAGAAAGCGACAAGTCAACCTATGTTTCGATTCTCGGTCTTGAAAAATCCAAGGAATATGCCGAAAAGCTTACAGATGAAGCAATCGAAGCGCTTTCTGTTTTCGGAGACGAGGCAGAGCTGCTTAAGGAAATTGCAGAAATGCTTTCCAAACGTAAAAAATAAAAGGGACGGTTTAAATGGATTATAAACTCCTTTCAAAAATAAAATCTCCTGATGATATTAAAGCAATGAGCTTTGATGAGCTGGAAATCCTTTCAAGGGAAATCCGTCTGAAGCTTATTGAAACCGTGTCAAAAAACGGCGGACACCTTGCGCCTAACCTCGGCGTTGTTGAGCTTACGTTGGCTCTTCACAAGGTTTTTGATTCACCCGAGGACCAGCTTGTTTTTGATGTGGGTCATCAGTGTTATACACACAAGCTTCTAACGGGCAGATATGAAAGCTTTGATACCTTACGTACAAAGGACGGTATCTCAGGCTTCTGTCGTCCCGGTGAGAGCGAGCACGATATTTTTTACTCAGGACACAGCGGAACATCGGTTTCTGCGGGTCTCGGACTTGCTATGGCAAAGAGGCTTAATAAAGATGACAGCCACGTTATTTCGATAATAGGTGACGGCTCATTTACCGGCGGTATGGTGTATGAAGCTCTTAACAACGGCGGTAGAACAGATGCTAAGCACATTATTATTCTTAATGACAATAAAATGTCAATTTCGGAAAATGTAGGTGCCTTTGCAAAATACCTTGCCGTTATCCGTTCAAAGCCCGGATACTACTCATTCAAGGCGGGTACGGAAAAGGCTCTCAGCCGTATACCCATGGGTAAGGTGGTTGCGAGAAAGCTTTACGATATAAAGACAGATATCAAAAATAAGCTTTATTCACAGAGTACATTTTTTGAGGACCTCGGTTACAGATATATGGGACCTGTTGACGGTCACAACATCGAAAACCTTTGCGATGCTCTTGAAAGTGCAAAGAATGTTGATGTTCCCGTTGTGCTTCACGTGCTGACTGTAAAGGGCAGAGGCTATGAGCACGCCGAAAAGGATCCGAGTATCTTTCACGGTATTTCAAAATTTGACGTTGAAACCGGTGAGCCTAAAAGCTCATCAGTCAGCTTTTCTGATAAGTTCGGTGAGTGCCTTTGCGAAAAGGCTGAAAACGATGAAAGTATATGTGCAATTACCGCTGCAATGGGTATAGGTACGGGACTCAAAGGCTTCAGCGAGAAATACCCTGAAAGATTTTTTGATGTCGGTATTGCGGAGGAGCATGCCGTAACCTTTGCCTCGGGACTCGCAAAAAACGATCTTAAACCTATTTACGCTGTTTATTCAACCTTCTTTCAGCGTTGCTATGACCAGCTTATTCATGATATCTCACTTCAGAAGCTTAAGGTAATTTTTGCAGTTGACCGTGCGGGCTTAGTCGGTGAGGACGGAGAAACGCATCACGGTATTTTTGACGTTTCCTTCCTCGGAACGGTGCCTGATTTAAAGATATATTCTCCCTGCTGTTACCGTTCACTTAAGGCGGATATAAATAATGCGCTTTACGCTGATGAATACTCAGCGGTTGTAAGATATCCCCGCGGTGCACCGAATCCTAACGTTGAAAAGCTTCGTTACGATTGCATTGAGTATTCCACCTACGGCAATACTGAAAGTGATACGGTTATTGTTACCTACGGCAGAATTACGAGTGAAGGCATAGACGCCGTTGATGCGCTCAGGGCTGAGGGTAAGGATGTGCTTCTGCTTTCACTTAATCAGATTAAACCTATTGCCGACGGAGCTTACGATATTCTTCTCACGAAAAGGTCTGTCTGCTTTTTTGAGGAAGGTATCCGTAACGGCGGTATAGGCGAAAGACTCGGCAGCGCACTCCTTGAAAGGGGCTACTGCGGTAAATATACAATCAAAGCTATTGAAAATAAATTTGTTGAGCAGGCAAGCGTAAGTGATCTTATTTCTGCTTACGGACTTGACAGCCGTTCAATGATTGAAATGGTGAAATGAATGAAAGAAAAAATCAGACTTGATGTTGCTCTTTTTGAAAGAGGCTTTGTCGATAGCCGTGAAAAGGGTAAGGCTCTTATAATGGCGGGACTTGTATATATTAACGGCCAAAAGGAGACAAAGGCGGGTGCATCGGTGAAGAGTGAGGACTGCATCGAGCTCAGGGGCGAAAAAATGCCCTTTGTAAGCCGTGGCGGTTATAAGCTGAAAAAGGCAGTTGAGGAATTCGGTCTTGTGCTTGACGGTGCCGTATGTATGGATATCGGTGCTTCTACGGGCGGATTTACGGACTGTATGCTTCAGAACGGAGCAAAAAAGGTTTACTCAATTGATGTCGGCTACGGTCAGCTTGCATGGAAGCTCCGTCAGGATGAACGAGTGGTAAATATGGAAAGGACGAACTTCCGTTATGTTACCCGAGAGGAAATCTCCGACGAAATCGACTTTGCAAGTGTGGATGTTTCCTTTATCTCTCTTAAGCTTATAATTCCCGTTATGCGTCAACTTCTCAAAAACGGCGGACAGGCTGTGTGTCTTATAAAGCCGCAGTTTGAAGCAGGCAGAGAGAAAATCGGCAAAAACGGAGTAGTCAGAGATATTTCGGTTCACACCGAGGTTGTTGAAATGATTTACAATTTTGTGATTGAGCAGGGCTTTACGGTGCTTAATCTTGATTTTTCACCTATAAAGGGACCTCAGGGCAATATTGAATATCTCATTTTTATTGAAAAAAGCGAAGAGCCCGAATCGAAGCTTATGGTTACGCCCAAGCAGATTGTCGAGGCTTCTCACGAAAAGCTGAACGGCGGTGAAGGCTGATGACGGTATCTCTTTATGTTAACCTTACAAGGGAAAACGCTTACAAGGTTGCTGTTAATGTAATAAAGGAGCTTTGCAGTCTCGGGGTAAGAATACTTATGCCTGAAGAATTTTCAGAGGATTTTGATTGTGTCGAGTATCTGCCCTCGAACGAATTTATTAAATGCTCCGATCTGCTTATTTCAATCGGCGGGGACGGAACAATTATTCATTCCGCTCACCGTGCGGCTGCTTATGATAAGCCTATCCTTGGCATAAATGCAGGTAATCTCGGATTTCTTGCAGGTCTTGAAAAGGAAGAGCTCAGCCTTTTGAAATTGTTGATTGACGGTAACTATACGGTTGACAGCAGAATGATGCTTTCCGTAAAGCATTATGAGGGCGACAGCTTTTTAAAGGAATATATCTGCCTTAACGATGTTGTAATTGCAAGAGGTAATTCCCTGCGTCTGTGCGATGTCGAGGCAATAAGCGAGGGTAAGCGGATTTTTGATTATCAGGCTGACGGGCTTATTGTTGCAACGCCGACGGGCTCAACGGCATATTCGCTTTCGGCGGGCGGTCCCGTTGTTGATACATCCATTGAAAGTATGATTCTGACGCCTATATGTAATCATTCCCTGTTTTCGCGCTCGATGATTTTCAGACCCGAGAGCGTTATTGAGCTTAAGGTGAATAATCCCGAAGCGAGTCTGCCAATTTTCAGCTGTGACGGCGAAAAGGGTGTGACAATTGGCAAGGACAGCAGATTGCTTGTTACAAGAAGTGACAAGTATGCGAAAATTATCAGAATAAAAAGCGATAGCTTTGCGGATATACTCTCACACAAGCTTATCGAAAGATATGCGCAAGGAGGAAAAATATGAAAAAGAACAGACATGAAGCGATTTTATCCCTGATTGCCCAGCAGGATATCGGTACTCAGGAGGAGCTTATGCAGAAGCTCAACGACCTTGGCTATAAGGTTACTCAGGCAACGGTATCCAGAGATATAAAATATCTCAAGCTTATCAAGACTCCCGTTGCATCGGGACAGTATAAGTATTCTTATGTCAACAACGAAGCAGAGGATTTCTCAGGTAAGTATTATTCAATCCTTTCCCACTCCGTAACGTCTGTTGACTATGCGGGGAATATGGCGGTTGTGAAATGCTATGCAGGTATGGCTAATGCTGCTTGTGCCGCTATGGATAACCTTGAAATTGACAATATCGTCGGTACTCTTGCAGGTGACGACACAATATTTGTTCTTTGCCGCGATGAGCAGAGTGCGGGAATTTTCAAGGATTACATTGAAAAGGTTGTAAAAAACGGTAAGTAAAACAAAAGGAATACAGCATTATGTTATCCAATTTAAAAATTGAAAATGTTGCTGTCATTGAGCAGGCTGAAATAGACCTTGAAAAGGGTCTTAACATAATGACCGGTGAGACGGGTGCGGGTAAGTCAATTGTTATTGATGCTATAAACGCCGTTCTCGGTGAACGTACCTCAAAGGATATTGTAAGAACGGGAACTCCCGCGGCAAAGGTGTCGGCTTATTTTGAGAATATATCCGATGCGGCAGGCGAGGTCTTATCCGAGCTTGAAATAGAAGCGGAGCCTGACGGCTCGTTGCTTATAAACCGTGTTATTACTGCCGACGGCAGAAGCACCTGCAGGATAAACGGGCAGACGGTTACCGTTTCAATGCTCAGAAAGCTCGGCAGAGAGCTTATTACAATCTGCGGTCAGCATGACAGTCAGCATTTATTGCAGAAAGAAACCCATATTGAATATATAGATTTTCTTGCTGAAATCGGTGAAATACTCGCTGAATACAAAGAGGTATATACTGCCGTTGTCAGAAAGAAAAAGGAGCTGAGAGCCTTTGAAAAAAGCCTTAACGATAAGGAGGAAAGACGGGAATATCTTTCTTACCGTATAAATGAAATCGAAGAGGCTAAAATTGTTCCCGGCGAAAGGTTAAGGCTTACTGAGGATAAAAAGAAGCTTCAGAACAGAGAGAAGCTTGCAAAGGCACTCTACGGCGCAAGTCTTGCGATAAACGGAGACGAAAACGCCTCGGGCTGCTCTCAGAATCTTTATGCACTCGGAGCATTTCTGGCGCAGCTTGGCGAATATAACAGCGAGTTCTCTGAATATTCAAAGAGCCTTGAAAGGCTGTTGTATGTTATTGACGACTGTTCGGGATTTGTGAACAGTGAAATCTCGGCTCTCGAAGACGAGGATGCTGATATCAACTTTATTGAGGAGCGTCTTGACCTTATTTACCGTCTTTCGAAAAAATACGGTGATACCGAGGAAGAGATTATTTTGACGCTCGAAAAGTATAAGGCAGAGTTTGAAGTTCTTGAATCGAGCGATGAAAAGAAGCAGGAGCTTGAGGATGAAATTTACGAGCTTTCGGAAAGGCTTTTCGATCTCGCTGAGGAGATTTCCGACAGAAGAAAAAAAGCGGCACTTGATTTTGAACGCGCCGTAATGGCTGAGCTTAATTATCTTGATATGCCTTCGGCGGTGTTCAGGGTAAGCTTTACCGATACGCCTGCAACCTCAACGGGAATTGACGAGGTTGAATTTTTAATCAGCGCTAACAGTGGTCAGGAGCCTAAGCCACTTTCAAAAATTGCTTCGGGCGGTGAGCTTTCACGTATTATGCTTGCAATCAAGTGTGTGCTTTCGGATCTTGAAACTGCTGACACTATGATTTTTGATGAAATTGACACGGGCGTAAGCGGTAGGGCGGCACACAAAATTGCCTATAAGCTTAAAAGAGTAAGTGAAAAGCGACAGACAATCTGCGTCACCCATCTTGCACAGATTGCCGCTGCTTCGGATAACCACCTATTCATCGAAAAGCATAGTGACGGTGAAAAGACCTTTACAAAGATAAGAAAGCTCATTGATGATGAGCGTATTTATGAAATTGCAAGGATTATCGGCGGTGATGTTATTACAAAGGCAACGGTAATGTCAGCCTGTGAGCTTATTGATTTTGCAAATACGCCTTGACATTCTAAAAATTAAAATGTATTATATACAGAAATTATGAAAAAATGAAAGGATATGAAATATCATGCAGATATATGAAGAGCTTGTTGCAAGAGGACTTATTGCACAGGTAACAGACGAAGAAAGAATCAGAGACCTTATCAATAACGGTAAGGCAGTTTTCTATATCGGCTTTGACCCCACAGCCGACTCACTTCATGTAGGTCATTTTATGGCACTTTGCCTTATGAAGAGACTTCAGATGGCAGGTAACAAGCCTGTTGCTCTTATCGGTGGTGGTACCGCTATGATCGGCGACCCCTCCGGCAGAAGTGATATGCGCCAGATGATGACCGTTGAAACAATTCAGCATAACTGTGACTGCTTTAAGGAGCAGATGAGTAAGTTCATCGATTTCTCCGAGGGTAAGGCGATTATGGTCAATAATGCCGACTGGCTTCTTGACCTTAACTACATAGAGGTTCTTCGTGAGGTTGGTGCCTGCTTCAGCGTTAACCGTATGCTTTCAGCAGAATGCTACAAGCAGAGAATGGAAAAGGGTCTTTCCTTCCTTGAATTCAACTATATGATTATGCAGAGCTATGACTTCTATGTGCTTTATCAGAAGTACGGCTGTAACCTTCAGTTCGGCGGCGACGACCAGTGGAGCAATATGCTCGGCGGTACTGAGCTTATCAGAAGAAAGCTCGGTGAGGATGCTGCTGCAATGACAATTACCCTTCTCCTCAACTCAGAAGGTAAAAAGATGGGTAAAACTCAGTCAGGTGCAGTGTGGCTTGATCCGAAGAAGACCAGTCCCTTCGACTTCTATCAGTACTGGAGAAACGTTGATGATGCTGATGTTCTCAAGTGCATCAGAATGCTTACCTTCCTTCCTCTTGAGGAAATCGAAAAGATGGATTCCTGGCAGGGCAGTGAGCTTAATAAGGCTAAGGAGATCCTTGCTTTCGAGCTTACAAAGCTTGTTCACGGTGAAGAGGAGGCAAACAAGGCTCAGGAGGGTGCAAGAGCACTTTTCTCAGGTGCAGGTAACACTGATAATATGCCCACAACTGTTCTTGCTGATGCTGATTTTACTGACGGTGAAATCGGTCTTATCGATATGATGCTCAAGGCGGAAATTATTAAGTCACGCGGTGAAGGCAGACGCCTTATAGAGCAGGGCGGTGTAGCTGTTGACGATGAAAAGGCAAAGACCGCCTTTGATATGATTAACAAGGACGCTTTCTCAAAGGGTCATGTTATCGTTAAAAAGGGTAAGAAGGTTTTTGTTAAGTTTGTAATTGAATGATTAAAATTATAGCCGACTCTGGAAAAACCATTGTCGGCTGTTTTTAAAAGGAGAAAGAATATGAAAAATTATCCTAATCCGTTTATTCCCGAAAGCGCAGACCCATACATAACAAAGGGTAGTGACGGCTACTACTATTTTACCGCCTCATATCCTGCCTTTCACGATGAGTTTCACGGCTATGACAGAGTCATTTTAAGAAGGAGTAAAACTGTCGATGGCCTTAGAGAAGCGGAAGAAAAAACAATCTGGCTCGCTCACAAAGAAGGCATTATGGGAAAGCATATATGGGCACCCGAAATTCATGAAATAGGCGGTAAGTGGTATGTTTTCTTTGCTGCAGGCAACAGCGACGACAAGTGGCATATCAGGCCCTATGTGCTTATGTGTAACGGCAATGACCCCTTTAATGATTCGTGGGAAGAAAAAGGCAGGGTGCAGGCGACAGAGGGAGACACCGTTTCATTCAACAGCTTTTCACTTGATATGACTTACTTTGAGCATAAAGGCAAGCATTATTTAATATGGGCGGAAAGTATCGGGGCATCGTCATTGCTTATGGCTGAAATTGACCCTACCTGTCCGTGGAAGCTTACTTCAATGCCCATTCTTTTGAGTAAGCCCGAATATGATTGGGAGAAAATCCGCTTTTCCGTTAACGAGGGTGCAAGTGTACTCAAGGGAGATAATAAAATATTTGTATTCTTCTCTGCATCGGGTACGGGTGCGGAATACTGTATGGGCTATCTTTGGGCAGATAACGATGCTGACCTGATGAATATTGAATCGTGGAATAAAACAACAGAGCCTGTACTCTCTACAAAGGATCTGACAGGTGAGGCAGGTCCCGGTCATAACAGCTTTGTTTATGATGAAGAGGGGAGCTTACTGCTTGTTTATCACGCAAGACCCGAAAGTCACTTTGACAAAAACTGCGGCACTTATGACGATGAGCCTCTTTATGACCCTTGTCGTCATGCGAGAATCAAGTATGTTAAGTTTGATGAAAAGGGCTTTCCTGTAATATTATAAAGTTAAACGGTCTGTTGTAGTAGCAACAGACCGTTAAGTTTATTTATTCAGCTTTTGTTCCACCGTAGGTGAATCCGGGCATCATTTTAAGCTTGAACAGATTCATTTTGTGAAGGCGGTCAATACGTTTCTTTGTTGCCTCGTCATCAATTTCACCTGTTCTGATATATCTGTCGAGCACCGCATAGGTAAAGCCGAGATTGTCTTCGTCGGTTTTGCCGCAGAGTCCGTCGCTGGGCACTTTTTTAACAAGCTCCTCGGGGAGACCGAGAACTGTCCCTATTTCGAGAATTTCCTGAACGGTGAGGTTGCAAAGGGGACTGAAATCACCTGCGGCGTCGCCGTAGCGGGTTGAGTAGCCTACCCAATCCTCGGAAAGGTTGCAGGTGTTCGCAACTCTGCCGTTACAGCATTGTGAAACGGCGTAAACCACAGACATTCTAATTCTCGGTGAAAGGTTTACCTTTGCCTGGTTTGAAAGCTCAATTTTGCCTTCAAGCTGACCAAGCACTCCGTCAACGGCATCCTTGATATTAATTTCATAGCTTTTTATACCGAGATGCTCAACGAGCAGGTGAGAGTAGGAAATGTCACTTTGCTCACCGCAGGGCATAAGCACGCCGATAACTCTGTCCTTGCCGAGAGCCTCAACACAGAGCGCGGCGACAACAGAGCTGTCCTTACCTCCGGAAATACCGAGTACGGCATTGCAGCCCTTACCGTTTTCTTCAAAAAAATCCCTTATCCATTGAACGCAGTCGTTTTTTACTTTTACGGCATCAAACATTTTTTATCTCCTTTATATAACATTAATTAAGCAGGATTTCATAACCTCGAGTGCGGCTTTGTGAGCCTCGGGGCTTACGCCTGCACAACAGGATGAGTCAACGGTGATTTCGCATTCCGTGTTATGAGCCCTGATAGTAAGTGCGTTTGAAATAACGCATATATCTGTACAAATGCCGATAAGCTCAACGGAAAGCTCCTCATCCTTATATTTTTCATTTATCATTTCAGCAAGCTTCTGTGAGCCGAAGGTGGGCTTTTCAATTACAGTAAAGCTTTTGCCGTCAAGTGCTTTTTCGATTTCAGGATTGAGTCTCCAGCCGTCTGTACCCTTTATGCAATGGGGGACAGGAAGCTTTTTGCCCTCCTGAGTATTCATATAGTCTTCACCGTGAGTGTCGAGGGTGACATAAATATGGCCGTCAAAAGTACGGATTTTTCTGCAGGCGCTGTCAATTATTGCAACGGCCTCCTTTGAACCGAGTGCCCCGTCAACAAAGTCATTCTGGATATCGACAACAATAAGTATTTTTTTCATTGTATTATCACCTCAACTAATTTTATCTCACAAAATTTTTCATGTCAATATTTTAAGGTAAATTGTATAAATTTATTATTTACGGTTGATTTTTGCTTTATTTATTCTTATAATATAAAAGAGAAAGCAAAACAAAATAAAGGAGAAATAACAATGAACGAAAACGTAGTAATTTTTGACCATCCTCTTATTCAGCACAAGCTCTCAATCCTTCGCGATAAGCATACCTCTTCAAAGGATTTCAGAGCTCTTGTACACGAAATTGCGATGCTTATGTGCTATGAAGCAACACGCGACCTTCCTCTGGAGGAAGTTGAGATTGAAACACCTATCTGTAAAACAAAGGCAAAGCACATTTCAGGTAAAAAGCTCGCCGTTGTACCTATTCTCCGTGCAGGTCTCGGTATGGTCGATGCAATAAGCGAGCTTATTCCTTCAATAAGAATCGGTCACATCGGACTGTACCGTGACGAGGAAACCCTTAAGCCTGTCGAATATTATTGCAAGCTCCCCAAGGATATCGGCGAAAGAGACGTTATTGTTGTTGACCCGATGCTTGCAACGGGCGGCTCAGCAATTGATGCCGTTTCACAGATAAAGCTTCGTAATCCCCGTTCAATCCGTTTTATGGGTATCATCGCCGCTCCCGAGGGAATTGAAGCTTTTACAAAGGCGCACCCCGATGTAAAGATTTACTGTGCCGCACTTGACGAAAAGCTTAACGAGGTCGGCTATATCGTTCCCGGTCTCGGTGACGCAGGTGACAGAATCTTCGGCACAAAATAAATTAATTGAAAAATGACTTGACAAACCTGTTTTAAAGTGCTAAAATATGAGCCAATATTACTAAATGCGTTGACGAAATTATGATTTGTCTGTCGTGCTTTCAGAGAATCGGTGGTTGGTGCAAACCGATAGACAAGGGCAAGTCAGTCTCATTTCTGAGCAGGATTGCTGAAGGTTTTCTGCGTAGGCAATCACGGATGCCCCGTTATCATGGCTAAAGGCTTAATTGAGCCTTGAAGGTGACTGCAGTAAGCAGTAAACAAGGTGGTACCGCGGATTTATTCGTCCTTGAAATTACTAGGGTAGTTTCAAGGACGCTTTTTTTAGTGATACAATTATTTGCCGTAAAGGAGTAAAAGAAATGAAAAGAATATCTATTACAGACATTACACTTAAAAAACTCTCAGAGGACAGAGCAGTATCCCTGCTTTTCCGTGAAAAAGCAGCTATTGCAAATTGTGCTGATGCAATTGGTGTCGATGCAATTGAGTTGCCTGCAGTAAAGTCTGTTCGAGAGGATTCCATTATTTATAAAACTCTGGCCAAGAATGTACAGAATGCAACTCTTGCAATCCCCGTAGGCTTCACCGCTGAGGATGTTGCAGTTGCCTGGGAATGCATCAAGGATGCAAAAAATCCCCGCCTTCAGATTGAGCTTCCCGTGTCCACAATTCAGATGGAGTATACATATCATATCAAGCAGTCAAAAATGCTTGAAAAAATTATTGAGCTTACAAAGGCTGCTAAGGCTCTTTGCAGTGATGTAGAATTCTCAGCCCTTGACGCTACAAGAGCTGATGCGGATTTCCTTGTTTCTGCAGTAAATGCTGCTGTGGAAAACGGCGCAAATATGATTACTGTCTGCGACAATGCTGGTGCTTCCACTCCTGATGAGATTGCAGGTCTTGTTTCAAGCGTGAAAGAAAGTGTGTGTGTTCCCGTTTATGTTCAGGTTTCTGATCGCATCAGTATGGCTGTTGCTTCAGCTTTTGCTTCAATTGCAAAGGGTGCTGACGGTCTTAAGTGTGCAATGGTCGGTAATGATGTGCTTCTTGCAGGAAAAATCTCTGATGCAATGAGAGCCTGTGCCACACAGATTAAGGCTGAAATCAAGCTTGACAGCACTAAAATTCACGCTAATATCGATGATATGATTTCAGGCATCAATAACGAGGCTTATGAAATTGAAGCTGAAGTAAACGCTGAAGGCAATATTTTGCTTGATGCCGATTCAACTCTTGCTCAGGTTACTCAGGCGGCAACTGCTCTGGGTTATGAGCTTTCCGATTCAGATATCGGCAGTGTATATAAAGCACTTAAGCGTGTATGCGATAAAAAGGGTTCAGTGGGTGCAAAGGAGTTCGAGGCTCTTATTGCAAGCTTTGCTATGCAGGCACCTTCAACCTATCATTTTGAAACCTATACCACAACAAGCAGTAACGTTTCAAGCTCAATGTCACAGGTTACCCTTAAGTGTAACGGTGAAACCATCTGCGGCGTAAGTAACGGTGACGGTCCTATCGACTCCGCTTTCCGTGCAATTGAGCAGTGTGTCGGCCACCACTATGAGCTTGACGACTTCCAGGTTCAGGCTGTAACAGAGGGTAAAGAGGCTCTCGGCTCTGCTCTTGTAAGACTTCGCAACAACGGTAAGCTTTATTCCGGTAACGGTACCTCTACTGATATTGTTTCCGCAAGTATCAGAGCTTATATCAATGCTCTTAACAAGATTGTATTCGAGGAGGCATAATATGAAAATTGTGTTTTCAACCAAAAATGTGAACCGTGCTTCCTTTCTTGATACCTGCCGTTTTGCTTACGATTACGGCTTTGAGGGCTTTGAAATATACGATGCTATTAAAGAAAGAAGTGGTCATCACGACAGTATTTTAAGGCAGGATCGCATCGCTGATGCTAAAAGAAAGCTTGTCAACAGAAATCTTTCGGTTTCCGCTCTTCGTATGCCCAAGGGTGTTGAATGCGAGGAAACAACAGCCGAGCTTATCAGCAAATATGTTGCTATGGCAGCTTCTTCAGGCATTCAGAATGTTATTGTCCGCGTTGAAGGGGATGTTCCTTTTGAAGTTCTTGACGAAAAGCTTGTTGACGCAATCGGCTATGCAGAAACAGTTGATGTAAACGTTTTGTTTGAAACAGTCGGATATCTTGCAAGGACTGAAAATGTAATCGGTATTATCAATCATTTTGCATCTTCAGCAGTAGGAGCCTCCTGGAATGTAAGAGGAACATATTTTGATGCAGGTGAAACTGCAGAAACAACAATCAAAAATCTCGGCGCTTATATCAAATACGTGCGCCTTGGAGATATGAAGGACGGTAAGACTGTTCTTATCGGTGAGGGTGACCTTGAGGTTAAAAAGCTTATCAACGCTCTTTCTTCACTTAATTATGAAGGCTTTATCTGTGCAGCCTGGAATGAAGAAATCAGCGACGCTGATATTGTTCTTACCCATTTCACAAATTACATTTCAGGTCTCAACCGTGATAAAAAGAGTTTTGACCACGCTTATTACAACCGGGATAAGACCGGTACATTTGTATGGAAAAAGTACGATGTTATCGAAGCAACCTTCGCTGATGTGCTTGACACAATGGCAGAAACCTATCCCGATCAGTACGCTTTCAAATATCCTACTCTTGATTATACAAGAACCTACGAGCAGTTCCGCCGTGATGTTGATGAATGTGCTGCAGCACTCATTTCTCTTGGCGTAAAGGCAGGTGACCACGTTGCCGTGTGGGCAACAAATGTTCCTCAGTGGTTCATCGCCTTCTGGGCAACAACAAAAATCGGTGCAGTTCTTGTCACGGTTAATACAGCATACAAAATTCATGAAATCGAATATCTTTTAAAGCAGTCCGATACCCACACTCTTGTTATGATTGAAGACTGCAAGGATATTAACTATAAGGAGATTATTGAAGAGCTTTGTCCTGAGCTTAAGAATCTTATTCCCGGTACACCGCTTTATTCGAAGAATCTTCCCTTCCTTCGCAACGTTGTAACCGTAGGCTTCTCAATGGACGGCTGTCTTACCTGGGATCAGATGCTTTCACGCTCCTCACTCATTCCCCGTGAGGAGGTTCGCAGACGTGCTTCCCTTGTAAAGCCTGACGATGTATGTAATATGCAGTATACTTCAGGTACAACAGGCTTCCCCAAGGGTGTTATGCTTACTCATCGAAACATCGTAAACAACGGTAAGACAATCGGTGACAGAATGGATCTTTCAACCGCTGACCGTATGATGATTCAGGTGCCTATGTTCCATTGCTTCGGTATGGTGCTTTCTATGACATCTATGATGACCCACGGCGGTACCCTTTGTCCTATTCCTTATTTTTCACCCAAGTCATCACTTGCTTGTGTAAATGATGAGAGGATTACCTGCTTTAACGGTGTTCCCACAATGTTTATCGCAATGTTTAATCATCCCGATTTCGCAAAAACCGATTTCTCGTATATGAGAACGGGTATTATGGCAGGAGCAAACTGTCCTGCAGACCTTATGCGCCGTGCTTCGGTTGAGATGAATATGCGTGAGATAATTTCGGTTTACGGTCAGACAGAGGCTTCTCCCGGTTGTACAATGGGTGAGGTTAACGAGGATCTTGACCACCGTGTTGAAACTGTAGGCAGCGCCTTCCCCGGTGTTGAATGTAAAATCATTGACCCCGAAACAGGCGATGAGCTTCCCGACGGTGAAAGCGGTGAATTTGTTGCACGCGGATTTAATATTATGAAGGGCTATTATAAAATGCCCGAGGCAACGGCACAGGCTATTGATGCAGAAGGCTGGCTTCATTCGGGTGATATCTGTATGAGAACACACGACGGCTATTATAAGGTAACGGGCAGACTCAAGGATATGATTATCCGTGGCGGTGAAAACCTTTATCCCCGTGAAATTGAGGAGTTCTATCTCACCAATCCTAAGGTAAGAGACGTTCAGGTTGTAGGCGTTCCCGATGAAAGATACGGTGAGGAATGCTGTGCTTGGATTATTCTTCACAAGGGCGAAACAGCCGATGAAAACGAAATGAAGGAATACGGAAACGCTTCAATTGCGAGACATAAGGTACCCAGATACTTTATGTTTGTTGATGAATTCCCGATGAATGCCGCAGGCAAAATCCTCAAGTACAGAATGCGCGATATATCTGCTGAAAAATTAGGCTTGAAAAAGTAATGGAAAAATATAAAATTATAGATGCACACTGTCATATTTATCCCGAAGCCATTGTAGGTAAGGCAGTTGAAGCGATAGAAGCTTTCTATGACAACCGTTATAAAGGCTTTGACGGAACGGCAGAAACAATGCTCAGAAACGGTGAGACGGCAGGGGTAGAGCACTACGTTATCTTTTCTGTTGCGACAACACCGCGTCAGGTGCATTCGATAAACAGCTTTATTGCTGACAGAGTACAAAAAAGCAGGGGAGTGTTCACGGGTCTCGGAGCACTCCATCCTTATAGTGAGAGCCTTGAGTCGGATTTCGGGGAACTTGTATCTCTCGGACTCAAGGGAGTAAAGCTGCATCCTGATTTCCAGAAAATTCCTATTGACGATGAACGTTGTCAGGAAATTTACCGTCTTTGCAGCGGAAAAATCCCCGTTTTGCTGCATACGGGAGATTACCGCTATGATTTTTCGAACCCTGACCGTATGAAGCGTATGCTTGAAAAATTTCCCGACTGCACCTTTATCGGTGCTCATTTCGGAGGATGGTCGGTGTGGGAAAAGGCAACTGCGGAGCTTTCCTCTTATGACAATTTTTATGTTGATACCTCCTCGTCTTTAAGTGATATATCAACCGAAACGGCTTCAATGCTTGTTGAAAGCTATACGCCTGACAGGGTGCTTTTCGGTACGGACTATCCGCTTGGAGACAGTAAAAAGGAGATAGAGCTGTTAAAGAAAGCTGTGGAAGATGAAAGTCAGCTTGAAAAGATTTTATGTCTTAATGCAAAAAGACTTTTTGATATTAAATTTTAAGACATTTTAAGCAAAACATATTGACTTTATCTTTTTAAAGTGATATAATCCCATAAAATTAAATATTAAAAGCTGTGACGAAGACGGATGATACGGAGTTTTTCAGAGAGCCGACGGTGCTGCAAGTCGGTAAACAAGGTTTCATATCCCATCACTTCCGAGCTGAAAGCCCGAACATTTTTAAAATCAGTAGACGCTTTCCGTGATTGCTGCGTTAATGCATAGAGCTTGTTGGAGCTTGAGGTGGCGATGTATATCGCAATTTGAGTGGTACCGCGGGTTACTTGAATGTATCTCGTCTCAAAGTTTTTCTTTGAGGCGAGTTTTGTTTTTATAAACCCCTCAAGGCTTAAAGCTATAAAGAAAGGTTGGAAAAACATGGAAAATTTAAACAAGCGACTTAAGGATGTTGCTGAAAGAATTAAGGAAATGCGTGAAATCGCAGGCTATACCGAAGCGGAAATGGCAGAAAAAACAGATGTTTCTCTTGAAGAATATCTTCAGTATGAGCAGGGAGAGGCTGATTTCCCCTTTACATTTATTCATAAATGCGCGAAAGCCTTTTCTATCGATATGACAGACCTGCTTGAGGGTAAGAGTGCACGTCTTTCATCCTATGCAGTTACAAGAAAGGGCGAGGGTAAAATTACTTCTAAAAAGGTTGGCATTGAAATTAACAACCTTGCGCCTCTTTTCCGTCAGAAACTTGCTGAGCCTTACCTTGCAAAGTATGAGTATAATGCTGAACTTCAGGATAAGCCTATTGAAACTACAACTCACACCGGTCACGAGTTTGACTTTGTTCTTTCAGGTAAGCTTAAGGTGAGAATCGGTGATAATACAGAGGTTCTTTCAGAGGGTGACAGCATTTATTACAGAAGCTCTGCACCTCACGGTATGATTGCTGTTGACGGTGAGGACTGTACCTTCCTTGCAGTTGTTGTTGCAGGCGATGACGCCGGCGATGCCGCTGTTGAAAAAGCGTTCCATTCAGCTGTAAAATCTGAACACGAGCTTGTGGTAAAGGAATTCATTGAAACCGCCGAGGACGAAAACGGCGTTCTTCAGCACATCAGCTTTAAAAATGAGGACCGCTTCAATTTTGCCTTTGATGTTGTAGATGCGGTTGCTGATAAGTATCCTGATAAGCTTGCAATGCTTCACATTTCACGCGATAAAACCGAAAGAAGATTTACATATAACGATATCAAAAAGGAATCTGCCCGTGCGGCTAACTATTTCAGAAGCCTCGGTATTACAAAGGGTGACAGAGTAATGCTTGTTCTCAAGCGCCACTATCAGTTCTGGATTTGTGCTCTTGCTCTTCATAAGCTCGGAGCCGTTATGATTCCCGCAACAAATCAGCTTGTTGAGCACGATTTTGACTATCGCTTCAAGGCGGCGGGCGTAAAGGCTATCCTCTGCACCGCAGACGGAGATACCTCTAATCACGTTGATAAGGCAGCTGAAACCTACGGTGAGCTTGAGCATAAGATTATAGTCAACGGCGAAAAGGAAGGCTGGCACAGCTTCGATACTGAATATAAGCTTTTCAGAAGTATTTTTGAAAGAGAAGCTGATACCGCTTGCGGCAATGACCCCATGCTTATGTTCTTTACATCAGGTACAACGGGTTACCCGAAAATTGCGGCACATTCATACAAGTATGCTTTAGGCCACTTTGTTACAGCTAAATACTGGCACTCTATTGAGCCTACCGACCTTCACCTTACAATTTCTGATACAGGTTGGGGTAAGGCCCTCTGGGGTAAATTCTACGGTCAGTGGATGTGCGAGGGCGCTGTATTTGCTTACGACTTTGACCGCTTTGATGCTTCTGACATCCTTCCGATGTTCAAAAAGTACAACATCACAACCTTCTGCGCGCCTCCCACGATGTACAGAATGCTTATAAAGGAAGACCTTTCAAGGTTCGACCTTTCTTCAATCAGATATGCTACAACAGCAGGTGAGGCTCTTAACCCGGAGGTTTACTTCCAGTTCGAAAAAGCAACAGGTATTTCAATTATGGAAGGCTTCGGTCAGACTGAAACAACTCTTACAATTGCAAATCTTGTAGGCACTAAAAACAAGGTTGGTGCAATGGGTAAACCTGTTCCCGGTTACGATATAGTTATTGTTGACCCCGACGGTAATCCCTGTCCCGTTGGTGAAACCGGCGAAATCTGTATCAGAACAGACAAGAAGGTTCCTTGTGGTCTCTTCAAGGGCTATTACAGAGATGCCGAGAAAACCGAAGAAGTATGGTATGACGGTTTATATCACACTGGTGATACTGCCTGGCAGGATGAAGAAGGTTACTTCTGGTATGTCAGCCGTATCGATGATGTTATCAAATCATCAGGCTACCGTATCGGACCCTTTGAAATTGAAAACGTTATTATGGAGCTTCCTTATGTTCTCGAATGTGGCGTTTCAGCCGCTCCTGATGAAATAAGAGGTCAGGTTGTTAAGGCAAGTATTGTTCTTACAAAGGGCACAGAGCCTACGGAAGAGCTTAAAAAGGAAATTCAGAATTACGTCAAGAAGAATACCGCGCCTTACAAGTATCCCAGAATCGTTGTTTTCAGGGATGAGCTTCCCAAGACAATCAGCGGTAAAATCCAGAGAAACAAGCTTTGATTTTTAATAAAAAATATCATCTGTATTGTTGCAAAAGATAAACTTTTGTTTTATAATAATCGAATAGCGTTTACAGAAGGGGGATATCAGTGAAGCGACTTACACTTTTTGCAGGTCATTACGGCAGCGGAAAAACAAACATAGCCGTAAACTATGCAATTATGCTTAAAAAGCAGGGTTATGATGTGATTATTGCTGATCTTGATATCGTTAACCCTTATTTCCGCACCAAGGACAGCGAAAAGGAGCTTAATGAGTTGGGTGTTGAGCTTATAAGCTCACAGTTTGCCAACACAAATCTTGACCTTCCTTCACTTCCGCAGGAAATGTACCGCACAGTGCAGGATAAAAGTAAATACGCTGTTATGGATATAGGCGGTGATGATGCAGGTGCGGTTGCGCTTGGCAGATTTGCTCCCTTTATCAAGGAAGAGGACAGCTACGATATGGTTTTTGTTGCCAATTTTTTCCGTCCTCTTTCCCGTACCGCTGAAGAAGCCTTTGAAATTATGAAGGAAATTGAAGCAGTATCAAAGCTTAAGTTTACTTCTATTGTAAACAATTCAAATCTCGGTGACCTTACAACGGCTGAAGATGTACTTTCAACGGAAAAGGAAGCCGAAAAGCTTGCAATTTTAAGCGGATTGCCTCTTAAAATGACAAGTGTTAAAGAAAGCTTATTTAATGAGCTTAATGACAAGACAAAAAATTTATTTTGCCTTGCTTTGCAAAATAAAATCTTTTAAAACGGAGGAGCTTTATGGCAAAGGTAACATTTAAAACAGATTCATGCAAGGGCTGCGGACTTTGTGTCGAAGCCTGTCCTAAAAAGATTCTTGTAATCGCAAAGGACAAAATCAATGCCAAGGGACATTCGCCTGCCGAAATGACTGACGAAAGCAAATGCATCGGTTGTGCTTTTTGTGCAACGATGTGTCCGGACTGTATAATCAAGGTTGAAAAGTGAGGGTAAAAAAATGGCAGAAAAAGTTCTCATGAAGGGTAACGAAGCTATTGCTGAAGCCGCTATTCTTGCAGGCTGCCGTCATTACTTCGGTTATCCCATCACTCCGCAGACAGAAATTGCGGCTTACATGGCAAAGAAAATGCCTAAAATCGGCGGTTGCTTCCTTCAGGCTGAAAGTGAAGTAGCGGCAATCAATATGGTTTACGGCGTTGCAGGTACAGGTAAAAGAGTTATGACCTCTTCATCAAGCCCGGGAATTTCCCTTAAGGCTGAAGGTCTTTCTTATATGGCAGGCAGCGATTTGCCTTGCCTTGTAGTAAATGTTCAGCGCGGCGGCCCAGGTCTCGGCGGTATCCAGCCCTCTCAGGCTGACTATTTTCAGGCAACAAAGGGCTGTGGTCACGGTGACTACAGAATGATAGTTCTTGCACCTTCGTCAGTTCAGGAAATGGCAAGTCTTACAATCAAAGGCTTTGACCTTGCCGATAAGTACAGAATGACTTCAATGATTCTTGCTGACGGTACACTCGGTCAGATGATGGAGCCTGTTTCTCTCGAAGAGGCTGTAGTTGAGGATTATGACAAGTCCTGGGCTGTTACAGGTACAGAAATGAAGAGAAAGAAGAATCTTATCAACTCTCTTTCACTTGTTCCCGAGGAGCTTGAAAAACTTAACTTTGAGAGATACGAAAAGTATAAGGTTATCGAAGAAAACGAGGTTATGTATGAGGAATATATGATGGACGACGCAGAGGTTTGCGTATGTGCCTTCGGCATTACCGCAAGAATTGCAAAGAATGCAATTGCAATGGCTCGCGCTCAGGGAATTAAGGCAGGTCTTATCCGCCCGATCACACTCTGGCCCTTCCCCGCAAAGGTGCTTGAAGAAGCCGCCGACAAGGTAAAAGGCTTTGTCTGCGTTGAAATGTCAATGGGTCAGATGATTGAGGATGTTAAGCTTGCAACAAAGTGCAAAAAGCCCGTTTCACTCTGCAACAGAGTAGGCGGTATGATTCCTTCACCTGAGCAGGTGCTCGAAAAGATTATTGAAGCTGACAAAGGAGGTAATGAATAATGGTAGTTTTTGATAAACCCAAATCACTTGCTGATGTACCCTTACATTACTGTCCCGGTTGTACTCACGGTATTATTCACCGTCTTGTAGCTGAAGCTATTGATGAACTCGGTATCGAGGGCAGAACAATCGGTGTTGCTCCCGTTGGTTGCAGCGTACTTGCTTATAATTATTTCAACTGTGATATGGTAGAGGCAGCTCACGGCAGAGCTCCCGCAGTTGCAACAGGTCTTAAGCGTTCCGATCCCGATAAGCACGTTGTTTTCACTTATCAGGGTGACGGTGACCTTGCTTCAATCGGTATGGCTGAAACAGTACATGCTGCAGCAAGAAATGAAAATATCACAATTATCTTTGTAAATAATGCAATTTACGGTATGACCGGCGGTCAGATGGCTCCCACATCACTTCCCGGTCAGGTTACACAGACTTCACCCTACGGCAGAGATACAAGCCATTGCGGTTTCCCTGTCAAGGTTTCCGAAATGCTTTCACAGCTTGACGGCGCAGGCTATATCGAAAGAGTTGCCGTTAACAATGTAAAGAACGTAAGAAGCGCTAAGAAGGCTATTAAAAAGGCTTTCCAGAATCAGCTTGACGGCA
Organism: Acutalibacteraceae bacterium; assembly: GCA_045658745.1. Lineage (GTDB taxonomy): Bacteria > Bacillota > Clostridia > Oscillospirales > Acutalibacteraceae > UBA6857. The sequence goes on along the minus strand of JAZOVO010000056.1, from coordinate 1,564 downwards.
AGGGCTTTTCACTTGTTGAGGTTGTTTCAACCTGTCCTACAAACTGGGGTATGACTCCCGTTGATGCTCTCAAGTGGGTAGAGGAGAAGATGATTCCTTATTATCCTCTCGGTGTATATAAGGACAGAGACGCTGAAAGCAAGGAGGAAGCATAAAATGAGCACAAAACAGATTTTAATTGCAGGCTTCGGCGGTCAGGGTGTTCTCTTTGCAGGCAAGCTTCTTGCTTATAAGGGTCTTATTGCTGAAAAGCAGGTTTCATGGCTTCCGTCATACGGCCCCGAAATGCGTGGCGGTACAGCTAACTGCAGCGTTATCATCAGCGATATTCCGGTTGGTTCGCCTATCATTTCAAGCCCCGACGTGCTTGTAGCAATGAACCTTCCTTCACTTAAGAAGTATGAGAATGATGTTGTATCAGGCGGTATCATTATCGTTGACTCAAGCCTTATTGCTGAAAAGGTACAGCGTGACGATGTAACGGTTTACTATGTACCTGCAACAAAAATGGCAAAGGACGAGGGCTTTGCGACTCTCGCAAATATGATCCTTATGGGTAAGCTTATGAAGGCTTGTGACTATATCGGCTTTGACGGTGTGGAAACTGCTGTTTCAAAGGTTGTTCCTCCCAAAAAGGCAAACCTTATTGATGTAAACCTTAAGGCTATAAAGGCCGGTTATGATTTTGAATAATTAAGAGGTGTTTATAATGGATATCAGAATTACAAAAACAACTGCTCCCAAGGCAAAGCCTCAGAAGGGCGAAAAGCTCGGCTTTGGTCACATTTTTACAGACCATATGTTTGTTATGAACTATACAGAGGGTAAAGGCTGGCACGATGCAAGAATCGAGCCCTATGCAAACATTTCACTTGCTCCCTCAGCAATGGTTTTCCATTACGGTCAGGAGATGTTCGAAGGTCTTAAGGCATACCGCGGAGCTGACGATTCAATTTATCTTTTCCGCCCCGATATGAACGCAAAGAGAGCAAACGCTTCAAATGAAAGACTTTGCATTCCCGAAATTCCCGAGGATATGTTCGTTGAAGCTGTAAAGACTCTTGTTGATGTTGACAGAGACTGGGTTCCCTCCGATGAAGGCACCTCACTTTACATCCGTCCCTTTGTAATTGCAACCGATGAATTCCTCGGTGTTGCTCCTTCAAAGACATATCTGTTTATGGTTATCCTTTCACCCTCAGGCGCTTACTATGAAAGCGGTCTTGCTCCCGTAGGCATCTGGATTGAAGACGACTATGTAAGAGCAGTCAAAGGCGGTATGGGCTTTGCAAAAACAGGCGGTAACTACGCAGCAAGCCTTGCAGCTCAGGTTAAGGCACACGACGACGGTTATTCTCAGGTTCTCTGGCTTGACGGCGTTGAAAGAAAGTATATCGAAGAAGTCGGCGCAATGAACATCTTCTTCAAGATTAACGGCACAATCGTTACTCCCATGCCCAACGGCAGCATTCTTCCCGGTATCACAAGAAACTCGGTTATCGAGCTTTGCAAGAGCTGGGGTCTTCCCGTCGAAGAAAGAAAGATTTCCGTTGATGAACTTCTT
>JAZOVO010000055.1:0-27996 GCA_045658745.1 Acutalibacteraceae bacterium | reverse complement strand
AAATATAAAAAAAGAAAAAGAAGATGTTTTTAGAATTCACGAAAACATCTGCTTTAAGTTTTATTATCCGAATAAACAAAGTCCTTTAATACCCGAAGGACATTTCCTGACTACTGACTACTGGCTACTGACTACTCTTACTCCTCTTCAACCTTGAAGCCCTTTTTGATAAGGAAATAAAGAGGTACAAGTGTAAGCACTGATACAATCGCTGCATAGAGGAACATACTCTTTGCGGGAACAATTGTTTCAACATTGTACTCGTTGATGTAAGTGATTGCAGAGCTTCTGCAAGCAATATCACCGATTGCAGGACCAAGCACCATAGGAATAAGCACGAAGAAAATCATTCTGATGCCCTGGAAAAGACCTGCCTTACCTGCGGGGATGAAGTCCTTTACGGAAGCGTTGAAAAGGATACCCAATACAACATAACCGATAGCGGTAGGAGCAACACCGATAAGCACAGCCTTGATATTTGTTGTTGTTGAAAGGATAAACAGACCGATTGTCATAAGCACAACGCCGCCTACAAGACCCTTGCCCTTGCTCTTACCTGCAATTTTAAGAAGAAGCACAATGCCTGCAACAAGGAATGCTACGGCTAATACCGCTACGATAATTGTGCCCGTTGAAAGAAGAGCCGCGCCGTCCTTTGTGTTATCGGGGATAACAACATACTGAAGGTATACAAGAAGATAAGGGAAGAATACCTGGAAGGCTACGCTGAAGCTGCATAAAGCAGCAAGTGCGAGGTAAAGTCTTGAATTTTCCTTGATAACGGAAGGTCTGAAGCCGTAGAAAAGGTCTGCCCAATAGCTTGAGGAAACCTCGTTCTCTGCTGAAATCTGCTTGGGATTATCAATGATAAAGAAGCCGAGCACACCGCAGAGTGTAACGATAAGACCAAGCACAAGGAAGAAGTTCTGATATGATACTGTGCCTGACTGTGCAAGTGAGCCTACGCCCATAACAGCGGCCATTGAAAGGAAGCCTACAAATGTAAGTACTGTTTCAACTGTGGGACGGATTTTTGTATTTGTGACATCGGTTACCCAAGCATTGAAGGCGGCGTCGTTACTTGCCGAGCCCATAAAGGTCATAATAATATCCATAAGGATAACAAACCATACTGTTGCACCGAGGATTTTTGCTTCGTCGGAAAGGTTAAGAAGAGCTGCAGTATTATCTCTTGTAATAAAGCCGAAGGCTGCTGTTACAAGACCCCATAACAAATAACCCGCTGAGATGAAAAGCTTGCGGTTTTTCATCTTGTCGCTGAGCGTACCCATTATAAAGGTTGAAACTACTGCTGCGATTGCCGAAAGGGCAACCATACGGCTGATTGCTGTTGTGGGAGCCATTGTACCTGCCATAGCGCCTTCTGTTGCGCCTGCATATACGGAGTTATAGAGGAAGGTATTGAAATACATATTTTCAATATTCCATGCTATACCGCCCATAAAGCTGAACAGACAAATACCAAACCACATCTTTTTTGAAAGCTTGTTTTCCATGATTTTTAACTTTCTCCTTTGAATTTATTTAACAAAAACAATTGCTCTGCCTATTATAGCAGAGCATTTTGAATTTTTAAATACTATTTTATATATTTTTCTATTTTTTTATTTTTTATTATTTTATAAAGCAGAATGCCGAGAGTAAAGCACACTCCGAGCTCACCGAGAGCAACAAAGCCGCCCTGAGTAAGGAAGCTCAGAAAGTGGAAGGGACCTTCGATAAAGAAGATTTCAATTTCAAGTCCGATGATAACACCGTTGAAAACAGCGGGCATCAGAAGTGCCGCAAGGGGTATCCCTTTGAAGGTCACGTCCTTAAGCTTATTCATACACACCGCCGCAAGGAAGGTTGCAAACGAGCCGAGGACAACGTCGAGAGGCAGAGCGCCCATAAAAACGAGATTTGAGATTGCGCAGCCTACCGTAAGCCCGGAAATTGCGGCAGGGGTAAAAAGTGCAAGGACGGTAAGCGCCTCCGAAACGCGGAACTGCACCGCCGCCGAGGCACTGCCGGGAAAAAGCATTTCCTGTCCGTAGGTAAGCGCGGCATAGAGCGCGGCAATAATCGCACCCTTTGCGAGGTTACTGTTGTGTTTGTTGATATTCATTTTTTAGCTCCTTTAGTTTTGATTTTAAACCGTTGTTGGTTTAAGTCAGGAAGGTTTCGAACTGACTGAACTCAATGCCCGAAGGCATCGAAATGCAAAATGCAAGATGCAAAATGCAAAATTCGAGATGTATTTTAACACAAGAAAACAAAAAATGCAAGAGGGAGGATATGTCAACGGCGGATTGCTCATAAAAAAGCAAATCCGCCGTTGACATATTTGTGTAGCAACAAAAACGAAAATCATTTCGCGAAAATTATTTTACCACACAATTGTAGTAAAGTCAATACTACAATTGTGTGGTATGTTAATATAGAGAAAAATATGAGAAGGTGATACTATGACATATCAGCAACGCATAAAAGACTTAAGAGAAGACCACGACCTTACCCAAACACAAATTGCTGAAGTTTTAAAGATTAACCAACGAGCTTACAGCAGATATGAAACAAGCACAAACGAAATGCCAATAAAACACCTTATCACTCTTTGTAAATATTACAACGTGTCGCCTGAATATATTTTAGGCTTCACAAACACAATGAAACCGCTTAAATAACCAAACCGAGCAATTGTTTTCGCTCGGTTTTTGTTGTCCCTACAAGCCCTCTCCGTGAGCCTTGCGGTCTGCCGCTTATCCCATAGGGAGAGGCAAGCGTAACCCACACCCATCCATTCAACTCACGTCCACTCTCTCAACCCACGTTCGTCTGTAGAACTTCGGAGGACGGTTCTATCTAAAATAACCCGAGGAGCGGTCTGCGAATGTCGGGTACACGGTAGTTAAAGAGGTGGCGGAAAATTAGACGATTGCGGATTTTGATAAATATGGCGGACGTAGCGTACTCGTTAGTAGAACTAAGCCTTAAGCTGAGTTGTCCGTGAGCATTACCCTCGGATAGAGCAGTAGTAATGTGAATTTTTCCGTTAGTGATACATATGGTCACTACGGCGGTGCGATGAGACGAGAAGTGTTACCCTTTCAATCACGGTAGATCCGGAAAAATTCACCGCCACTGCGGACCTCCACGTAGAACCCAAGCGCGTTTTTGCTTACTTTTGTCGCAACCGACAAAAGTAAGTGCCTCCGCGGCATGAGCGGGTAGAACGTGAAAGTTATAACCACGGAGGATGAAATGGCAATTCCTTACGGCAGGAGCAAGCCCCTGCCCTACGGTTTAACAGTACCGTAGGCACAAAACATACGGCTTGAGGCAGTAGAACTTAAAAGTAATAACCGCGGAGGGTGAAAAAACACCGCCTTTTTCAAGACGGTGTAATTTTTTCATCGCTCGCCGCGTGGCGTTCTTTCTTGTAAGAAAGAACCAAAGAACTTTACTTTTTATTCTGCGCCGTGACCCTTTTCAAGTATCACATCAACAACACTCTGCGCAAGACTCTGACAAAGCCCCTTGTCAGGCGCCTCAACCATAACACGGATAACAGGCTCCGTGCCCGATTCGCGCAAAAGTATACGTCCACTGTCACCGAGAGTATCGGCAACCTTTTTTGTTTCAGCAATCACATCAGCGTCATTTCCTGCCGCCGCCTTATCCTTCACCCTTACATTGATAAGCACCTGGGGATAAGCCTTAAAGGGTGCCGCAAGCTCACTGAGGGTCTTCTTTTCAGCCATAATGACCTCCATCATCTTAAGGCTTGTGAGAATGCCGTCTCCCGTTGAAGCGTACTTTGAAAAAATTATGTGACCCGACTGCTCACCGCCGAGACGGCAGCCGTTTTTAATCATATACTCATAAACATATTTGTCACCCACATCGGTTTTTGCATAGTCAATACCAAGCTCATCAAATGCCTTGTAAAGTCCGAAGTTTGACATAACCGTTGTCACAACAGTATTTGAAACAAGCTTGCCTCTCTCCTTCATATATCTGCCGTAAATATAAAGGATTGCATCTCCGTCAACAACGTTGCCCTTTTCGTCAACACAAAGACAACGGTCAGCGTCGCCGTCATAGGCAAAGCCGATATCAAGCCCCTTTTCCCTTACAAGCGCCTGCAGACCCTCAATATGGGTCGAGCCCGCATCACGGTTGATGTTTGTGCCGTCAGGCGAAGCGTTGATCACATAGGTCTCTGCACCGAGGGCGTCAAAAACTGCCTTTGCAACATTCCAGGAGCTTCCGTTTGCACAGTCAAGGCCGACCTTCTTACCGCGGAAGGAGTAAAGTCCGAGGCTGATAAGATAGCCGATGTAACGGTTTCTGCCTGCAATATAGTCAACGGTTCTGCCGATATTCTCTCTGTGTGCAAAGGGAAGCTCACCCTTTACACCGAAAAGGTCATTTTCTCCGTCAAGATAGGCTTCAATAAGAGCGATGGTTTCCTCGTCCATTTTTTCACCGTCGCCGTTAACGAGCTTTATGCCGTTATCAAAAAAAGGATTGTGTGAGGCAGAAATCATAATTCCGCAGTCAAAACCGTCCACCCTTGAAATATAGGCAACACAAGGGGTAGTCGTAACGTGAAGAAGATAAGCGTCCGCACCCGAGGCAACAAGTCCGCCGACAAGGGTATACTCGAACATATAGCTTGAACGCCTTGTGTCCTTGCCGATAACTATTCTTGCAGGAGTATTGTCCCCTGCGCGTCTTTTCTTTTCGCCGTAGTACCAGCCGAGAAAGCGTCCGACCTTATACGCATGGTCGGCAGTAAGGCTCACATTGGCTTCACCGCGGAAGCCGTCAGTACCGAAATATTTACCCATTGTTATTCACCTTCAAAATAATATTTTGCTGATTTTTAAAAATGCTGTTTTCAGGCACGCTTCCCCTTACGCTTGAAAGCGGATAAATATTAGAGTTTCTGCCGATAACCGTACCCGGGTTAAGCACGCTGTTACAGCCGACCTCAACATTGTCACCCACCATGGCACCGAACTTTTTAAGACCCGTTTCAAGCTTTCCGTCAGGAGTCTTTACCGTAACAAGGCTCTTGTCACTTTTTACATTAGATGTAACCGCACCCGCTCCGAGGTGGGATTTATAGCCGAGTATGCTGTCACCGACATAATTGAAGTGAGGCACCTGAACGCCGTCAAAGATAATAGCGTTTTTTACCTCGGTGGAGTTGCCTATTACACAGCCCTCACCTATAAGCGCCGCCGAGCGGATAAAGGCACTCTGCCTTACCTCCGTATTCTTTCCGATAATACAGGGCGCACCGATATATGCCGTAGGGGCAATTTTTACGCTCTTATGCACCCATACGTTTTCACTGATTTCATCATATTCATTTTTATCGAGTTCCTCACCGAGAGTGAGTATAAGCTCCTTTATTCCCGAAAGCGCCTGCCAGGGATATTCAAACTGTGCGAGATATTTCCCCGCAAGACTTTTATCAAGGCTGTATAGTTCTTTAGTTTTGTACATATAAATAACCTTCTTTTTTAAAAAATATTAAAGGTAACATTCCGTCACCTTTAATATTACTTCAATATTATGATAAATATACTAACAGTCCGTTAATTATTTGTTTATTGCCTCCAGAGTAAGCTCTGCGGCGAGCACGGGGTTATATTCCATCATCATATGTCCGCCCTCAAGGCCATCTATAACAACGGTTCCTTCGGGAGCGTTGTCGATAATAGCCTGCAGGTTATCTGCATTTGCTACGCGGTCATCCTCAGCAGTAAGAATTACGCAGGGAATATCAAGCTGTGAAAAGGCCTCAAGGTCGCTTCCTCTTGTATGAGAAGCCATAATCGCAACGGCGGGACCTGAGCCCTCAAGGGTAAATGGAGCGGTGATTCTTGAAAGGTCGTAGTCTGCCGCAAATTCCTTATCGCTGAAGCTCATTTCAACAAGTGAGCGTACAATTGACGGGAAGAGAAGCGCAAGCTTAAGCACAAGGCTGTACATTGCCTGCATAATTCCCGAGCGCATAAAGGCTGCCATCACACCGCTTGACTCGGCAGAGGTCTGGGGAGCAAAAAGGATTGCGCCCTCGGTGATTTCGGGGTAGTCCGTTGCGAGATTGATGGCGATACCGCCGCCCATTGAGTGACCGCCGACAATCCATTTTCCGCCAAGCTCCTTAAGAAGTCCGTAAAACAGTACCTCTCTGTCAACAAGCTTTGTTTTACTGTTTTCCTTTGTTGAATAGCCGAAGGAGGGCGCATCTGCAAGAACAACACGGTAGCCCGCCCCTGCATATTCAGCGGCAACGCCCTCAAGGCTCACCGTTGAAAGGCAGAAGCCGTGAACAAGAAAAATCTGTCCCCTTACGGCGTCCGACGGCTCAAAGACTCTGTAATGGATTGTGTAGTCGCCCTCGGTGTAAAATTTACTGTTGTCAAAGGGCTTTTCTTCATTAGCGGCAAATGATGTCACGGTAAGTGAAAACACCATAAGCACTGCGAGTAATACTGATGTAAGCTTTTTCATAATTATTTCCTCCTTTATTTTCTTTAACTTATTATAACAACCTGTAACAATTTTTGTCAACAAAAAAAGCCGCAGAAAACAAAATTCTGCGACTTTGAATACACCTGCTTATTTACCGCGTCTTGTACCGTTCTTAAAATCAACGGAGCGCTTGAGGTCTGACATTTTTTCGTCACTTGCCTGCTTGAACTGAGCCATCATATCCTCGAAGCTCATTGCCTCCTTGCTCTTTGAGGGCTGACCCTGCCATACGTTTGCACGGGGTCTGTCATTATTACGGCGGGGACGCTGGGGAGCGTTCTCCTTAGGCTCGCGGGGCTCCTTGGGAGCTTCCGCTTTTCTGATTGAAAGGCTGATTTTGCCCTCCTCGGAAATACCCACAACCTTAACCTTGACGGTCTGTCCTTCCTTAAGGAAATCCTTTATATCCTTAACAAAGGAGGTGGAAACCTCCGAAATATGTACCATTCCGCTTTTTCCGTCGGGAAGGCTTACAAATGCACCGAAGGCTGTAAGTCCTGTGATTTTACCTTCTACAATTGCTCCAATTTCAAGCATAAAAAACTGTTATCCTCCTAATTTATGTTTCCTCTCAGGAAACCGTTTTGTAAAAAACGTATTCGCCGGGCTTACCGTAGCCGTAAACCTCACGAGCGATTTTTTCATAATATGCGCTGCGGTCAGTTGAGGTCAGCACAGATGTATACTCATCATTTTCGGCGCTGAGCTTATCAACCTTTTCCTGCATCTCGGCAATCTGCCTTTCATAATCTGCAACGGCGGCATCATTGTTAATTCTGAAGCCTACGCAGAAAACAGAAACAAACATAAAGAGGATAAGTAAAACTAAATATGTTTTTTTATATTTGATTTTAAACCTTGATTTTGACGGCCTGAACTCTTTGACAGCCACAAAAATTCCTCCCAGTTGAAATTTAACAAATACATTTACAAACACTTCTGCAAATACCAAATATAATTATACAGATTTGTTTTTATTTTTCAAGTGTCTTTCAAAAAGAAAATGAAATTTTTTTGTCTTTTTTTCTGTCCCTTCCTCCCCGCTTCTCCTTTTTGAAGCCGTGAGTCTGATTTTATCCCTTATTTCAGCCGCACCCGAGCAAAAATGCCTTGTGACGAGCCTAACGGGAAGCAGCACGAGACCTATACCTCTTCTTATGCTCTCCGCCGCTTTGCGAAGTGCTTTTTCAATATATCTCCCCACGGAAAGGTAAAGCGCAAAAAAGCCGACTGCCTCACCGAAAACAAGGTGAAGCCTGACCTGACCGCTGTTATAAAGCACCATAAAGAAAAAGGATACAAAGGCAAAAATCACACAGAAGGCACCGTCGGCAAAATAATACACTCTGTCCCCTTTTCCGAAAAGCCTGAAAAGGCTCTGCACGGCAATATAGCAAAGGCAGAGGAACGCCCCGACGCCGATGCTAAGAAAGAAAACACGTATCTGATTTAAAAGCGGCTCACTGTAGCTCATCGGAAAACCCTGCCGAAAAATGAGGTTGCCTTCGGTGCCTCATCACGGTAAACGAGGGAATTTATTCTCCCCTCAACAAGAAGCTCCCCCGATTCAAGGGAAAGCTTTGTTATATGCAGATTTTCACCGCCTATTGAAAGCTCACCGATATCCGTGTAGGCCGTAATTCCCGTTTCATCAAAGGAGTCAACATCGGTAACACCGCTTAAATGAAGCTCCTGTCTGTCCTTTAAAAGCGCACTGTGCGGCATTATGATTTTATCCTTGCTTTCCTGCATAATTGCTCCCCCTTTATTCTTTGTAAAGTTTATTCGGGAGAAGCTGAAATAATGCAAAATGCAAAATGTAAAATGCAAAATTTCGGTCGCGGGTAAAGAGGTGCAAAAAATATGCTTCTTAACCGCAAATAAAAACAGAGGTGTTTTTTTACCTCTGCCAATTATAATTATAAATCTGACCGTTACCGATTTTTCTCTCCACGGAAGCGAAGCTCCGGTCTTATGCTTCTACGGTGTGACCTTAATTCTGCATTCTGCATTCTGCATTTTGCATTCAGGATAATATAATTGCCGGCAGCAATTATATTATCCTGTACATCAGCCCTGCATCGTTCTTCGTCGCGTGCTCGGTAACAACAAGCACCTCTGCCTTGAGGATATTTTCACCCATCTGGATTTCTATAATGTCGCCGACCTTGACGTCGTAGGAGGCCCTTGCAACCTTTCCGTTAACGGTAACGCGCTTTGCGTCACAGACCTCGTTTGCAACGGTGCGTCTTTTTATAAGGCGTGAAACCTTTAAATATTTGTCTAATCTCATTTTATACCTCTACGAAAAAGAGACTGCTCCTTTTGGAACAGTCTCAGATTATCTGCCGTTAATTATTTAACTGCGTTCTTGAGTGCTGCGCCTGCCTTGAAGGAAGGAAGCTTTGCAGCTGCGATTTCGATAGCTTCGCCTGTCTTGGGGTTGTGGCCTGTTCTTGCAGCTCTTTCCTTAACTTCGAATGTACCGAAGCCGATAAGCTGAACCTTGTCACCTGCAACGAGTGCTTCTTCGATTGAAGCGATAACTGCTGCTACAGCCTTGTCTGCGTCCTTCTTTGAAATTTCAGCCTTAGCTGCTACTGCATTGATAAGTTCTGTTTTATTCATTTTTTGTGTCCTCCAAAAAATATTATATTTTCCATGAGTATTATAAACTCAATTGGATCCTAAATTGATTTTCGCCTGATTCCACAGTTCATCAAGCTCTTCTATGGTTTTCTCCTTCATATTGATGCCCTTTTCATCTGCAAGGCGCTCAACCTCAAGAAAACGTCTTATGAATTTTTCGTTCGAGCGGGTAAGTGCAAGCTCGGGGTCAATTTTCATAAATCTTGAAACATTGACACAGGAGAAAAGCACGTCGCCCATCTCTGCCTCAGCCTCGTCGAAGGAGCCCTTTTCCATAGCTTCCTTAAACTCCCTGATTTCACTTTCAAGGGCATCAAGCGCTCCGCTGATTTCAGGCCAGTCGAAGCCGACCTTCTTAGCCTTGGACTGAATCTTCTCCGCTCTCATAAGTGCGGGAAGCTCTCTGGGGATTTTCTCCATTGAAGAGCCCTGGGTTTTCTGTCCCTTGCTCTTACGCTTTATGTCGTCCCAGTTTTTAAGCACATCATCGGTGCTTTCAACGCTGACACTTCCGAAAACGTGAGGATGACGCTCAACAAGCTTTTTGCATATACCGTCGCACACATCGGAAAAGTCAAAGCTACTTATCTCTTTTTCCATCTGCGCGTGGAACACAACCTGCAAAAGCACATCGCCGAGCTCCTCTAAAAGAAGCTCTCTGTCCTTTTTGTTGATTGCTTCAATAACCTCGTAGGTTTCCTCAATAAGGCTGTTACGGATGCTTTCGTGAGTCTGCTCTGCATCCCACGGACAACCGCCCGGTGAGCGTAAAAGCTCCATAATCCTTAAAAGGTCGTTAATGTCATATCTGTCTTTAAAGTCAAAATTTACCATACCAAAACCTCAATGGGTCTATTTTACCCTAATAATTTAAATTTTTCAAGGACTTTTGCAATTTTTTCTCCTTTTGGAAGCATTTCTACATCATCTTTTACAATTCCTTTTATAAAAAGCAACACAATTGCATAAATTGATGCACCAAAACCGATTGCCGCGATGCAGGAAAGCTTTGAATCGAGCCCGAGGTTGTCCGTCAGAAGCCCGTAGCTTATAAATGCAACACCGCCGCAGGCCGCCGCGGCAACAAAGGGCTTAAGGAAAACAGAGATATAATCAAGCCTTACGTCAGTGGTTTTAACAAGCTCGTAAAGGTTGATTGCCACCATTACAACATAGCAGGCAACGGAGCCTCCCGCCGCACCCTGAACGTTGATTTCGGGTCTGCCTATCATAATGTAGTTGTAGGCTATCTTTGCAACGGCACCGGCAACAATGCTTATAATCGGAGCCCTTGTATTTCCGACCGCCTGAAGTATATTCGTCATCGGCGTTGCAACGGCAAAAAGGAACATTGCAAAGCCGTAGGTACGAAGCATCGGCGCCGCAATGGGAACAATCTCCGCCGTAGAGGAGTAAAGCAGATTCAGTATCGGCTCTGAAAGCGCCGCAATTCCGAAGCCCGCGGGTAGTCCGAGCATCATTGTAACGCGAAGAGCAGACTCCGTAGAAACCTTGATGCCCCTTGTGTCCCTTGCCGCCCACGCCTTTGAAATTACGGGAATGGCGCTGATACCGAGGGTAAGGGTGATTGTGGGCACAAGATTTTTTATGTTTATTACCGAGCCGTGGATACCGTAAAGGTAGGTCGAAATACCGCTGTCAAGAGTCTGCGAGGCAGAAAGCGCATCGGCATACATTTCCTTTATAACTTCACCGCCGACCTCAAGGGCGTGGTTTAGCCTTGCACGGATTGTAAAGTCGTCAATCATATTTGTAACGTTGAGAATAACTGACGAGGCGGCAACGGGAATTGCGATTTTCAGAAGCTCTCTGCGTAACTCCTTCGGCTCTCTTGCCTCTGAGGAGTTTACAAGCTCCTCCCTTGTAAAGCCGTCGCCCTTTCTTTTATAGCGCAGGAACAGATAAAGCCAGGATGACACCGAGCCTGCGGTAACACCGAGAATTGCAACGGCGGCGGCAAAGGGATAAATTGCACTCAGCGCCTCCGACTCGCTTGTAACCGTCCTGCCGAAAAGCTCAAGAGCTCCCTCGGCGGCGTTATCACGGTAATATGAAAGGGACTTGTCCATAAAAATATAAGCACCCGCAAGTCCGATGACAAGCTTGAACACCGCCTCAATAACCTGAGATACTCCCGTGGGGGTCATATTGTTCAGCCCCTCGTAGTAGCCTCTGTAGGCTGACATCAGACAACAGAAAAGCACACAGGGAGCAATTGCAATAATGCTTATGAAATTATCGGGTGCGCCGACAAAGCTTGAGTACGGGTAAGCGATAAGCACAAGCACCGCCGTGCAGGCAAGTCCGATAATAAGAAAGAGCCTTTTTGCAATTTTAAAAAGGCTTTGCGCATCCTTTACTCTGCCGAGCTCCACGTTGCGCGAGACCATTGACGCCACGGCAACGGGCAGACCCGCCATAGAAATTGCATAAAGGGGCGTATAGACCGCATAGGCGCCCGTAAAGTAGCCGTAGCCCTCAGCACCGATAAGGTTTGTAAGCGGTATTTTATAAACCGCTCCTATAAGCTTTACAATGACCGTTGCAATGGCAAGCACGCCTGCACCGGTAAGCAAGGATTGCTTTTTACGTTCAGCCAAAATCTTCAACTCCTGTAAAAAATTTCCGTTTTATCCGACGAACTCGTTCAAAAGTGAATCCGTCGGCAGCTTTTCCCTCTCAATGCTCACAAAGCGGCTGAGCTTTTCCTTCAGCTCGCTTGCGTTTTCATAATATTTACTGCTTTTGTCAACACGGTCAAGGAGACTTGTTGCCGTGCTTTTGAAAAGCGCCGCCTCATAAGGATGAATTGAATCAATCTTTCTGTCGGCAAGACTGCTGAAGGGAAACAGATATCTGTCCTCCCCCATTCTTACGCCCTTCCACAGATAATAGGTGTATTCAACGTCGCTGCTTCTGTGATAAAAATCTCTTATCAGTCTCCGTATAAAGCGAAGCTCTCTTTTTGAAAAAAGAACAGCATCACCGTCGGTTATCCTTGAAGATACGCTGACGTAATACTTTTTCATATTTTCGTCACTTAAAGGATCGGTGATTGCGGGGTTGAGCGCATGAAGTCCCTCCACAATAACAACGCCCTCAGGGTCAACGACTACCCTTTCGCCGAGGCTTCTTCTTTTTGTTCTGAAGCAGAAGCGGGGCATCAGGCTTTCACCCGTATTTATAAGGCTATGCAGACACTCCGAAATCAAGGGCACATCAAGGGCTTCAACGGTTTCATAATCCACCGTGCCGTCCTCAAAGGTGCGCGGAACATCCTGGTCAAGGTAAAAATCGTCAAGGGACACAACCACGGCATTTCTGCCGAGGGCGGAAAGCCTTCGGGCAATAAGACCCGCCGTTGTGGTTTTACCCGAGGAGCTCGGTCCCGCAAGCATCACGAGCACCCTACCCTTTTCGGCGTCTATTTCCCTTACGACGGCATCAAGCTGACTGCAGTAGGCGTTTTCACACTCCGCAATAAAGCCGTCGGGATTTTCCCTGAGACGTGAATTGATTGTTCTGATGTCAAAATTAGCCAAAGGCTCTCACCTCATATAAAACTCTGTAATCTGCTTTTTACGTTTTATAATTTCATCAAAGTCGTTTATATATTCGTATGGATATTTGTAGTTAAAAATTCGTTCAATCTCGTTTCCGTGAGGATTTTTTAACTTTGTCACCGCTCCTGCGCCAACAGAAAGGATAGTGTGGCATTCCTCCATCATATAGACGTTGTAAAGCCCCTCAAAGCCCTCCTTTGCCCAGCCGACGTTTTCAAGGTTGCCGAGGCTCTTGCTTTGTCGGTACATATAGTAGGGTATATATCCGGCTTTTGTGAGGGTTTCGTAGGTGTGGGAAACCATCGCAGAGGCAACGCCGCCGCTGTTTGTCTCCCTCTTGTCCGTCACGAGGGTTGCCGAACGCTTGAGGGCAAGGGTATGTACGGTGATGTTTTCAGGCTCAAGGGAAAGCACGGTATCAAGGGTGCTTTTGTAGCTTTCAAGGGTATCCGTAGGAAGTCCTGCAATAAGGTCCATATTGATAAAATCAAAGCCCTCTTTTCTCGCCTGCTTCATCGCCTCAAGGGTCTCGGCACTTGTGTGATTTCTGCCGATTTCCTTTAATACATCATCGTTGAAGGTCTGGGGATTTATGCTTATACGGTTGCAGCCGCAGCCCTTCATTAGGCGGAATTTCTCCTCGGTAACGCTGTCGGGTCTGCCCGCCTCGATTGTGTATTCCTTTATATCGGCAAGGTCAAAGCTTCCGCTTACGGCATCGGTTACCCTTTTGAGAAGCTCCTCAGTAAGAGCCGTAGGAGTACCGCCGCCGTAATAAACGCTTTCAAGCTTAAGTCCGAGCTCCTTTGCAATTCTGCCCGTTTCCTCAATTTCCTTTATAAGGTAGTCCACATACTCAGGCATAAGCTTTTTTGCCTTGTCGTTGGAATGGGAAATAAAGGAGCAATAGCTGCACCTTGTGGGGCAGAAGGGAATTGAAACGTAAAGGGAAAAGGATTTTTCCCCTGATGCTCCGTCGATTATAGGCGCTTCCTTTTTTGAAACACAGAGGGCAAGGTCGGTCTTTTCCTTTGTGACCTTAAGCTCTGACATAAAATATTCCTTTGCCTCTTCCTCGCCCATCTGTAAAACAAGCTTGCCCATAAGCTTTGCGGGTCTTACTCCCGTGAGTATGCCCCAGGGCGGTGTGTAGCCTGTAGCCTCACAAAGCACGTCAAACATTAAGAGAGCAATTTTTCTTTCAAAAAAGCTTTCTTCTGTATCAAAAGAAGGAATATCCCCCAAGGCATATTCCTTTGTTTTTCCGTTTATTTTTCCGTCAAGGCAGAGCCTTACGTTAATTTTTCCCCCGTCAAGCTCTGTGAAGATATAGTCCTCCCCCTCGGGTGCTTCATCACTCTGAACAATTTTCTCGGGGAAAAAGAGCCTTAACAGATTTTCAGTTTCGTAATTATATTTATGATTAAGGTTTATAAGATACATCTTAAGCTCCATTTTACATTTTGCATTTTTACATATACGGATTATATTTCTTCTCCGCTTCCAGCGTTGTGCTCACATCGTGACCGGGATAAACGGTGTAGTTCTTTTCAAGCGCGGCAAGCTTTTTAAGAGATTCCTTCATCTCCTCAATGCTTCCGCCGGGGAAATCCGTTCTGCCGATGCTGCTTCTGAAAAGGGTATCACCCGAAAGCATAATGTCACCTATAACATAGCACACGCTTCCTTTTGTGTGACCGGGAGTGTGAATAACCTCAATTTCCGCTTCGCCGAAGGGAAGTCTGTCACCGTCCTTCACTAGCACGTCGGCAATAACGTCGTGCTGCGGGAAGAAGAATTTTGAAGCAAGGGATTTACTCTTACTGTAAAGGCATTCCGCATCCTCGGCGTGAATCACAATTTCACCGCCGAAATTCTCCTTAAGCTCCTTGACGCCCGAGATATGGTCAAAATGACCGTGGGTCAGAAGAATATAGCGAAGCTTTTCTATACACTCACTCTTAAGCAGAGCCTCAAGGTGCTTATTGTAAGCACCGGGGTCAACAACAAAGGCGTCGCCGCTTTCCTCATCCTTTACTATATAACAGTTAGCATACACCATTCCCGGTGCGAAAGTTGTAAGTTTGAGCATATTTTCTGACCTCATTTCAGCCATTCATCCGTATTCATTATAATCGTAACGGGGCCGTCATTGAGAAGCTCGACCTTCATATCGGCGCCGAAAACTCCCTTTTCGACTTTTCTGACACCTTTTTTAATAAGCTCGTCACAGAATGCCTCGTAGAGTCTGTTTGCCTTGTCGGGTGAAGCCGAGGGAATAAAGGAGGGGCGTCTGCCCTTTTTTATATCGGCACAAAGGGTGAACTGTGAAACCACAAGCACCTCACCGTCAACCTGCTCAAGTGAAAGGTTCATTTTATCGTTTTCGTCGGTGAAAATGCGTATTTCGGAAACCTTTTTTGCAAGAAGCTCCATTTCCTTTTCAGTATCCTCCTGCATTACACCTAAAAGCACAAGAAAGCCCGTGCCTATCCGTCCCGTGATTTCACCGTCCACGGTGACGCTTGCTTTTGTTACTCTTTGAATTACTGCTTTCATTTTACTTTTGTTGCCCTCTCAGTCACTTCGTGACAGCTCTCCCGAAGGAGAGCCGGGAAGTGCGTATTTTTTTATAATCCTGAACGCTCCGTTGAAAGCACTCCCTTGATTTTTCTGAGCTTTTCACTTACGCTCTTGAGGTGCTCAGCGCCGTTTACCGTGATTGTCAGGTAAACCGTGCTTCTGCCATCGTTGGTGTCCTTTGTGAAAATCGAGTGAATCATAACGTGCATATTTGCAATTACTGCCGAAAGGTCGGCAAGCATACCCACACGGTCAATGCAGGTAACGGCAAGAGTTACACGGTAGGAATTCTGCACCTGCGTATCCCAGCGGGCGGAAATCCACCTTTCGGGCTGAGCCGCCTTTGAGATATCCTTAGGCACGTTGCTGCATTTTCTTGTATGGATTGAAACGCCGTGACCTCTTGTGATAAAGCCGATGATTTCATCACCGGGAAGCGGGTCGCAGCAGCGCGAAAACTTTACAAGGCAGTTGTCAATGCCCTCAATGATAATGCCCTCAGCGCTCTTGACAACCTTTTTAGGCTGAGTCAGCTTCGGCTCCTGAGGAATTTCCTGAGGCTGACTTTCCTTTACAAGCTTCTGATATTCCTCCTTGATACGGGGAAGAAGGTTTGTGAAAACGATTCCGCCGTAGCCGATTGCCGCATAAAAATCGTCAATGGAGTTACAATGGTGCTTTTCGGCAAACTTAGAAAGGAATTCGGGAAGCTGCTTATCGGAAAGGCTGATATTGTTGCGCTTGAACTCGCGCTCAACCTCCGCCTTACCCTCAATGATATTCTCCTCACGCTTTTCCTTTTTGAACCAGCCCTTGATTTTTGTTCTTGCCGAGGCGGTCTTTGCAATTTTTATCCAGTCTCGGCTCGGTCCCTTATCGCGGGAGGAGGTTGTGAGAATTTCAATAATTTCGCCGTTGTTTATCTTATGGTCGAGGGTGCTGATTCTGCCGTCAACCTTGGCGCCTATCATTTTATTGCCAACACCCGAGTGAATTGCATAAGCAAAGTCGATAATGCACGAGCCCATAGGAAGGCTGATAACGTCGCCCTTAGGAGTAAAGGCAAATACCTCCTCGGGGATAAAGTCGGTCTTGATTGTTTTTACGATATCCTCAACGTCGTCGCTGTCCTGCTGAGTTTCGAGAAGCTGCCTTATCCAGGAGAGCCTTTCCTCAAACTTAGCCTTACCGCTCATACCGAGCTTATACTTCCAGTGAGCCGCGATACCGTATTCGGCGGTGTGGTGCATTTCCCAGGTTCTTATCTGCACCTCAAAGGGCACACCCGCTCTGCCGATAACCGTTGTATGCAGAGACTGATACATATTCGGCTTCGGGGTGGAGATATAGTCCTTGAAGCGTCCCGGAATGGGATTGAACATATCGTGGATAACACCGAGGCAGCAGTAGCACTCGTAAACCGAGTCAACAATAAGCCTTACTGCATAAATATCATATATTTCGTCGAAGGTTTTACCCTTCATATAGGTTTTTCTGTAAATACCGTGAACGGATTTGATTCGTCCCTCAATATGAACGTTTGGCACCTCCTGCCTTACACGCTCAAGAATTTCCGCCTTGATGCTGTCAAGGAAATTCTGACGGGACTCGACCTGACTTTCAAGATTCTGAGCAATTTCACCGTAAGCAACGGGGTCGAGGTAGCTGATTGCAAGGTCCTCAAGCTCGTCCTTGAAGGCACGGATACCGAGACGGTGAGCAATGGGAGCATAAATTTCAAGGGTCTCCCTTGCCTTGTAGCGTCTTTTCTCCTCGGGCATATGCATAAGCGTACGCATATTGTGAACGCGGTCGGCAAGCTTGATGATGATAACGCGGATATCCCTTGACATTGCAAGGAACATTTTACGCACGTTTTCACTCTGCTGCTCCTCCTTGCTTGCGGAAAGAGGAATCTGACCGAGCTTTGTAACGCCGTCAACAAGCTGTTCAATGCTTTCGCCGAACATATCACGGATTTCACGTGAGGTGGTTTCCGTATCCTCAACAACATCGTGCAAAAGAGCCGCACAGACGGATTCCGCATCCATACCCATATCGGCAAGGATTTTTGCAACGGCTACGGGATGCATAATGTAAGGCTCACCCGAGCGGCGCTTCTGTCCCTCGTGAGCTTCACAAGCAATAGCATAAGCCATTTTGATTTTTTCAATATCAGCGGGTGAAAACGTGTTCTGATAATCCGCTATAAGCTTCTGATAATCTCTCTCGTAGCTTTCCATTGTCAGCTCTCCTTTCCTTCTTCTTTCAGATATTTCATAAGGACAGAATCCTCAAGGTTAACCTTGTTTTCGAGATTGTGCGGGAGAATGCTCTCCCCTTCCTTTCTGAATATACCCAGCTCACAAAGCACGTCAATGCAGACAAGCACCTTGCAGGCGTTGCTTCCGTCACCGCCAAGGCGGTAGCAGAGCACGTCGGTGTCAAAGCTCCAGCCGCCGCTGTCACGGATGAAGCGGAAAACATTTGCAATCTGCTGTCGGTCGGGAATTGCAAACCTTGCTTCCTTCACGCTAAGTCTGTCGCGGCGCATAATTTTTTCGTAAAGACGCCTGCTCTTAAGATAAAGCTCGTCATCGGTGCCCGACATTCTCATTTCTTTTATATATATGCTGACCTTGACCTGACCCATATATTCGTTTCTCTCAAGTCTTACCGCAAGGTCAAGTGTATCTCCGATAGCGTAGGGAAGCTCCTTTTCCGTAACGCCGAAAAGAAGTCCCGTAATATTTGCATTACCCTTTCTGAAGGAAAGGCGCAGATGCTTACCGCCGCCTATGGGCTGAATACCCGTAAGGCTCATACCGAAAAGTCCGAACATCGGCTGAGGGTTACCCGCACCGAAGGGCTCAAGGGCATCAATAACGGTAAGTATATCTGAATTTATAAATTCGGGGCGGAGCCTGCAGTCAAGCTCAAGCCTCGGGAAGGGCATATCCACGGTTTTTGCATAGTCCTCAACCGCCTTTTCAAAAAGGGGCAGATTAGGGCTTTCCATACCGAAGCCCGCGGCAAGGGTGTGTCCGCCGTAATGCTTCAATAAATCCTTGGCGCTGCTTATGCATTCATAAAGGGAAAAGCCGTCAATGCTTCGTGCCGAGCCCTTTGCCTCGTTACCGTCATCGGTTATGACAAGACAGGGCTTGCCGTATTTCTGTACAAGCCTTGCGGCGACAATGCCTATCACACCGCCGTGCCAGTTTTCACCTGAGAAAATCAGCACACGGTTATTTAATTTTTCGGGATTTTCCTCAATCTGCCTTTGTGCCTGAAGGGTAATTTCCTTTTCAATCTCCTGCCTTTTTGCATTGGCAGAGTCTATTTCCGCCGCAATAGCCTCGGCGGTATCATAATCCTCACTGAGTAAAAGCTCAAGCACACGTGAAGCGTGTCCCGTTCTGCCTATAGCGTTTATTCTCGGCACAAGGGAAAAAGCAACGGAGGAGCAGTTCATCGTTTTTTCACTCACACCTGCAACCCTTTTGAGCGCCTCTATACCCACGCCTGTTCCCTCATTGAGCATTTTAATTCCGTATTTTACAATAAGTCGGTTTTCACCCGTAAGAGAAACGATATCGCCCACGGTACCGATTGTAACAAGGTCGGCAAACATTGAAAGCGCCTGCTCACCGTCTCCGCAAAGGGCACAGACAAGCTTAAAGGCGACGCCTACACCCGCAAAGTGCTTGAAGGCTGAGGGGCAGTCTGCTCTGTGGGGATTGACCACGGCAACGGCATCGGGAATTACATCGCCCGCCTTATGGTGGTCGGTGATTACAAGGTCCATTCCGAGCTCTTTTATGTACCTTGCCTCTTCTATAGCGGAAATGCCGTTGTCCACGGTGATAATAAGGCTTACGCCCGTCTCGCAAAGGCTTCTGATTGCTTCGCAGTTAAGACCGTAGCCCTCACTGTTTCTGTCGGGGATATAGGTCACAACGTCGGCGCCGTTCATCTGCAGATATTCACACATAAGCGCCGTAGCGGTTACACCGTCAGCGTCATAGTCGCCGTAAACCGCAATTTTTTCGTCGCGGTCGAGAGCAAGCTCAATTCTCTCCACAGCCTTGTCCATATCCTTTAAGGTAAAGGGGTCGGAAAGCTCAGACTCATCACTGAAAAATTCTGCAACCTCATCATAGTCGGTTATACCCCTTGAAACAAGCAGAAGGGCAGCAAAAGGATCAATTTCAAATTCATCCGCAATACGGCAGGCAAGTGCCTTATCAATTTCACTTACGACCCATTTTTTACGGCTCATGCAATCAATCCTTTCTTTCATAGTTTGTACTATCGGTAAACCCGAAATAATAAGAATGCAAAATGCAAAATGCAGAATGCAAAATTAAGGGTCTCTTCGTTCCGGATTATATCCGGGTTAAGTTTAAATTAAGAATATACTGTCGCTCCGCCAAAGCAAAAACAATTATAATTTGCTTTTTTACTATCATAGCTCAGTTGCCTTTGCGGAGCATTGCTTTAAATCAGGTAAAACTTACGGCGCGACCACAATTTTGCATTTTACATTTTGCATTTTGCATTTATTGTGACGCTTTCCGAGCATAAAAAGAGTTAATGATTCATTATATCAGTTATTTTTTCTCTTTTCAATATTTTCTTTACAATGTTTGTTGATTTCTCTTATAAAAATCACACCGTACTTCTCGAGCTTTGAAAGGCTCACTCCCGGAATTTTTGCAAGCTGGTCAAGTGTCCTCGGCTTAAGCCTTGCTATACTCATAAGCGTTGCATCGGTAAAGATGATAAAATCGGGAACGCTCGCCTTTTTTGCGCATTGACTGCGCAGCTTTTTAAGCTTGATTAAAAGCATAACATCCGTTCTGTGACCCTCGGGCTTTTCTGCGCTTCTCTGACGAAGCCTTCGAAGCTGTCTTCCCTCAAAAAGCACAGCCTTGCTTTTTTCAGAAAGGGTGAGTCTGCTTTTACCGTCAACCCTTATATAGCCTCTTTCGGTGAAATAATCGATATGCTCCCCGATGATGCTTTCGGCGGTATCACTCATCGCGCCGAAGGTTTTGATTTTATCAAGCTCTCTTTCGGTTATGTCCTCGGTAGCCTTACCCTTGAGCACGTCGCACACCGTCTGCTTCGTCTCCTTACCCTTGAGCCTTACTATGCAGGAGAAAATCTTCTGTGCGGGCTCGGTAACGTCAACGCTGCTTGTAAGCCCCGTACATACCGAGCAGTTACCGCAGCTTTCGCTTTTTTGTCCGAAATAGGAAAGTATATATTTTCTAAGGCAGATTTCGCCCTCACAGTATGCCATCATTGATGAAAGCTTCTGCAGCCTGAGCTGACGGAGCTTTTTCCTTTCCTCCTCGGAAAGGTCGGGATTATCCTCGGGATTATTTATAAAAAACTGCTGTACCCTTACGTCGTTTCCGCCGTAAAAAAGTATACAGTCGGCGTTTTTACCGTCACGTCCCGCTCTTCCCGCCTCCTGATAATAGCTTTCAAGGTCACCGGGCATATTGTAGTGTATGACAAAGCCCACGTTGGATTTATCAATACCCATACCGAAGGCGTTGGTTGCAATTATAATCTCCCTTTCATCAAAGGAAAACTGCTCCTGATTTATCATTCTGTCGGACTTGCTCATACCCGCGTGATACTTTGTAACGGAATAGCCCTCGGAGAGAAGATATTCGTAAAGCTCATCAACGCACTTACGTGAGGAGCAGTAAACTATACCGCTTTTACCCGTATAAAGGTCAAGGTAGCGTCTGAGGGCAACCCGCTTATCCTTCGGCTTGAGCACCTCAAAGTAAAGATTCTCACGGTCAAAGCTTGTAACGAGCCTTTCGGGGTCACGAAGCTCAAGGAGTTTTTCAATGTCATCCCTTACCCTCGGCGTTGCCGTTGCAGTAAAGGCGCAGACCACGGGTCTTTTGGGGAAGGTTTTTATAAACTCCCTTATATCAAGATAGCTCGGACGGAAATCCTGTCCCCATTGGGATACGCAATGCGCCTCGTCAACGGCGATTATATCCACCTTGATTTTACTGCACACGGAAAGAAAAAAGGGAGTCAGCAGTCTTTCGGGTGCAACGTAAACGAGCCTTATGTTACCCCTCAAAACCTCTCTGACCGCCTCTCCGATTTCCTCGGAGGTCATTGAAGCGTTGATACAGACCGAGGGAATTTTACATTGATTGAGTGCGGAAACCTGGTCCTTCATAAGGGAAATAAGCGGTGAAATAACTAACGTTACACCGCTTACAAGCATTGCAGGCACCTGATAGCAAAGGGATTTGCCCGCGCCCGTGGGCATAATACCCATTGCATCTCTGCCTGAAAGGACAGCATCAATAAGCTGAAGCTGTCCCTGTCGGAATTCACCGTAGCCGAAATATTTTTTCAGCACCTCATATTTATCCAAAAAGTATCACCTCTTAGGGTGACAGTAGTCAAACCCTGAATCAAGTAAAAAATCGCTTTGAAAGGTAGCGTCTCATACTGTTGCTCTTGTAGCAGTAGGCAAGGAAAGCAATAATGCTCAGACACGAAACGAAAATGATTATACCGATAACGCCCGCGGTTTTAAAGGCGAGACCCTCTGCAATAAGAAGTCCGCTTACAAGAGCAAGAACCGCAAAGTCCACAAAGAGATGAAGGGTTCTGAGTATAACGTGTCTTTTTTTGCCGATTGCCCAGAGCATATAAGCGAGCATCTGTGCGGAAACAACGGCAATAATCGGAAGCACAACCGTAAGATAAACGCCCATACCGTTTTTACTCACAGCAAAAATAAAGTAAAAGAAGGACGCCACCGCAACGGTATCAAATGCCCACATAAGGTAGGGCTTGCTTTTCTTTGTAAAGAAGGGAAAAACAAAAACAACCCATAAAAGCAGACTCGTGCAAAGAATGTTGAGTGACCAGAGGGTTTCATTGAAGAAGGCAAAATTTGTTATAAGGCACACAACGTTGGGAATAAACATCACAACGCTTACGATATAAGCCACAAACCTGCGGGAAACGCTTTTCGGAATATGGCTTTCCGTTGCAAAGGGAGTTTCATCCTGAGCCTCGTCAATATTGTTAGGATTTAAAACGGCGGTACCGCAAAGCACACATTTTTTTGCGCTTGCATCAAGCTCTACGCCGCAGTTAACACAGTAAGACATAAATACACCTCAATCTCTGTTGCTTTCAATTTTAACGTGAACACCCATTTTGACAAGACGGGTGTAGAATTCTCTTTCAAGGTCGCTTTCCTGATAGCAGTTAGAAAAGGAGAACATCAGCTTATCCTTGAAGGTCAGCGTTGCACAGCGTGTGCCGTTGACCATTCCCGCACCGGTGAAGAACAAAAGCTTTTCAATATTGTCCTCTATCTCCTTGGGGAATTTTATGGGGCCGAGGCTCGAAACAAGGGTGCTTGTTGTCTGCTCGGCGGTAATTGCAAAGCTTATTCCCACACCGAGATTCTTCACGGGAAGGGGCAGATATTTTAAAACGGGATGACGCTCAAGCTTAAGGTTTTCCGTCATCAGGGCGTTAATCAGCTTTTTGTCGTTTGCAAGCTTAAGCTGAAGACTGACGCTTCGGAGAATTTCCTCGAAGGTATATTCGCCGAGGTTGGGATCAATCACAACGCGAAGGCACAGCACAAAGTTACGCAGGGTCTCCGAGGGGAACGCCTTGCGAAGGTTAACGGGAATCTGTGCGCTGACCTCTCTTTGCTTGTGCTTACCCTCCTTGAGCTGCTGTCTGTAAAGCACGTCGATAACAAGGGCGGCAAGGAATTCCGTCACCGTTACGCCGTAGCCCTTTGAAATCTTATGTATCTGCTCAAAGGGCATTTCGCCGATTGTATAGTTAGCCGTATGCATCGGCATTTTTGTACCCTTATAGTGATAAACCCACTTGTCGGGACGCTTGAACTTCGCCTTTGAATCGGCATATTTGTTGTAGGAATCCTCAAGCTCTGTTTCCCTCGGCTTTTCCCTTGTATCAAGAACAAAGCCGTTATAGGAGACCTCCTTACCCTGAAGGCGCAGATATTCACCTATAAGCGTACCGAGGAAAACCACCGCTCCGTAGCCGTCGCAAAGGGCGTGATAAACGTCAACGTTTATGCGCTTGCCTCTGTAATAGAGTCTGAAAAGGAAGCCGTTGTTTTCCTTGAAGTTGATTCTGTAGCAGATATTTTTTATATCGGGCATAATCGGTGCCTCGTTGGGATTCTTTTCAAAATAAAACCAGAAGGCTCCTCTTCTTATGCGGACATTGAAGGAGGGAATTCTCTTAAGGGTGTTGTCAAGGGCAACACGGAGAATTTCGGGGTCAACCTCGCTTTTAAGCTCAGCACCGAGGCGAAAAACGCTTGACCAGGCACGGGAATTCTGCCCGGGGAAGATTTTAGCCGCATTGTCAAGACGGAACCAGTCAAATGTGTTCTTTCTCATATTTAAAATCCTTTGAAATTAAAGATTAGAAGTTTTATCAGTAGAGATATTTACCGAGGGCAACCTTCTTAAGGTGTGCGCCGTAGGAGGATTTGCCGTACTTTTCAGCCGCCTCAAGAAGCTGCTCTTTACTTATCCAGCCGTTGATAAAGGCAATCTCCTCGGGAGCGGAGATTTTAACCGACTGCCTTTTTTCAACCATACGTACAAAGTCACTTGCATCGTTGAGACTGTCAACGGTACCCGTATCAAGCCAGGCAAAGCCTCTGCCTAAAAGCTCAACGGAAAGACTGTCCTCATTAAGATATCTTACGTTAAGGTCGGTGATTTCATATTCACCGCGGGCACTCTTTTCAACGCCTCTTGCAAACTCGCAGACACGTCTGTCATAGAAATAAAGTCCCGTAACACAGTAGTTTGACTTGGGGTTCTTCGGCTTTTCCTCGATGGAAATTGCCTTGCCGCTTTCATCAAACTCAACAACGCCGAAGCGCTCGGGGTCGTCAACATAGTAGCCGAAAACCGTTGCAATGCCCCTTTCAGCCTTTTCCTTTGCGCTTAAGAGAAGCTTACGGAAGCCGTTACCGTAAAAGATATTATCGCCGAGCACCATTGCGCAGCAATCGTCACCGATAAACTCCTCGCCGATATGAAATGCCTGGGCAAGTCCGTCGGGAGATGGCTGCTCGGCATAAGAAAGCCTTAAGCCCATATTGCTTCCGTCGCCTAAAAGTCTTTTGAAATTAGGCAGGTCGTGGGGAGTGGAAATAATGAGAATATCCCTGATACCCGCAAGCATCAGCGTTGAAAGCGGATAGTAAATCATAGGCTTGTCATAAACGGGCAGAAGCTGCTTTGACATAACCATTGTAAGAGGATAGAGTCTTGTACCTGAGCCGCCTGCTAAAATTATACCTTTCATAAAAACAATCCTTTCTGTGGGTTTGGATTATACTCCTGAGTTAATATTTTAAAATATTGCGTGATGCAAAAATAAGTATCGCCGAAATAAGAACATTCACCGCCGACATCATAATAAAGCCGATGCCGAGCCCCATACCGAAATTAAGCGCCAGCATACAGACAACCACCGACGGTATAAGGAAAATCACACCCGGCGCAACACTTGCGGCAAGGAAAACGCCGTTTTTCTCCCTTTCACGTAAAAGTCGCGAAACGAGAAGCGCCGTGCCCGTAAGCACAAGGGAAACGGAAAGCCTTGCAAGGGTCATAGTCACAAAAGTTCCTATCCCCAGACGGCAGATATAGCAGATAAGTCCGCACTGAAGCACTCCCTCGGTGAGAATTTTCGGGAGCATTTCAACAAGAATGTAAAACAGCTTTTTTACCGGCGGCTCGGGAATAAGAAAAACGTGGGGCATTGAAAGCTCCCTAAGCCACCTTCCCGAAAGCACGGGCAGAAATGAGACCATACAGCTAAGGGAAAACAAAAGCGCAAAGTCACCGTCAAAGATAAAGCCGTATACGCCGATAATAACAAGATAAAAAACTGACGTAGGTGAAACAAGCGCCGATTTAGTGCGGCGGTTTTCGAGCATATGCTTATAAAAAAGCACCGATGCTCCCCTGCCTCTTTTAATGCCGCTTACGCCTTTATTTATTTTTACCTCCCTTACTGCCCTGCCCTCATTTTTAGTCTCGGTGTTTCTTTCAGCCGAAAGAAGCACGTCCTCATAATAGCCGTGACGCGACCTTGTAAAGACATAAAAGCAAAGGGCAACAAATATCAGACAGACGGCTATGCCCGCCGCAAGGAAGAGGTAATCCCTTTTATATAATCCGTCAACGGCACCGTAAACCCAGCCCGCAACGGGGAAAAGCTTCATAATACCCGAGGTGAAAAGCCTTACTGCGGAAGCAAGACTGACACCCGAGGCAAAAAGTCTCACCGCAAGCACGGCAAAAAAGGCGCCGCAAAGACCGTAGAAGAAAGCTCTCGCCTTCTTAACCCTTTCCGCCTCACCGCAGGTGAAAAAGTAAATAAGCATACCCGCAAGCTGCGACAGAAAGGCAACAACGCCGTAGCCGATAACGGCAACAAGCATATATAATGGCGTTATCGGATAGTAGGACCTTAAAAGCGCAAACTGATAAATAAAGGCAAGACCCATCCACAGCGAGGTGCCGAGACGGCTGAACATACCCGCCGAAAGCACCGCCGCACCCTTAAGAGGTGATACAAAAAGAAAATTGACATCCGCCATATCAAACATTGCTCCGCCGCTCTGAAAGCCCTTTACCGTCTCGGTGACAAAGCAGAGAATATAAAAGCCGAAAATTATCGCGCTCCATTCATTAAGGGGTCTTGTGCCTGAGGGCGAGGCCTCAGCCACGGAAAAATTCATCACAAGCAAAAGCGCAAAGCCGAGGGTAAGTATAAGCTTCAAGGGCTTATGAAGAAGCTCAAGAAGCTTGTTTTTGTATTTGCTTAAGGTGAGATAAACAAGTGCGCTCATTTACCCTCCACCCCCGTAACGGAAAAGAAAAGCTCCTCAAGACTGCCGTCGCCGACATTCATCTGAGCCTTAAGCTCACCCTCTGAAAGGATGAAGGCCTTGTCCCAATAATTCTCAACGCTGTCAAGGATATGGGTGCTGATAATAACCGTGACACCCTTTTGCTTAAGCTCAAGGAAAATATTTTTAAGTGTCTTGATTGCATAGGGGTCAAGACCTACCATAGGCTCGTCAAAAATCACAAGCTCGGGCTCGTGCAGAAGCGCACAGCAGATTGAAAACTTCTGCTGCATACCCTTTGAAAGCTCCTTGCCGAGCTTATCAAGCTTATCACCGAGCTCGAAGGCATCAATAAGCCTTTTTTTAAGCTCGGGATTTTTACACTTATATGCTCTTTCAATAAATTCAAGATGCTCACTTACCGTAAGATAATCGTAAAGAGCGGGGCTTTCGGGAACGTAGCCTAAAAGAGCCTTTGCCCTTGTACTGCCCGACTCAAAGCCGCCGAGGGTAATTTCACCCCTGAAGCCGAGAAGCCCGCAGATACACTTGATAAGCGTGGATTTACCCGCACCGTTAGGCCCGAGCAAAAGAGCAATTTCACCCTTTCCCACCTGAAAGGAAATGCCGTTATTTGCCTTTATACCTCTGAAGCTTTTTGTAACATTTTCAATTTTTAACATTTCCTTATACCTCGAGCACCGTTAAAGATTAGAGTATCCGCTATTTTATCACTTTATTCTATCATATTATTTATCATTTGAACAGAGAAAATTTAAAAAAATTATGAAATCGCAGATGCATCACCGTATACTGAACTAAACTGTTTTTGAAATTATGATTTTTTTAAGACATTGTGTTGCATTTTATTGAAAAATAGTGTATACTGCTCCTTGTAATCCGAAAAAAGAGGTGACCCGCAATGACAGAAAACAAAGCAAAGCCCGACGGACGCAGAGTCAGAATGACAAAAATGCTTCTTAAGCAAAGCCTTATTGAGCTTATGCGCGAAAAGTCAATCCACGAAATCAGCATCAAGGATATCTGTGGTGGTGCAGACATCAACCGCAGCACCTTCTACCGCCACTATAACACACAGTACGAGCTTTACGACGATATACTCGAGGATATCACGGGTGACATAGGTGAAATTTACTTCCGCTGTGCCGGCGAGGACTATACCACCCAGCTTTTCCTTGCCGAGGTGCTCAGATATATTGAGAATAACCGCGATACCTTCCTTGTTATTCTCGGCGGTCACAGTAATATAAGCATGGGTGAAACCTTCAACCGCTTTACAAACCGCTTTATAGACCTTGAAAGTGCAAGCGAGCTCAGGGTTTATATTATTCAGTTCATTGCCGCGGGTATGACAAGCTTTATCTGGACGTGGCTCAACAAGGAGACCCGCCGCAACGCCGACGACGTTGCCCTTGTTATAAGCTCAGTTATGACTCACGGGCTTAAGCGCAGTATTAACTTCGCACAGATGATGCAGGAGAAATAAGTAGTCAGTAGCCAGTAGTCAGGATGCCGCTTCGCGGCAATGAAATTTTATAACACTATGAAAAGATAAACAGGTGCTTTCAATTGAAAACACCTGTTTTTTCTTTCAACTCTGTTAATTTAAAATAAATTTTTCTGTATTCAAAAGCGACGTTAGGCGCCCCTGACTACTTGCTACTGACTACTGAC
>JAZOVO010000054.1:0-32946 GCA_045658745.1 Acutalibacteraceae bacterium | reverse complement strand
GTGAAAATATGCCCATTAAACCTTATTCGGTTTAGCTATTGATAACTTGTGATACGCCTTCGGGTCAAAGAAAATGCCTTCTGCATCTTAATTAAACACTTTTAATGTGATGCAAGTAAAGAATGTGGACAGAAAAATAAGATTTTGCGGAGGGATGAATATGTTGAATGAAAAAGCATTACTTGAATTTGTCGAGCCTTACTATATTGAAAAGGATATTATGCATAATATGTGGCATATTGAGTTGGTAAGGAAAATGGTTGATAGAATTCTTTCTGCTAGTAATTTCAATGTTGATGAAGAATGTTTAACATTGGCAACGTATTTTCACGGCTTTATATACAGCGATGAAAAAAGAATTAAGAAATGGTTGATTGCACAGGGTTATGATAAAAAGATGATTGCTAAAACAATCAGAATAGCATGGGAATCACAAAGAAGTGAAATCCCTGAAACTATTGAGGGAAAAATTTTACATGATGCTCATGTTTTAGAGGGTGGAAAGACCTACGTAATAGTTAAAACTTTAATTACGGGTTCGGTCAGAGGGCAATCTTTGATTGACACATTGAATTACATGGAAAGAAATGTTTTAGATAAAAATAATTGTTATTTGCCTGAAACAATTCCATTATGTGATGAGATGAACCGTTATACCAATAATTTCTTTGCCGACCTGAAAGAAGGAATCAGATAATCTCCGATTTGTGTAGGTGAAAAAAATGAAAAACAACAAAAAAGGCTTACTAAAAAAACACTTTATCCCTTATTTCAAAAAGCACAAGGCAGTACTTGTGCTCGACCTTTTCTGTGCTTTACTCACAACGGGCTGCGAAATTGTCCTGCCTATGATTATAAGGGAAATAACCTCCGTCGCAACAACGGATATTTCAAAGCTTACCTGGGAGCTGATTTTACGCCTTGCCGCAGTTTACGGTGTGCTTAAGCTTATTGATATGGCGGCAGGCTATTATATGATTTACATCGGCCACGGAATGGGCGTCAAAATTGAAAAGGATATGCGTGAGGATATGTTTGCGCATCTGCTGACAGTTCCCTTCTCTTATTTTGACAAAACAAAGGTCGGTCAGCTTATGTCAAGAATTACTACGGACCTTTTTGACATTGCGGAGTTTTCACACCATTGCCCCGAGGAGTTTTTTATTGCGGGCATAAAGGTCATTGCCTCCTTCTCAATCCTCGCCTCAATCAATCTCACTCTGACCGTTGCTACATTTGTTGCAATACCGCTTATTTTCTTCGGCACAATTTATTTCAGAAGAAAAATGCGAGCCGCCTTCAAGGAAAGAAGAGTCATTGCGGGTGACGTAAACGCACAGACGGAAACCTCCTTGCTTGGTATCAGAGTAGTAAAATCCTTTGCGAACGAGGAGCTTGAAAAGGAAAAATTCAACAAGGAAAGCACGGCACTGAGCGTTGTTCAGCGTGATTCCTATAAATATATGGCAAGGCTTAACAGCGTCACAAGGCTTTTTGACGGCGTGATGTACGTTATTATGATTATCCTCGGCGGAAACTTTTTAATCAAGGGCAAAATTACCGCCGCTGATATGACGGCGTATCTGCTTTATATAGGTATGCTGATTGCGGCAATCAAGCGTATTGTTGAATTTACCGAGCAGTTTGAAAAGGGTATGACGGGTATTGAGCGCTTTGCGGAAATACTGGAAACACCGAGCGAAAATGGCTACGGTGAGGGCGAAGTCCTTGACGGCGTCAAGGGTGAGGTTGAATTTGACGATGTTTCCTTCAGCTATGCTAAGGAAAAGGGCGACGTGCTTGCAAATATCAGCCTTAAGGTGAACGCAGGAGAGAACATTGCTGTTGTCGGTCCCTCGGGTAGCGGTAAAACAACGCTTTGCTCACTTGTTTCAAGGTTTTATGAGCCTCAGCAAGGCAGAATTCTTCTTGACGGAAGAGATATCAGGGAGCTTTCACTTGAGGAACTTCGAGGAGCAATAGGCGTTGTTCAGCAGGATGTATATCTTTTCTCGGGCAGTATAATTGAAAATATACTTTACGGTAAAAAGGACGGCACGAGAGAGGATGCCGTTGAGGCGGCTAAAAAGGCGGGTGTGCACGACTTTATTATGACTCTTCCTGAGGGTTATGACACCTATGTAGGTGAAAGAGGCGTTATGCTTTCGGGCGGACAGAAGCAGAGAATCAGTATTGCGAGGGTGTTTGTGAAAAATCCGCCCATACTTATTCTTGACGTGGCGACCTCGGCGCTTGACAATGAGAGTGAGCTTTACATAAAAAATTCACTTGCGAAGCTTTCAAAGGGCAGGACAACCTTTACAATTGCCCACAGACTTTCAACGGTACGCAATGCTTCAAGGATTATTGTGCTTACTGAAAAGGGTATAGAGCAGCAGGGTACACATGATGAGCTTATGAAAGCAGAGGGTGTGTATAAAAGGCTTTACGAGAATTCCGAGGTATAAAAGCAAAGTTTTTTTGGTTACTTTTTTTACAAAAAAAGTGACGCCACGCGGCGAGCGATAATATAATTTTATTATAAGTAAAGGTCACGGATTTTTCTTCCGTGACCTTTACTTTAAGTATAATTTATTTTATGACCTCGCCGGTCGGGCATTCTTTCTTGTAAGAAAGAATCAAAGAACTTCACTTGTTTTACTTAAACGCCACATAAGCGTAAACAATACCGTCCTCATTAAGCCTCGTTTCGTTTTCAAGGCTCTGCCTGTCAAGCACGTAAAAGCCCGTGCTTGTAACGTGTACATTCTTTGAATTCTTCCCTCCGAAGGAAAAGCCGCAATAGTTCCTTAAAAACAGAATCTCACTGTCAAAAACAACGGGCGGATATCCCTGACGGAAGATAAACAGAACCGTGGGTCGGAAGCCGAGATTTATATTTTTTTCAATATCGTAGCCGTGGCCGGTGTAGGTGCCCGTTACAAAGGGCTCATTATATTTCGCATGCTCTGCGGCGGTTACGTGAATATTTTTATCGTTCACGTGCGTCTTACAGAAAAAATTCTGCGGAACGGTGATTGACTCATTCTGTGAGTCGGGCGCGGGGCAGGTCTCTCTCTCGTAAAAAATTCTGCACACAATGCGGAACGCCTTGACCTCATCGTCGTATTCCGTTTCACCGATGGTGTATCCGGAAATTTCCGTGATATACTTTTCGTTAAGGAAGGTCAGTACCTCCTCAAGCAGTATGTGAGTATCAGAGGCGAGGCTTATAAGCGGTGAAAAGCAGGTCAAACGTATTGTAACCTCATTTTTCTGACAGAATTCCTTGTTCTCACTTTCAAAATAGCTGATTGTGTTCTTCTCGGGAACAAGCGAGAGATAGATTTTCTTCAGCGGTATAGGCAGATCCTTGGTGTCAAAGCCTCTTATAGCATCGCAGCCTTCGGGCTTGAGGGTGTTGTTTATATCGTCAATCATCCTGTCGATTATCTGTGAGGTAAAAAGCATATTAATTTCCATAGCCTTTCTGGCTACATATTTCTGTGAAAACGGATACATCAGCCTTGTTGTAGCCTGACAAGGCGAGATGGAAATTCAGTTCATCTCGAAATTTGTTAACTACAAATTTCGAGGAACATACAATCAGAATAGCGTGATTATTCACGCTATTCCTCCTTACTTACAATTGACCAGGTGTAGTATGGCTTTTTGCCGAGGTATACCTTTTCGGTGTGGTCAATACTCAGGTGCGTGTCACCGAAAAAGAGAGAAACAGATGTGCCGTCAACATCCGAAAGGTCAACATCTGCGGGGGATATAAGCAGATATTTTTTCAGACTGTCATAGCCGAGCTCTGTTGCAACACCGCGCAGATAGATTTTATTTTTATATCTGAGGGGCTGAAGAAAGGCATTGAAGCTTGTGATTTCCTCGCCGTCCCTTTTTATCACAAGGCTCACTCCCGATTTTTTGAAAAGTGCCTTCGGTGCTTTATCAGTAACCACGGCAGTAGAACCCCCCGTCAACAAGGATTGCTGCCGCCTCCGCAATAGCCGTGTCCCTTAAAAGGGTTTCTCTTTCAAGCGCCTTTGTGGGATTGTTGTTTATCGTGATGTCTCCCACTCTGTAGCTTTCGTACTTTTCAGGCTCGCAGAGAGTGCGGACAAAAAAGTGATAATGTGCTACTGCGGCGGCTGTTCTGGTTATCAACGGGTCGGTGTCCGAGGCATCGGACCTGAGACGGGCGTTAACCCACTCAAGTCCGATGTCACAGCAGGAAATAAGCTCCTCATCGGGAAAATCGGCGGTGTCGTAATTACTGCGAAGGACGGTTAAAACATCGTTTGCTGTAATCATGGGAACGCCTCCCTTTATGCTACGGTCATCTTAACGCAGGCGTTGTCGTAGATTTTTGAGAAGCCGGCAATTGTAGTGATGGCTGCTCTTTCAAGCTGACGGTCAATGAGCTTGTCAAATTCTGTTGTTACGGGCATAGCCTCAACCTTTTCAAGAGCGCAGGTCTTATCAAAGCCGAGGATTGACTGCTCGGGAACGTTTTCGTTTTTGAAAAGCTCTGCACCGAGGGGTGTAATCATTTTGCCTGTAGCGTGGAAATCAAGACCCTTGTAGCTGTCTCTGAATTCGGGGAGTGAAAGAAGCTTGATCATGATGTCGGGAGCAGCAATAAGAGTTGTAAGGTTGTGGGGTGAAAGTGCATTCCAGATGTTGATAAGGTCAGCATATGTAATATCTGAGCCCGAGTTGCTTACATCGATTGCGCTGTTTGAGTTGCCGTCACCGTCAAGAAGTACCTTGATTGCATCTGCAAGCTGGGCGCGGGCGATACCGGCACCGATCTGCTTGAGAGCAACGGTGAAAAGGTCAAGGCGCTGGAAGCGGATAGCCTCGTAGGATGCGCTGAGAAGACGGCCGCATTTGTGAAGACTTACAAGTCTTGACTTTGTAACAATCTTTGTTTCGGGGATGAAGGCACCCTCGGCGATGAGTGAGGGCTCATAGTTTTCTTCGCCGCCCTCGGTTGTTACTGAACGGTAATCGAGACCTTCGATTTTTGTTGTTGTTGCAACGATTGAATCAAGAATGCTTGAATTTTCAATGCCCTGTGCAACGGAACGTGAAACATATTCGGGGAAAAGGGTTGCGGCATCAGAGGTTCTGAAAAACTTTTCAATGGGGTCGCTGTTTTTGCCGCTTACCTTGATGTCGAAGCGCTTGAGCTGACGCTGGAAGGCGTCGAGGCCCTCAAGCTCTGTGCCGATATAGTTTTCGCTGGGGTCGATGCTTTCAAGGGCATCGGAAAAGCTTTTGCCGGTTGTGTAAAGACCCTTGTCGAGTCTGATGTTGTCAAAATTCATTTTTAGTCCTCCTTGTTCTGTGTTTTATCAGAGAATGAGCTCAAAGGTTTTGCTTGCTACGTCAACACCTACAACTGTGTAGGGGATGCCGTTTTCCTCATCAACCTCAAGGTTGCCCATAGAGCCGGGAATAAGCTTGCAGGTGCCTACGGTGGGGATTGTGTCCTTGAAGGCAGCGACAGCATAGCCCTTCATTACAACTGAGGCAACACCGTCACGGTAGCTTGAAACAATACCTGTAAAGTGGCCGCCTCTTTCGGGGTAGTATACGTCGCCTGAGTTCTGGAGCTCAACGGCTCTCTTTGTGATAACGCTTGACATTGTTCTGAAAGTAGCTTCGCTTGTTTCGAAGCCATTTAAAAGTGCATTCATGTTAGTCCTCCTTAAATTTTGAATGAGTTATTGTTAGATTCGTTTTTCTTGCAGCTTACAGCCTTAAGCTGCAGGCTGACGGGGATTATTTCGCTCGCCTGAGCACGCAGTCCTTCGGAAAGAGACCTGAGTGAGTCAGAGTCCATACCCTTACAGCTTTCACAGAAGGCGTCGATATCCACCTTATGCATAGCAAGAAGGGCGTATTTTCTTATTTCGGCAGTAAGCTGTTCTCTGTAAAGTCTGCCGTCGCGAGCCTCGTTTTCAAGCTTGCTTATGTAGCTTTTTTCATAAAGCTCCATATTTTCTTTGTAACGGCATTTTTCTGAGCGCGGTGCGGTGTTTTTTGCCTTCTCCTTTGAAAAGGCCTTGGTCACGCCTGCGTTCTTCTGCGCGGGCACGGCAACAAAGGACCATTCATAGGCATCGGTGGCGTTTGCAAGGATGCCGTGGCATTGCTTTTTGCCGTAGTATTTACCCTTGATGTGGTTACACTCGTGGGTCTTCATGCTCTTACCGCATATTGAGCAGGTCATGGTCGCCATTGAGCAGCCGACGCTGACCTCCTTTTTTATTCCGCCCTCAATCTGAGCGATCATATCCTTGTTTTCGTCGGTTATAAGCATATATGCCGTTGCCTTAAGGGCAACATATGCTTCGCCTGTTGAGGTCTTTTTGCTTTTGTCCTCCTGAAGCCAGGTTTTAAAAATCCTTGCCTTCTGATTGAAGGCGCTCATGCTGTGGTCAGATATACCCGTTCTGCCGATAAAAAGCGTAGCAAGCTCCTTGAGGGCATCCGTGCTGAAGCGCTCAAAGTCGCGGTCAATCTCGTTGTCGCAGAGAGTGAGATTGAAGCAGTAAACATCCTCAGCGGAAAGGGGATTTCTTGCATAGGTGTTGATAAGCTCAAGGTCCTCGGCGGTGGGTGTATTGTTAATTGCCGTTGTCATCAGTTGTTTCACCTCCTGTTTCCGTGATGATTCTCATCGTCTGTGCATCGTAATAGCGGCTTTTTGAAAGCTCGGTGATATCCTGGAGGGTAATTGCCTCCCAGTCAATTTCAAAGTCACAGTCGAAGCCGTGAAGCCTTAAGAAAAGGCGGCAGATCTGTGAAATTACGGGATTGAGCTGACGGCGGTAGAACTCAATTTCACTTGTAAGAATGTCCGCCTGCTGAAAGCTCATACGCTCCGTTGTGGACCAGCTGAGTCCGAGAAGGAAGGGCGGGATGCCGAGCTTTGCAACAATCTGCTCAAGCATTTCTCTTACGGGTACATCACTGTCCAGAATCTGATTGTCTGCACCGATTGCCTTGATATTTACGTCGCCGACGGCAACAAAGTCCTTTGCGGCGCCGCTGCCTGAGGACATAGCCTTGCTCCATTCGTTCGCAACGAGCATCGCTCTTTCCTTGGCATATGCCTTGTCAATAACATCGTTCTGAGGCTTGTAGGTAACGGCAAAGCGTACATTGCCGACTCTTTCCCAGTTAGTACCGATGGTGTTGTAAATTTTAAGCAGGATATCACTGACAAAGGGCAGCCCCTTGAGTATTGAGGTGCCGTAAACATTTCCCGGTTCGGGATTGAGCACGGAAAGCAGCACGAGAGAAGGATATCTCACGGGAACAAAGGTTCCGTTGCCCTTATCGGCGGAAACGACAATGTCAACCGGGCTGTTGCCCTCGCTCAGGGAAATTGCCTTGAGGTCAGCGTTATAAAGGTGAGTGATGGTGCTTCCGTCAGTAATCATTTCACCGACGGATGTTCCGTAGGTGAGAAGCTGCTCAAGAAAGGTGGAAACGAAGGCATCAATGCCCTGTCTTACACCGCCTACATTTACGGTTTTCAGAAAGCCCCCGAGAAGCAGCTCTGCCTCTCTGCTTTCGCATTTAACCTCAAAAGTGCCGATGAGTCTTATAAGCTTGTAAATTGCGGCATCAATAATGGGTATCGCTTCACGTAAGGATTTGTAAAGCGCCATATCGGCGGTGGATAAGGGGTTGTAATTCTGCAGAGTCAGGAAGGGATGCTTTGCTCCTGAGGTCTGCGGTACTGCTACAACGGCGCTTTCGGGTGATTCCTTTTTTCTTTTCCCGATTGCCAATTTTTTCACTCCTTTCATTTGTTTTATTACCTGCTCGACGCGAAAACAAAAAATCCGTCACTCGCATCGTCAAGAGCATTGAGCACAAAATAGCGGATGTCGTCCATTGCGTGGTCGTGCTCCTTTTTTGGGGTATCCTTGTTTGCTCCCTCGTCCCAGCGATAAAGGGAAAACTCCTTTATTGCGTTTTTACAGGCGGGGGAAATCCTGATTTTTCCGTCACGGAAGGCGCCCTGTACCTTGCGGATGCCGTCGGTGACATCGTTTTTTGCGGGGATGACGGTGAATTTGCCGTGTCGGCAGATGCATTCGATGAAGGAGGCGGCTGACGGGTCAACGATGACGGCGGTGATGCACTTTCCGTCGGTCAGAGCCTCAAGCTCGCTGTAGTACTCCTCATCGGTTCTGTGAGTGCCCTCTTCCCTTGAGTTGAAATAGTACTCGTCGATTCTGTACCACACTCCGCCGTGAAGCCCCCACAGTCCCATAGAGGTGGGGTTGACCGTGCCGTAATCACAGGAAACGTAATACTTTTCAAATTCCGTCACGGGGGGAGTGGCTGTATACCTGCCTTTTGCGGCGTCAGGATAAACAAGTCCGTCAACTGCAACCCACCGTCCGAGTACGAACCTTTCATAGAAGGCTCCGCTGTAAAGGCTTTCATAGCGCCTTATCATCTTCGGAGACAGTGAAGGGTTATCCGACATAAGGAAGTGAATATAAAGGCAGTTTTTTTCTTCGTGCTTCTGTATCCACTCCTTATAAAACCAATGCATCGGGTTTTCGGGGTTACAGTTGAACCAGAATTTTGAGCCTGAAACAGAGCATCGGGCAAGTGCCTGTTCAACAAAGGAACGGGGCATGAGGGCTACCTCGTCAAGGAGAATACCGCCAAGAGTCATACCCTGAATAAGGGAAGCAGAGCTTTCGTCTCTGCCGCCGAAAAGGTAAAAGCGGTTTGTTTTTCCGTCAAGAGATACCTCAATCATATTCTGACTGAGCTTTTCCTTGCATTCAAAGCCAAGCTCCTTAAGGCGGGGGATAAGGTCGGTTATGATGTTGCGCCTTAAGGAGGTTATGGTTTTGCCGCAGATTGCAAAGGAGGTATCGTCAAAACGGTAAAAGGCCCAGACAACAAAGGATAATGACATACAGGTTGTTTTACCGCTTCTCACAGCACCGTCGCATATAAGGCCGTCGCACTTACAAAACGGCGAATTCTTATGCCACCAGGAGAAAACAGCGAGCTGTTTTTTTGAAAAGGTGCTGAAGCCCGGCTTATTCAATGCAATCCTCCTTCAGTGCGGCGGCACAGTCTGAAATTGCACCGTAAAGTGAGCTTCCCGTCATATAATCCTTTTCGTCACAAAGCTGCTGAAGCCTTTCAAGAGCCTTGAGGCGGTCGAAGAATTTTATTTCAATGTCGCCGCCCTTCTTTCTCTTGATTTCGGAAATGTTGAAAAAGTCCATTTCCTCAAGCCTGTCCTTATCGGGCTCCTCGGAGTATAAAAGGCTGATAGCGTCGCTGACGCAGCCGAAGGCAAGTCTTATGTATCCCTGAGTGATATCTCTTCTGTCGGCCCTTCGCTGCTTGTCGAGCTCCGTAATATAGTCCTTGATCTCCTTTCTTTTCAGTAGCTTCAACGCGGCCTTTTCGGGAAAGAGGTATCCCGATTTTGCCGCTGCCTCCCTGCTGTTACAGCTTACGCTGCAGTAGGTGCAGAAAAGCTTTTCCTTGCTTGTAAGTTTTTCTTTTATGGTGATTCTCCTTTCTGAGAGGAAAAGTCCCCTCACTTATAGTCCGGAAAACGTGTTTTGTTACGCTTTTTATGCAACAAAATGCCAAAATTGGAAAAATTTTTTTGAAAATATTTATTTTTAAATCATCGGTTGCGAAAAAATGAATAATTTTTGAATTAACTATTGACATTGTTTAAATGATGTTATATAATTATTTTAACTTGAGGGGGGTATCCCGAAAGAAATTTTAAAAGGAGGATATTACAATGTTTGATTGGATTAAGGACAACTGGGCTGCTATCGTTGCTTTCTTCGATAAGTTCTATAACATTCTTAAGGGCATCCTTGCTGAATAAATTTTAACTGCGCAGTAAAAATTTAAAGCTATTTTAAAATTTGAAATTTTAAAATAAAAAGCCACCCGAAAAGGGTGGCTCTTTATTTTGTTTTGTTTTTATGAACATGTTGAAAGGCAGGTGATAAGCTCCTTTATTGCCTCAATTGATGAACGGCCCATAAGCTTGACGGAAATATAGGGGGCGGTGCTTCTTGCTCCGCTTATCATTGCCCTGCCTCTCATATTGTGAGCAACGGCTGAGGCGTATTCGGGTCTGAAATCGTTGAAAAATGCAAGCACCATACCGTTCTGCTGCTTGATTTCAAAAATACCGAGCTTTGCCGCATTGGCACGAAGCAGAGCAACATCAATAAGTCCCTTGACACTCGGCGGAATATCTCCGAAGCGGTCAATGAATTCGTCGGTGACGTCCATTGCATCCTCGCCGTTTTCAATTTCCGCAATACGCTTATACATATTTATGCGGTTTTTAACCGAGTCGATATAGGTCTCGGGAATATGGGCATCAACATTTATGTCTACCACACATTCCTTCTTTTCTACGTGCTCCTGACCTGTTTTTTCCTCGCCGATTGCCTCGGAAAGAATTTTCAGGTACATATCATAGCCGACGGCCTCCATATGTCCGTGCTGCTGGGCTCCGAGCAGACTGCCTGCTCCGCGGATTTCAAGGTCGCGCATTGCAATTTTAAAGCCTGAGCCGAACTCCGTGAATTCACGGATTGCTTCAAGGCGGCGTCTTGCGGTTTCGTTGAGCTCCTTGTGCTTGTTATAAGTGAAATAAGCAAAGGCACGACGCGGGCTTCTGCCGACACGTCCTCTTATCTGATGAAGCTGCGCAAGACCGAGACGGTCAGCGTCCTCAATAATGAGCGTGTTTGCATTGGGTACGTCAACACCCGTTTCTATAATAGTAGTACATACAAGGATATCAATTTCGTTTTCCAGAAGCTGACGCCATACCTCGCTTAATTCCTCTTCGGTCATTTTTCCGTGACCTATGCCTATTCTGGCGTCGGGCAGGTATTCCTTAATCTGTGCCGCACGGGACTCAATGCCGTCAATTCGGTTGAAAAGGTAGTAAACCTGACCGCCGCGGCGAAGCTCCCTTTCCATTGCTTCTGCGAGAATATCCATTTCCTGGGCAACAACGTAGGTCTGAACCGGGTGTCTGCCTGTGGGGGCAATTTCAAGCAGGGACATATCGCGTATGCCAGTCATAGCCATATTGAGGGTGCGGGGGATAGGTGTAGCCGAAAGGGTAAGCACATCAACGCCGGGGAACTTTTCCTTGAGCTTTTCCTTCTGCATAACGCCGAAGCGTAGCTCTTCGTCAACGATAAGCAGTCCTAAATCCTTGAACTCGACACTCTTTGCAATGATGGCGTGAGTGCCGACAATAATATCAATACTGCCCCTTTTGAGGGCTTTTTTTATTTTTGCGCGGTCACCCTGAGTGCGGAAGCGGGAAATCATATCAACCTCAATGGGGAAGCCGTCAAAGCGCTTTTTGATGGTCTGAAAATGCTGGAAGGCAAGAATTGTTGTCGGTACAAGGATTGCACATTGCTTACCGTCGGCAATACACTTGAAGGCGGCACGAAGAGCGACCTCAGTTTTGCCGAAGCCTACGTCACCGCAAAGGAGTCTGTCCATAGGAGAGGGACGCTCCATATCGCGTTTGATTTCATTGATAGCGACAAGCTGGTCTTCTGTTTCCTCAAACTCAAAGCGGCGCTCAAAGTCACTTTGCATATCCATATCCTGAGAAAAGCTGAAGCCCTTGCTGTTCATACGCTCGGCGTAAAGCTCGGTCAGCTTCTTTGCCATATCCTTTACGGCGGCGCGGACCTTTGACTTTGTCTTTTTCCACTCGTCAGAGCCTAACTTGTTGAGCTTGACGGCTTTGTCCATATCGTGGGGTGAGGCGTATTTTGAAATGAGGTCAAGCTGTGTGACGGGCAGGTAAAGCACGTCGCTTCCGCGGTAATTTATTTTGATAAAGTCCTTTATAACGCCCGATATATTCATTGTTTTTATGCCGTCAAAAACACCGATGCCATGCATTGCGTGAACAATGTAGTCACCCTTGGAGATTTCATCAAGGGAGGTGAGGCCCTTGCCGGTTTTATATTTTGTCTTTTGCCTTTTCTTCTCCGTGGCAACTATTCTGCCGTAGGCGAAAAGTGAGAACTTAAGCTGGTCGTATTCAAAGCCCGAGGAGAGAGTGCCCGCAACAATACTGACAAATCCCTTAGGGAATTCGCCCGGTACAACGGGGAAATACCGTGCTTTAATGCCTTCGGTTTCAAGGTCAAAGGCAAGCTCCTTTGCGCTTTTTTCTGTGCCTGCCATAACAACACAGGTGTAGCCTGAGTGGATGCAGGGCTTTAGGTCGTCAATCAAATATGAGAGCGTACCGTCCCAACGGGAGGTCTGACGGGCGTTGATGCTTACAAGCTCCTTAACGGGTGTATCAAAGGAGCCTCGGGCAAGGGAGTCGACATAAACTGCGCCGAAGTCCTCATATTTTTTCAGTATCTCTGTCCACGTAAGAGCGAAGGTATCAATGCCTTTTGTGAGTGTGCCCTCCTCAAAAAGGGTACGGATATCCTCGTTTAAAAGAGCCGAGGCAGTATTGAACTTCTGCTTTACCGATGAGCTTTCGCAGACAAACAAAAGATCACCTTCCATATAGTCAAAGAGCGTTGCGGTTTTATCATAAGCCAAAGGAAGGTATTTGTCGGGTGCACCTACACCTATAAAATGCTCGAGGGAGTCAATGTCCTCACGGATTTTTTCCTTTGCCTTAACGCTTCCCTTGCCTTTTACGGTTTCAATAAAATCAAGAAGCTTCTGCTTCATTGCCTCGTGGGAGTCGAAAAGCACCTCTGTTGCGGGGGTGAGCTTTACTGACTCGAGTACATCGGTGCGGCGCTGGCTTTCGATATCAAAATGAGCCATTGAGTCAATTTCATCGCCCCAGAATTCGATACGGCAGGGCTCTGCGCTGTCGGGCGGGAAAAAGTCGAGAATGCCGCCTCGAAGAGAGAACTGACCGACACCTTCAACAAGGTCGGTACGGCTATAGCCTGCGGCAAGGAGAAGGTTGGTAATTTTGTGGGTGGTGATTTCCTCGCCGACGGAAAAGGAGGGACTGCGCTTTGTAAGCTCGTCGGGCGGGAGGGTGATTTGTGATGCCGCCTCAACACTGCAAAGAACAAAGCGGCATTTATTGTCAAGAATTTTACACAGTACTGAAAGGCGCTTCTGCTCAAATTCGTGGGATTTGTTGTCGCTGCCGCGGAAGGAGAAATCTCTTGCGGGATAAAGCACGGCGCCGCCGCAAAGACTGTTAAGGTCATCGCAGAGCTTGCTTGCCGTACCCTCGTCGTGACAGATTATGAGGGCTTTCTTATCTGTGCAGATTTCCGAGAGCGCAGAGATATAGTGAGCCTTATGCACCTGAGAAAGACCGATTACACCCATAGGGAGTCGGCGGTTATTTATTGAGGCAGATATTTTTTCAAACTCATCGCTGCCCTTTAATATTTTTGTAAAGCCCGACATAGTAAATCTCCTTTAACGCGGTAATGCACCCGAAAAGCTTTACCGTGGGGGTAAAGGCTTCGGGTGTGCGGTTATCGGTTATATTATAGTATATGCAAAGCGGGAAAGTCAATGAATTTTGACACACCCAAGCAAGAAAAGTTTTGGTCAAGCTTTTACAAAAGCTTGCGGGAGTCAAGAGGGCAGAGCCCTCTTGGTGTTTAAAGGTAAAAAGTAAGCCAACACAGAAAATTCCGTGTTGGCTTTTATTAATTATCGCTCGCCGCGGGGCGTGACTTTTCTTGAAAGAAAAGTAACCAAAAGAACTTTACGTTTTTTGTTCTTTTACTTATTCAGCATCCTCTGCAGGAGCCTTACCCTTTGCAAGGATAAGGTTTGTGATGATACCGAGAATAAGAGCGCAGGCAATTGATGTGATTGTAATCTTGCCGAAGTTGAGGGTAAGTCCGCCGATACCTGCAATAAGGATAACTGAAACAGTGTAAAGATTCTTGTTATCCTCAAGGTTAACAGCCTGTACCATCTTAAGACCTGAAACAGCGATGAAGCCGTAAAGAGCCATACATACGCCGCCCATTACGCAGGAGGGAATGGAATCAACAAAGGCAACGAAGGGCTGGAAGAAGGCAATGATAATTGCACCGATTGCTGCGGTGATGATAGTGTAAACGGAAGCGTTTCTTGTAAGAGCAACGCAGGCTACTGATTCGCCGTAGGTTGTGTTGGGGCAGCCGCCGAAGAATGCACCTACCATTGAGCCGACACCGTCACCAAGGAGTGTTCTGTGAAGGCCGGGCTCCTTGAGAAGATCCTTGCCGATGATGGAGGAGATGTTCTTGTGGTCAGCAATGTGCTCTGCGAAAACAACAAATGCAACGGGAAGGTAAGCGGCAGCAATTGTGCCGATGTAAGCGCCGTCGATTTCCTTG
Organism: Acutalibacteraceae bacterium; assembly: GCA_045658745.1. Lineage (GTDB taxonomy): Bacteria > Bacillota > Clostridia > Oscillospirales > Acutalibacteraceae > UBA6857. Next base: position 18,532 of record JAZOVO010000054.1, on the reverse strand, counting down.
ATGCCCTTCATAGCGGTAAGGAAGGTGAATTCGGGAAGAGCGAAAAGGCTGATGCCTGAGAATACGCTGAAGTCGATAAGCTTGATAGCATCGTTGCCGGTCTTGATGCCGATTAAGGTAAGAACAGCGGCAAAGGCGTAGCCTGAAAGGATACCGATGATGAAGGGGATAAGCTTGATTGACTTTTTACCGTAGGTTGAGCAGATCATTGTAACAAAGAGAGTTACAAGACCGCAGGCAACTGCAACAAGGGGATTTGCTGATGAAACCTTGTTTACAACCTCAACAACCTGACCGTCCTGAATAATCTGTGAAGCGGCGTCAACCATAAATTTACCCTTCTGAAGGTCGCCGATTGCATTGCCTGCAAGGGAAAGACCGATGATGGCAACTGTGGGGCCGATAACCTGCTTGGGCATAAGCTTGTCAATCCAACCAACGCCTACAAATTTAACTGTAAGAGCGATAACAACATAAACAAGACCTGCAAAAATTGCACCGAGGATGATACCTGCATAGCCTGCCTGTGCACTTACTGCACCTGCAAATGCGGCACCCATTGAGCCGAGGAAGGCGAAGGATGAGCCAAGGAAAACGGGGCTGTTAGCCTTTGTGAAGGCAACATAAACAAGTGTACCTACACCTGCACCGAAGAGTGCGGCGGAGGGCTGCATGCCGTTGCCGATGATGATGGGAACAACAAGAGTTGCTGCCATGATTGCAAGAAGCTGCTGGATAGCGTAAACAACCAGCTGCGGGAACTTGGGCTTGTCTTTAATGTCGTAATAGAGTTTCATACTTTCCGTCCTTTTCTTTAGTTTTATTTTTAAAAATCAGTGCCACAATAAGTGGTGGCACTGATTAAAAAATTACAGATGAGCTTCAACGTTAGCTGCAAAGTGACCTGTATCCTGGAAGCCGGTCTGGGTGTTAAGTCTTTCTGCTGACCATGCTTCAGCAATCTGATTGTAATCGCCATTAGCAATATCAGCTCTCCAGAAACCGTCCTTTGCGCCGTACATACACCAGTCGGAGCTCCACATGCCGTGGCCTGTTGCCTTGTATGTCCAGAGCATCCAGCTATAGTCAAGCTTGTTCATTGTGCTGAAGCAGTTATTCCAGGTGGTTTGCTGATGGGGATAGAATTCACCGACCATAAGGGGTACATTGGGATGAAGGAAAATTGTAAGAAGAAGGAAGAAGTTGAAGATAAAGTCATTGTTATTGTAGAAGTGTACCTGATAAACAATGTTCTTCCAGCCCTTGAGGAAGGTCTTGGGAAGGGCAAAGCCTGTCCAGATTGCTTCCATTGTGATGATGTGGTCCTCGTCAACGGCACGTACTGTATCGTAAAGGATGCCGTAAATCCATTCGTTCTTTACGCGTCTGTCAATTTCTGTGCACTGAACGTCGCACATGGGCTCGTTGAGAAGGTCATACATTGCAACTGCGGGGTTACCGTTGAAGCGTTCTGCAATAGCAGTCCAGAGCTCCTTTGTAAGACGGCGGTATTCCTCACCACGTTCGCTCTGCTCGTAAAGCTGTGCACCCTGGAAGGCACGTCCGCTGTGGGGAGCGTCACTCTGTGAGCCTACTGCACCGTGCATATCAAGGATAACATAAAGCTCACGCTCACGGCATTCCCCAACAACCCAGTCAAGGATTGAGAAATCCCATTCGCCGTTTTCGTCAAGGATTTTTGTGCCCTTGTCGTCATAGTAGAAGTTTCTGTACCAGAAGGGAACACGGACACAGTTGAAGCCCTTTTCCTTGATGTTGTCAAGGTCCCATTCGGTAATCCAGTTTTCGTAGTACATATCCATAAGCTCCTTGGCCTTTTCTCTGCCGAAGCGCTCTTCAAGAGTGTCGTAGATGTACTCGCCGTCATACTGTGTGCCCTCGGGGATGTGGTCGGGGCAGAGCCAGTCCTCACGTACAAGCCATGCACCGAGGTTTACGCCCTTGAGCTGGATGTGTTCGCCTTTTTTGTTGTAGAGTGTTCTGCCCTTTACAACGAGGAAGTCCTCGTCGGTAAAGCCTGTAGCCTCAGCTGCCGGAGCCTCTGCCGCAAAGGCAAATGCTGTGCAGGAGAAAACCGTAAGGATACAAAGCAGAATACTCAATGCTTTTCTGAATGTTTTCATAATTTTGTCCTCCGTTTTTATGTGTTTTTTGCTAACTATTATTATACTACTGACAAGCGAAAAGTCAATGTGAAAAAGGATGATTTTACCTATTGAACAAAAACGGGGACGCATTTTTGGAGTATTCGGCAAGGGATAAAAAAGCAGCTGCAGAAAATTATCTGCGGCTGCTTTTGATGTGTGATTAAAGTGCCTTCTCAAGCTCCTCTTTGATAGCCATTATAAATTCTTCCGTTGTGAGTGCAGTTGCCTCGCTGCCCTCCCAGAGACCTACAAGGTCCTTTGTCATTTTACCGCTTTCGATGGTATCGATACAAGCCTTTTCAAGCTTTGCGGCAAAATCCATAAGCTCCTTGTTGCCGTCAAGCTCACCGCGCTTTGAAAGTGCGCCTGTCCATGCGAAAATTGTTGCGATGGGGTTGGTTGAGGTCTTTTCACCCTCAAGGTAACGGTAGTAGTGTCTTGTAACTGTGCCGTGAGCAGCCTCATATTCATAGTTGCCGTCGGGTGAAACAAGTACACTTGTCATCATTGCAAGGGAGCCGAAGGCGGTGGAAACCATATCGCTCATAACGTCGCCGTCATAGTTTTTACATGCCCAGATGTAGCCGCCTTTTGAACGGATAACTCTTGCAACGGCATCGTCAATAAGGGTGTAGAAGTACTCAATGCCGAGCTCCTCAAACCTTTCCTTGTAGTTCTTGTTATAGATGTCCTCAAAGATAAGCTTGAAGGTCTGGTCGTATTTCTTTGAAATTGTGTCCTTTGTTGAGAACCAGAGGTCCTGCTTTGTGTCGATAGCATATTTGAAGCAGGAGTGTGCAAAGGACTCGATTGAGCTGTCCTTGTTGTACATACCCTGAAGCACGCCGCCGCACTCAAAGTCATAGATAGTTGCTCTTTCCTCTTCACCGTCAACGCTTGTGAAAACAAGCTCTGCCTTGCCGGGTTTGCTCGTGCGGAACTCACTTGCCTTATAAACGTCACCGTAGGCGTGACGGGCAATTGTGATAGGCTCCTTCCAGGTTCTTACGGTGGGCTTGATACCGCTTACAAGGATAGGAGTTCTGAAAACGGTGCCGTCAAGGATTGCGCGGATTGTGCCGTTGGGACTCTTCCACATTTCCTTGAGCTTATATTCCTCAACACGCTGAGCGTTGGGAGTAATGGTTGCACACTTAACGCCGACCTTGTACTTTTTGATTGCCTCACCTGCGTCAATGCTTACCTGATCGTTTGTTTCGTCGCGGTAGGGGAGACCGAGGTCGTAATATTCTGTGTTGAGCTCAACATAAGGTGAAAGAAGCTCGTCTTTTATCATTTTCCAGATGATACGGGTCATTTCGTCGCCGTCCATCTCAACAATTTTACCCATTCTGATTTTTTCCATGAGATATTCTCCTTCTACAAAAAAATACATCATCATTTTAGCACATTAAATTAGTAAAATCAATAGTTTTTTGCCTCAAAAAAACAAGTAAGGAGGCGTAAAAAATATTAACACTTGATTTTTGTTTAAAATAGTAGTAAAATCCGAAATATATAGTATGGCTTTTATCCAGAAAGGAAACACTTTTATGAATATAATTGTTGTAGGCTGCGGCAAAATCGGATACAGACTTGTTGAAGAGTTTGTGGGCGAGGGTCATGATGTCACCGTAATTGATACAGACAATGCAGTAGTTGAAGAAATCACTAATGTATATGACTGTATGGGTGTGTGCGGTAACGGTGTTGACTGCAACGTGCTTGAAAGTGCAGGCGCAAAGGAGGCAGATCTTATTATTTCCGTAACAGCTTCCGATGAGCTGAATATGCTTTCCTGCTTCCTTTCAAGGGAGATGGGTACAAAAAACACCGTTGCCCGTATAAGGAATCCTGAGTATAACGGTGATTCCCTTGCCTTTATGCGTCATAAGCTGGAGCTTTCTATGGCAATCAATCCTGAGCGCCTTATGGCTCAGGAGCTTTACAATATTCTGAAAATTCCTTCGGCCTTCAAGGTTGATTATTTTGCAAGACGCAACCTTGAAATGATTGAGGTACGTCTTAAGCCCGAGAGCGATCTTTGCGGCAAAAAGCTTTCGAAAATCCGTGAAAAGCAGAAGGTGGAATTCCTTATTGCTGCAGTTCTGAGACAAGGTGAGCTTATTATCCCTGACGGCAGCTTTGAGCTTAAAGCAGGGGATGTGATTTCAATTGCTGCTTCACCGGGAGATATGCAGAAGCTTCTCAAGGGTCTCGGTCTGCTTAAAAGACAGGCAAGGAATATTATGATTGTCGGCGGAAGCAAAACAGCATACTATCTTGCTGGTATGCTTCTTGCTTCGGGTAACGATGTAAGAATTGTTGAAAAAAATATTGACCGTTGCCGTGAGCTCAGTGAGATGCTTCCCAAAAATGCAATTATAATCAATGGTGACGGCTCAAACAGAGAGCTTTTGCTTGAGGAGGGTATGAGAAATCTTGACGCCTTCCTCTGCCTTACACAGCTTGACGAGCTTAATCTTCTTACTTCTCTTTTCGTTTCCCGTCAGAATGTGCCTACGGTTATTTCAAAGGTCAATAAGGCAGAGCTTGTTGACGTTGCGGAAAGCATGGGTCTTGACTACACCGTTTCAACAAAGGAGCTGACTGCGGAAATTCTCCTCAGATATACGCGAGCCCTCGGTAATTCAAGAGGAAGCGCAGTTGAAACCCTTTACAAAATTATGGACGGCAAGGCGGAGGCGCTTGAATTTGTCGCAAAAGAGGGTGCACCTTACCTTGACATTCCCTTCAGGGAGCTTGCAATCAAGCAGGGTATACTTGTTGTGGGTATTATCCGTCACGGTAAAAAGGCTCTTATTCCGACCGGTGACGATAGAATTCAGAGCGGCGACAGAGTAATTGTCCTTAGTGCAAACAACCGACTTAACGACCTTTCGGAAATCCTGAGGTAATAAAATGAACAGAAGAATGATTTTATATATGGTGGGTAATGTCACCAAGCTTGAAGCGGTGCTTCTGCTTCCCGGGCTTATTACATCTCTCATCTATAAAGAGGCTTGTGTAAGAGATTTCCTTATTGCAATAGGTGTTTCTCTTGCGGTCGGTTTTTTCCTTACCTTTGTTTTCAAGCCCTCGTCAAAGGTTATTTTTGCAAGGGAGGGCTTTGTTATTGTTGCCCTTTGCTGGCTTGCTCTCTCTGCAATCGGCGCTATGCCGTTTTATCTCAGCGGAGAAATTCCCTCATACATTGATGCTTTTTTTGAAACGGCAAGCGGCTTTACAACAACGGGCGCATCGATTCTCACGGATGTTGAGAGTATGAGCAAGGGACTTTTATTCTGGCGTTCCTTTACTCATTGGCTTGGCGGTATGGGTGTGCTTGTTTTTGTAATGGCGGTTGTGAATAATCTTTCCGACAGAAGCATTCACATTCTGCGAGCAGAGTCACCGGGTCCTGTTGTCGGTAAGCTTGTGCCTAAAATGAAGCAGACAACGCGTATACTTTACGTGATTTATATTGCCCTTACATTGTTGAACATAGTCTTCCTTTTAATCGGCGGAATGCCGCTTTTTGAAAGCATTGTTCATGCTGTAGGTACGGCGGGCACCGGCGGCTTCGGCGTAAAGGTCGACTCCTTCGGCTCCTATTCTCCTTATCTTCAGTGGGTAACGACGATATTTATGTTTATTTTCGGTGTGAATTTCAACATTTATTATCTGCTTATTTTAAGAAAATTCAAGAGTATTCTGAAAAGCACGGAGCTTAAGTTTTATCTCGGTGTAATTATAAGCTGTATCATTCTTATATGTATAAACGTCAGACCCTTGTTCAGCTCAGCCGGAGAAGCTCTCCGTCATACTGCATTTCAGATTGCAACGGCAATGAGTACAACAGGTTACGCTACGACGGACTTTAATCTTTGGCCGTCCTTCTCAAAGTCAATTATTTTTCTGCTTATGTTTATGGGTGGCTGTGCAGGCTCAACAGCAGGTGGCTTCAAGTGCGCAAGGGTTGTTATACTTGTCAAGAAGGTCAGAAGGGAAATCAAAAAGCTGCTTCATCCGCGCAGCGTGACAACAATGAGATTTGAGGGTAACCGTATGGATGACCAGGTGGTAAGCTCAACCTCGGCATATCTTGTTGTTTACATTATGATTATATGTACCTGCTTTCTTATAATCAGTCTTGACGGCTTTGATTTTGAAACAAATATTACGGCGGCGGTTTCCTGTGTAAACAATATCGGTCCTGCCTTCGGTGCGGCAGGTCCCGCTTCAAGCTATGCGGCGTTTTCACCTCTTTCAAAAATCGTGCTTTCCTTTGCAATGCTTTTCGGCAGGCTTGAAATTTATCCTATGCTTATAGCACTTTCTCCTTCAACCTGGAGTAAAAAGTAAATTTTTTGAAAAGACTTATTTATCTCACCGTCAGGGAATGCCTTGACGGTGTATTTTTTTGCATTTTAATTAGCTTTTTTGTTGACTTTAAGGGCGTAAAATTGTACAATACTATAGTATGGGCAAATAGCCCTCAAATTCATTATCAGGAGGTGGGTCGCACATGGATGGCGATAGTAAACCTAACGCGTGCAATTTAACAAAAATCTATGCAGACCCTGCCGTTTTACCGACAGAGCTCTGCTGAGAAAGCCGGTGAAAAAATGAATGAACAGGATTTCACTTATCTTCGCACTCTGCTCGAGGATAACAACCTGAAGCTTCTGAGGGACGAGCTTGCCGACATGGCTTATCCCGATATCGCCGAATTCATTATGGAGTTTGACGATGACAAAATTGCGGTACGTCTTTTCCGCATCCTTCCGAAGGATATTTCGGCAGACGTTTTCGCATACCTTGACCTTGACAACCAGCAGGCAATTGTGCAGTCGATTACTGACAGCGAAATTCAGCGACTTATGGACGACCTGTTTGTGGACGACGCCGTTGACTTCCTTGAGGAGGTTCCCGCTAATATTGTAAGGCGCGTGCTTGCAAACACGGACAAGGAAACAAGAGATACAATCAACCGTTTTCTTAAATATCCCGAAAACTCCGCGGGCAGCGTGATGACCAACGAAATGGTTGAGCTTCACGACAGACTGACCGTTGCTGAGGCGGTAAAGAGTATCCGTCGTAACGGTATTGATAAGGAAACGATTTATACCTGCTACGTTATTGATGACGGCAGAAGGCTTGTCGGTACTCTTCCGTTGAGAAGACTTCTGCTCAATGATGACGACACCCTGCTTACAGACATCATGAGTGACGATGAGCAGCTTATATTTGTGCGTACAATGGACGACCAGGAAGAGGTTGCCTCCGTAGCTAAAAAGTACGACCTTCTTTCCGTTCCCGTAACGGACAAGGAGGACAGACTCGTCGGCATTATCACCATCGACGATATCGTTGATATTATTGATGAAGAGGCCACAGAGGATATGGAAAAGATGGCCCTTCTTACTCCGTCAGAGGATGAGTACCTCAAAACGGGCGTTTTCTCCCTTGCGAAGAACCGTTTCGGATGGCTTCTGCTTCTTATGATTGCCTCGACCTTTACGGGGCAGATTATCGAGGGCTTTGAGGCTCAGCTTGCAACAATTGCAGGTCTTACGGCATGCATCCCTATGCTTATGGGTACAGGCGGTAACTCGGGCAATCAGGTTTCGACTCTTATCATCCGCGGTCTTGCTCTGGGCGAGGTTAAAATCAAGGACTACTTTAAAATACTGTGGAAGGAAATCCGCGTTTCTCTTATGGTGGGTGTTGCTCTTGCCGTTGCCAATGTGGCGAGAATGCTTATTGTAAGAGCCCTTACCGGCGGTGACACAACCAACAGCGTTATTATGGTTGTTTCACTTTCCGTTGCGGCAGTTGTAATTGTTTCAAAAACAATCGGCTGTACGCTTCCGATTGTAGCGAAAATTCTGAAGCTTGACCCTGCACTTATGGCAGGTCCGCTTATCACCACGCTGGTGGATACGATTTCGCTTATTATTTACTTTGCACTTACAAAGGCACTTATACCTATGGGTTAAGTGTTGAGGATTTTTAAAATTTCCGAATTTTAAAACATTGGAGGAGATATTTTGTTCAAACGCTTTATGTCTTTTACAAAGGGCTACAGATTTCTTACAATCATCTGCCCCTTTATGATTTATTTTGACATTATTATCGAGCTTGAAATACCCAAGGCAATGGGCAGGGTTGTGGATATGCTTTATACCCTTGAGCCCGGCTCTGAGGCTTCAAGAGCGATAATAACACAGGAGCTTTCCGTGGAGCTTTTAAAGATGCTCCTGCTTTGTGCCGTTACGCTTGTTGTAGGCTATATTGCATCACGCTGCAGCGCTATTGCAAGCATGGGCTTCGGTGCAAACTTAAGAAGAGAGCTTTTCAATAAAACGCAGGATCTCTCCTTCGAAAATATAAATAAGCTTAAAATTTCATCACTTATCACAAGAATGACAAGTGACGTTTCACAGGTGCAGAATGTTTACAAGAACACAATTGTCACCTTTATCAAGGGACCTCTTATGCTTGTAAGCGCACTTGCTTACGCCCTTGAAATCAGCCGTGACCTTTCCGTTGTTTTCTATGCTGCGCTTCCCGCAATCGTTATTATTCTCGGCGCAATGGGAGCAATGGCTGTTCCTATTTTCAAAAAGATGCTCAAAAAGACCGACGAATTCAACGGCGTGCTCCGCGGTAATATCAACGGTATCCGTGTTGTTAAGGCTTTTGTCCGTCAGGAGCACGAAAAGGAGCGCTTTGCTTCTGTCAATGAGGCTGTTATGAAGCTCAGCATAAAGGCTCAGTCCCTCGTGCTTTATATTATGCCTGCAATTATGTTTGTTATTTACGGCTGTATGGTTTTTGCCCTGTGGCGCGGCAGTGAAATCATTGTCGGTAATCCCGCCGCCGCACTTGACGAAACGGGTCTTACCGTCGGCAGTCTTACCGCCTTCATTGCATACATCACACAGGTGCTTTCTTCACTTATGACGGTGCTTCTTGTTTTTGTAAGCATGATTATGGCAAAGGCTTCCATCGACAGAATCAGCGAGGTGTTCAGGCAGGAGCCTGCAGTAAGTGATGCAGGTGCTGACAGAAGCCTTACCGTTGAGGACGGCTCAATTGAATTTAAAAATGTTTCCTTTAAATATAACAGAGACGCCGAGAAGAATATCCTTGAGGATATCTGCCTCAGTGTTGCTTCGGGTGAAACCCTCGGTATTATCGGTGGTACGGGCTCATCAAAGTCCACGCTTATTCAGCTTATTCCCCGTCTTTACGATGCCGATGAGGGCGAGGTACTTATCGGCGGAAGAAACGTAAAGGACTATTCCTTCAAAAATCTCCGTGACGAAATTTCCGTTGTGCTTCAGCAGAGCCTTCTCTTCTCAGGCACAATCAGGGACAATATCCTTTGGGGTAAGCTTGATGCAACCGAGGAGGAGATTATTGCCGCAGCAAAGGCTGCTCAGGCTCATGAGTTTATCGAGGGCTTTGAAAAGGGCTATGATACTGAGCTCGGTCAGGGCGGTAACACCGTTTCAGGCGGACAGAGGCAGAGAATCTGTATCGCACGTGCGCTCATCAAAAAGCCTAAGATTCTCATTTTTGACGACTCGACAAGTGCAGTTGACACCGCAACGGATACCCTTATCCGCAGAGCGCTCAGAAGTGATGAGTTTGCGGGCATAACAAAAATCATCATTTCACAGCGAATCACCTCAATTATGGATGCCGACAGAATTGTTGTTATGGACAACGGCAGAATTCACGCTATCGGTACCCACGATGAGCTTAAGGAAAGCAGTGAAATTTATAAGGAAATCTTTGTTTCACAGCAGGAAGGAGTGTTGGCACAGTGAATAATAACTCCAAAGCAAGTGAAGTTAAAGAAGAGGTAAAGGAAGCTGAGCTTTTAACCGAAGAGGCTGCAGAGGCAGTAACCGATACCGCTGCTGAGGAAAAGGCAGAAGAAAAAAAGCTTTCCAAAAAGGAAAAGCGTGAAAAGCGCAGAGCCGAAAGAGCGAAAAAGAAAATCCCGGAAAACGAAACCGAGGAAGAGCGCAAGGAGCGCGAAAAGAAGGAAGAAAAAAAGAAAAAGGCAAAGCCTAAGGATATAAAGACGGCAACAAAGCGCCTTATTTCCTATATTACAAAGTATAAGGTATTGCTTGTAGTTGTCGCAATTCTTGTTGTTCTTACAACGGTTACAAGCGTAATTGCCTCACTTTTTATGATTCCCGTTTACCGTATTCTTGAGGAAGTTATTACAGGTACGGGTGATGCCGATGGTGCGCTTTCCGAAATTATCAAATGGCTTGTGATTATGGCGGTATGCTATGTTTTCTCCGCTTCCTGCAACCTTGCTTATACAAGGATAATGCTTTACGTTTCAAGCCATACCCTTAAAAATATGCGCCGTGACCTTTTCAATCACATTCAGACCTTACCGCTTGAGTTTTTTGATAAGAGAAAAACCGGCGAAATTATGAGCCATTTTACAAATGACGTAAGCAGGGTAAGTAACCTTGTAAGCGATAACTTCCCGACTCTTATTTCATCCTTTATTTCGGCTGTTATGACAATCGGAATCATGATCTTTATGAGCTGGAAGCTGACGCTTACAATTACCGTTGCGATTGTGCTTATGTTCGCCGTTGTATTTATTATCACGAGTAAGTGCTCGCCTCTTTTCAAAAAGCAGCAGAAGGCAATAGCCGAGTGTAATGCTTATATTGAGGAGTATATCAAGGGCATCAAGGTTGTAAAGCTTTTCTCCCGTGAAAGCAGCACAAAGGCTCAGTTCAGCGAGCTTAACGAAAATTACCGTAAAACGGGCGTTAAGGCTAATATCATCGGCGGCTTTATGGGTCCGCTTATGTCAATGATTACCCGTGTTAACTATGCAATTGTTGTTTTCCTCGGTGCATTCCTTGTACTTGAGGGTGGTATAGACGTGCCTAACCTTATCGCATATCTTGACAAATCAAAGAGCTACGCTTCACCTATCGCATCCCTTGCAGGCTGCTACAGCTCACTTGTTGCTGCTCTTGCAGGTGCAGAGCGCGTATTTGAGGTTCTTGATACCGATCCCGAAACCGATGAGGGCAGAGCAACCCTTGTAAGGATTATTAAAAATGCACTCGGTGAGGATGTTGAAACTGATGAGGCTGAAGGTAGCTTTGCATGGAAGCTTCCCGAAGAGGACGGCGTTAAGTATGTTCCTCTCAAGGGTCACATTGAGCTTAAGGATGTAACCTTCTCCTACGTTGAGGGTACAGAGGTGCTTAAGAATATTAATATCAATGCTAAAGAGGGCGAGAAGATTGCCTTCGTAGGCTCAACGGGTGCAGGTAAGACTACCATCACAAACCTTATCAACCGCTTCTACGAAATTGATAAGGGTGAAATCACCTATGACGGAATCCCCATCAAGGAGATTAAGAAGGATGACCTTCGTTCCTCGATGGCGATGGTGCTTCAGGATACAAAGCTTTTCTCGGGCACTATTAAGGAAAACATCCGCTACGGTAAGCTTGATGCTACCGATGAGGAGGTTATTGAGGCGTCGAAGCTTGCAAATGCACACTCCTTTATCGAAAAGCTTCCCGAGGGCTATGAGACTCAGATTAAGCCTGATGCTACCAATATTTCTGTCGGTCAGGCACAGCTTATCAATATAGCCCGTGCCGCAATTGCAAAGGCTCCCTTGCTTATTCTTGACGAGGCAACTTCCTCGGTTGACACAAGAACGGAGCGACTTATTGAAATCGGTATGGACAAGCTGATGGACAACAGGACGGTATTTGTTATTGCTCACCGTCTTTCAACGGTGCGAAACTCCGATAATATTGTTGTGCTTGAAAAGGGCGAGATAATAGAAGAGGGCAATCATCAGAAGCTTATTGATGAGGGCGGAAAGTATTATCAGCTTTACACGGGCAGCTTTGAAATGGAGTAAAAAAAGCAAAGTTTTGGTCAAGCTTTTACAAAAGCTTGTCAGGGATTGTAAGGGGTGAAACCCCTTACATCAAACGAAATACAACAAAGCAGGTGTTAAATTTAAACACCTGCTTTTATTATAATGAGGTTGTTTGTTTTTTGCGTTGAAGCAGTATCAAGAATGTAAAAGGTCACGGATTTTTTCTCCGTGACCTTCGTTTTATAATAATTTGTTTAATGACCTCGCCGGTCGGGCGTTACCTTTCTTGTAAGAAAAGAGTCCTCTTGCGGTTCCCAAAATCCATAACGGCTTGGAGCGCCTATGGATTTTGACCGCTGCGCCATCGTCACCTCGCTTCATCGTCCACCGGACGCGCTTCGGAGACGATGCCAAAGAACTTTACTTTTTTTAAACTACTTCAATCACAAAGCTGAACTCATACTTCGTATTACCGTGCATAATATAGGGCTCACGAAGACAAGCGTTACCCGGTGTGTCACCGCCGATGCCTCTCTGCTTGTGGTCAATGCATACGGTGGTGAAATCCTTGTGTTTGAAGGAGTGAATGTGAGTTGCATCGTCAAGCTCGTTGACTGTGTAATGGTGACAGTTGAACTCGAAGGTCTCACCCTTGTGAGTGAACCTGAGACCCTGACCCTCTGCGTTTGTAACCTCAAGGGTACGGATATCGGTTCTGTGACCGTTTTCCTGAGGTCTCATATAATGATGCTCAAGGTCAGTTACGGTCATCTCGTAAAGACCTACCCTTGCACCTACGCGTCTGTCAATATAGTTCTCGTGCGGGCCTCTGCCATACCATTTTACATTTTCAAAGACTCTGTCCATTGTAAGTGTAGTACCGAAGCGCACCATATCCATAATGGGGGTGCCTGCTTCCGTTACTTCAATTTTACCGTTGGGATAAACAATGTATGAAAGCCTTGCATCCTTCATGCCCACAGCGGAAATGCTTGTTGTAATCTCTGCTCCTCTTGCAGTCTTCTGAACGCTTGTTGCCTTTGTCTTAAGGCTGTTTGAGGCAAGTCTCCAGGCGTGAAGGGGATGAGCGGGAATGAGGGGAGGAACGAAGTTGATATAGTCAATATCGTTGTCGGTAAGTGCTCTGTAATAGTTAGGTCTGAGCTCGCCCTTAAGGTATTCCTTGCCGTCCTTTACAATTGAAGCAAGAAGACCCTTCTTAAAGGTGTAGGTGAAGCCGTGGCCCTTGATTACACATTCCTTTTCAGTACCTTCAACGGTGATCGCACCGTCGCAAGCAGGCTCTGCTTTTTCGTCAGCCTTTTTGAGGATGAACTGGTCAAAGCCCTGCTCGTAGCCTGCCTTTGCAAAGCGGCAGTCGTCACGGCGGATGAAGGAGAAGGTGATGATTACCTCGCCCTCGGGCAGCTTGTCGATGCCGTAATCAAAGACGAATTCCATTTCGCTTAAGGGAGCAAGATTTTCAAAGGAGCTTCTCTTAAGGATGCCCTCCTTGATTTTTTCGCCGTTATTTGTGATGATATACTGAATATCAAACTTCTTAAGGTCGGAGAACATCTGCTTGTTCTTGAGAAGGAAAACGCCCTTTTCAAGGTCAACGGCCTTAATCTGAATTTCACAGTAAACCTTTCTTACCTCGTGAATTGAGGGATGCACCTTTCTGTCGGCGGTGATGATGCCGTTTGCGTTGAAGTAGGTGTTACTGCCTACAATTGCACAGGTGTTGTAGGGAGGAAGAGCCCAGAAGCTCTTTTCGTTGTAATCCGTGCCGTAAAGCCACATATCCTCGCCGTCCTTGCTGACCTTGTGGATAGCCTGGTCAACAAAGTCCCAGATGTAACCGCCGCAGAGATTGTCGTACTTTTCAAAGGCGTCCATATACTCCTGGAAGTTGCCGAGTGAGTTTTCCATAGCGTGAGCATATTCGCAGAAAACAACGGGCTTTGTGTAAAGCTCCTTGGGAATGGGCTTGCTGTCTGCTGCAAGGGAGTTTGCAATGTTATCAAACCAGGTGATTGTAAGAGGTTCTCTTTTGCCGAGCTTTTCAACCTGATCCTCGGTGGGGTACATACGGCTGATAACGTCACTCTTTGTAAAGTCAAAGTCACCCTCATAGTGGAACTGACGGGTGTTGTCAAGCCTGAGTGCCGCTTCCTTCATACGAAGGAAGTTGCTTCCGTCACCTGCCTCGTTACCGAGACTCCACATAAATACGCATGCGTGGTTTCTGTCGCGAAGCACCATTCTTTCCATACGGTCAACAACAGCCTTTGTCCACATCGGGTTGTCACCGGGAACGTTCTTTCTTCTTACGCCGTGGGTTTCAAGGTCGCATTCGTCCATAACATAGAAGCCGTATTCGTCGCAAAGCTCATAGAAGCGGGGGTCATTGGGGTAGTGGCTTGTACGGATGGAGTTGATATTGTTGCGCTTCATTATATTGAGGTCCTGGATGTATCTCTCGTCGGGTACTGCCCATGCGTGGTCGGGGTCGTAGTCGTGACGGTTTACACCTCTTATAAGAAGGGGCTTGCCGTTTACGAGGATTTTTTCGCCCTTGATTTCAATCTGCTTGAAGCCGAGACGCATTGACTTGTAGGTAACGGCACCGTCGCAGGTGATTTTCATAATGACCGTATAAAGAGTGGGGCTTTCGCTTGACCAGAGAAGAGGCTTGAGAATTCTTTCGCGGAAGCTTACCTTTGCTTCTGCACCCTCAATTACGAGGTCCTTTTTGCCGATAACGATGGGCTTGTCATCGGTGAGAAGAGAAGCTTCAATATTTACGGCTTTTACTGCGCCTGTATAGTTTTTGAGGTAGAGGTCAAGGTCAAGGTCGGCGTCGGTATAATCGTTTACAAGAGGTGTTCTTGCAAAGAAATCACGGATGCATACCTTGGGCTCACTGTAGAGATAAACCTCACGGTAGATACCTGAAAGGAACCACATATCCTGGTCCTCGAGGTAGGTACCGTCGGTGTAGCGGTAAACCTCAGCGGCAAGGGTGTTCACGCCGGGCTTTACAAAGGAGGTTACATCAAACTCATGGGGTGTGTTTGAGCCCTGTGAATAGCCTATGTATTCGCCGTTAAGGTAAACACTGATACCCGCCTTTACTGCGCCGAAGTGAAGGAAGATTTCTCTTCCGTCCCAGCCCTCGGGAACAACAAAGGTGGTTCTGTGCATAGCAACCTCCTGACCCTTGAGGTCAATGGAGGGGATTTTCTTCTTGTCAACGCAGATGCAGTTGGGGAAGGAGTTTGCATAATACCAGGGCTTTGTGTAGTCCTTCTGGAACTGCCATACGCCGGGGATAGTGATATCCTCCCAGTTGCTGTCGTCAAAATCGGGGTTTCTGTATTTTGCGGGTAACTCGCCTACGCCCTTGTACCAGAAAAATTTCCACTTTCCGTTGAGCGAAAGCTTGTAGGGAGAGGTGGCTCTTTTGGCGGCAAGGTCAGCCTTGTCATAGCAAAGGGCGAGAGCGTGGCCGTCCTCCTTGTTCTCTTTGATTATTTCAGGATTTTCCCATATGTACTTCATAAAATTCCCTTCTTTCAAAGTATTTATATACCATAATATTGTACTAAATAAAATAATGGTTGTCAAGCATAAAGAGGGGAGCGGTGTTTTGTTTACTGTGTACAAAAATTACTGCTCCCGTATATGCAATTTCAACTTGCCAAACGGAAAAAATAGTGATAAAATAATAAAGTTAAATCTATGAAAATCAGGTGAAATAATGGACGTAAGAAACGAAGTCAGAAATATTGCAATTATCGCTCACGTTGACCACGGTAAAACAACAATGGTTGACGAAATGCTCAAGCAGGCGGGTACCTTCCGTGCAAACGAGCAGGTAGCGGACCGCGTTATGGACTCAAACGACCTTGAAAGGGAAAGAGGTATTACAATTCTTTCCAAAAATACTGCAATTTATTATAAGGACACAAAAATCAACATTGTTGACACTCCGGGTCACGCTGACTTCGGCGGTGAGGTTGAGCGTATCCTTATGATGGTTGACGGTGTGCTTCTGCTTGTTGACGCCTTTGAGGGCTGTATGCCCCAGACAAGATTCGTGCTTAAAAAAGCACTCGGCCTTGGCAAGAAGGTGCTTGTTGTTGTCAACAAGATTGACCGTCCAGGCGCAAGACCCGCCGAGGTTGTTGACGAGGTGCTTGACCTTTTCATTGAGCTTGGTGCAGACGATGATCAGCTTGAATTCCCTGTAGTATACGCTTCCGCAAGGGATGGCTACGCTTCCCTTGACGAAACTGTACGCGAGGGTGATATGCGTCCGCTTCTTGACGCTATCCTTGAAAATATCGAGCCTCCCAAGGGTGAGCTTGACGGCCCCACACAGATTCTTTTCTCCTCCCTTGACTACGATGATTATATCGGCAGAATCGGTATCGGTAGAGTTGAAAGAGGCTCTGTAAAGCAGGGTCAGGCAGTTGTGCTCTGTAATAACGAGGGCGAAAGAAAAAATGTAAGAATTTCCCGGCTTTATCAGTTTGAGGGACTTAAAAGGGTTGAGGTTGAAAGTGCAAAGCTCGGTGACCTTATCTGTGTATCAGGTATTGCAGAGCTTAATATAGGTGAAACCGCCTGCGACCCCGACCACGTTGAGCCTCTTCCCTTCGTTAAGATAGACGAGCCTACAATTTCAATGAACTTTATTGTAAATAACAGCCCCTTTGCAGGTAAGGAGGGCAAGTTTGTCACCTCACGTAACATCCGTGACCGCCTTTTCAAGGAGGTTGAAACCAACGTAAGCATGCGCGTTGAGGAGACCGAAACCACCGATGCCTTCAAGGTTAGCGGCAGAGGTGAGCTTCATCTTTCAATCCTTATTGAAACAATGCGCCGTCAGGGTTATGAGTTCTCTGTTTCGCGTCCCAAGGTTATTCTTAAAAAGGACGAAAATGGACAGACTCTTGAGCCTATGGAGCTTCTTATTGTTGAGGTGCCCGACCAGTATGCGGGTGCGGTAATTGAAAAAATCTGCTCACGTAAGGGTGAGCTTGAAAATATGGGCACACGTGACGGCGGCTCGACTCACCTTGAGTTCAGAATCCCCGCAAGAGGTCTTATCGGCTATCGCAGTGAGTTTATGACCGATACGAACGGTAACGGTATTATGAACCAGCTTTTTGCAGGCTACGAGCCTTATAAGGGCGATATTGTTACCCGTGAACGCGGATCTATTGTCGTTCACGAAACGGGCGAAAGCTCCGCCTACGGCCTTTTCAACACCCAGGACAGAGGAAGACTCTTCATTGGTGCAGGTGTGCCTGTATATGAGGGTATGATTGTCGGCGAGTGTGCAAAGAGTGAGGACGTTGTATGTAACGTTTGTAAGCAGAAGCACCTTACCAACACCCGTGCTTCGGGCTCTGACGATGCGCTCCGTCTTGTTCCTCCTACAAATCTTTCTCTTGAACAGTGCATGGAGTTTATCAAGGATGACGAGCTTCTTGAGGTTACACCCGTTTCACTCCGTCTTCGCAAGGCAATTCTCTCCAAGGAATTGAGAATGAAGAAGCAGTTTAAGAAGGGCTAAAAACAGGAAAATTCAAAGTTCTTTGGTTCTTTCTTTCAAGAAAGAACGCCACGCGGCGAGCGATGGAACAAATATCAATTAAAAGTAAGGGTCACGGATTTGAAAATTCCGTGACCTTGTTTTAATGGCTTGAGCCAGTTGAGGACGGGACGTCCGAAACAGACAACCACCCGCTATGCGGGTGGGTAATAAAAAGTTATACTACAAAAAAAGCTCCTTTCTGCTACAATAAAGTTGTTCAGGCTTATTGCAGACAAAAGAAAGGAGCTTTTTATGGCAAATAAAACAAATAGTTTATCTCACACAAAGTGGATGTGTAAATATCACATAGTGTTCATACCGAAGTATAGAAGAAAGGCAATATACGGACAGTACAGAGCTGACTTGCAAGAAATAATAAGAACACTATGCAGATATAAAGGAGTAGAAATACTGGAAGGACATATGATGCCAGACCATGTACATCTGTTATTAAGTATACCACCAAAAATGAGTGTGTCAACATTTATGGGATATTTAAAAGGTAAAAGTGCACTGATGATATTTGACAAGCATGCAAACTTGAAATACAAATATGGAAATCGACACTTTTGGGCAGAAGGATATTATGTAAGTACAGTAGGATTAAATGAAGCAACAATTCGAAAGTATATAGAAGAGCAAGAAAAACATGATATAGCACTGGATAAATTAAGTGTACGAGAATACGAAGACCCTTTTAAGGGTGGCAGGTAATACAAACGCCCTTTAAGGGGCGGCAAAAGTGGCAAAGGCAATAGGCTTGAACAAAAGTGAAAGCCAGCGTCTTTAGGCGCTGGCCGGTAACTGCCCCTTTTAGGGGCGAGCAAACCACCCGTTTGACGGGTGGTTATGATT
>JAZOVO010000053.1:0-6194 GCA_045658745.1 Acutalibacteraceae bacterium | reverse complement strand
AAGAATTTCGGTAAGGTAGAGGTACTCAAGGGCATTAGTTTCGACCTTGAAAAAGGCGAGGTTCTCTCTATAATCGGTTCTTCGGGCAGCGGTAAGACAACACTTTTACGCTGTATCAATTCGCTTGAAATAGCAGACTCGGGCAGGATTGTTGCAGACGGTAACAAGATATTTGATTCTTCGTCTGATGTTCAGCTTACCAAACAGCAGAAGAGAACAAATCAGCTAAACGTTGGTCTTGTTTTTCAGCAATTCCACCTTTTTCCGCAGTATAACGTTTTACAGAATGTTACGCTCGCAATGAAATTGCAGGCGAAGGACAGACCTGACTATAAGAATAATAAGAAGCAGATTCACGAAGAGATAGAGGCGAAAGCTAAGGATTTTATTGAAAAGGTCAATTTGTCGGATAAGATGAATAACTATCCCTGTGAACTTTCCGGCGGTCAGCAGCAGCGTGTTGCAATTGCACGTGCGCTTGCACTCAACCCCAAGATTCTTTTCTTTGATGAGCCAACTTCGGCACTCGACCCCGAGCTTACGCAGGAGGTTCTCAACGTTATCAAGGCGCTCAAGAATTCGGGCTGCACAATGGTAATTGTAACGCACGAAATGGAGTTTGCCAAGAACGTTTCCGATAAGGTTATCTTTATGGCAGACGGTGTTATCGAGGAGCAGGGCGCACCCGAAGAGGTGCTTGTCAACCCGAAATCCGAGCGAACAAAGGCATTCCTTAATAAAATAGGTTAAATTTTACCAAATAATATTTTGCGCACACTTTACCTCGTGTTTACGGCTTAAATGCCTATACAGAGCGAAAGTGTGCGTTTTTTTGTGTTCGGTAAAAATTTCGGATATGCAGGCAAAACGACAAAAATAAAGTAAAAAACTTTACATTTTGAGTAAAAAAGCTATTGACTTTGTCCGAAATATGCCTTATAATACCTAATTACAATTAAAATGGATTTATAGCGGCTTCGCTAAAAAGTCCGATTTTTAGTTGTGCAAAACGACTAAAAATCACAGCAAATTCCGGTCAAATTTCTAACTGCGATATACAATAAGAATGGAGTGATTTGCCTATGGCTAAAGCAGCCAAAATGGTCAAGCACGGCAAAATCGAAAGATTGAGCTACGGCAGGAACAATGAGGTTATGGGTATGCCCAACTTCATCGAAATCCAGAAGAAGTCTTACCAGTGGTTCCTCGAAAAAGGAATGCGTGAGGTCTTCCGTGATATCGATGAAATTACGGATTACACAGGCAACCTTGTCCTCACCTTTGTCGATTTCCGTATGGAAGACAAGCCCAAGTACACAATTGCCGAGTGCAAGAAGCGCGATGCAAGCTACTCTGCACCCATGCGTGTTACCGCCCGCCTCTACAACAAGGAGACAGGCGAAATCAAAGAGAACGAAGTCTTTATGGGCGACTTCCCCATTATGACTGAGAGCGGCACCTTTGTTATCAACGGTGCAGAGCGTGTTATCGTTTCACAGCTCGTTCGTTCACCCGGTGTCTATTTCGATATCGACCACGATAAGGTCGGTAAGGAGCTCTACACAACCCAGATTATCCCCAACAGAGGTGCATGGCTTGAGTTCGAGACAGACCAGAATGACCTTTACTATGTAAGAATTGACAAGAACAGAAAAATCTTTGTCACAACATTCATCCGTGCGCTCTTCTGCGGCACAGACCTCGGCGAGGGCACAAACGATGATATTCTTGATATGTTCGGCGATGATATCCGTATCAACGCCACACTCGAAAAGGATGAGAAGCAGAATGCAGGCGAGGCTCTTCTTGAGGTTTACCGCAAGCTCCGTCCCGGTGAGCCGCCCTCAATCGAGACAGCGCAGACTCACCTCGACAATCTCTTCTTTGACCCCCACCGTTACGACCTTTCACGCGTAGGCCGTTACAAGTACAACAAGAAGCTCGCTATCTCTGACAGACTTGCAGGCTGCACACTTGCAGATATGATTGTCAGCCCCGCAACAGGCGAAATTCTTGCTGAGCCCGGCGAGGTTATCACAAAAGAGAAGGCATATGAGATTGAGCAGGCAGGTGTTACAAAGGCTTATGTTGACCTTGACGGCAAGCAGATATGCATCATCTCCAACGGTATGGTCGATATCGGCACATACTTCCCGCAGTTCACAAAAGAGCAGCTTGAAGAGGCTGCAATTAACGAGAAGGTAAGCTTCGCAGCACTCAAGCCCCTTGTTGACGCAGCAGCAGAGGAAGGCTGGACAGACGAAGAGATTCTTGCAAAGCTTCTCGAAAACTGCGACAACCTTATTCCCAAGCACATTGTGCGTGAGGATATCTTTGCATCAATCAACTACCTCAACTGCCTTGCAAACGGTCTCGGCAGCAAGGATGATATAGACCATCTCGGCAACAGACGTATCCGTTGCGTAGGTGAGCTTCTTCAGAACCAGTTCAGAATCGGCTTCACCAGAATGGAAAGAGTTGTCCGCGAGCGTATGTCAATCCAGGCACAGGACAGCGATAAGCTCACACCTCAGTCGCTTATCAGCATCCGTCCCGTTGTAGCGGCTATCAAGGAGTTCTTCGGCTCTTCACCGCTTTCACAGTTCATGGACCAGACAAACCCGCTCTCAGAGCTTACACACAAGCGCCGTCTTTCAGCTCTCGGTCCCGGCGGTCTTTCACGTGACCGCGCAGGCTTCGAAGTTCGAGACGTTCACTACAGCCACTACGGCCGTATGTGTCCCATCGAAACTCCTGAAGGTCCAAACATCGGTCTTATCTCCTATCTTGCAACATTTGCAAAAATCAACGATTACGGCTTCATCGAGGCTCCCTACCGCAAGGTAGATAAGGAGACAGGCGTTGTTTCCGATGAGGTTGTTTATATGACAGCAGACGTTGAGGATGATTACATCGTAGCTCAGGCTAACGAGCCCCTCGACGAAAATAACCGCTTCAAGAATCCCAGAGTCAATGCACGTCACCGTGACGAGTTCCTCGATATCGAGCGTGAAAGAATTGACTATATGGATGTTTCACCCAAGATGCTCGTTTCGGTTGCAACGGCAATGATTCCCTTCCTTGAGAACGATGACGCCAACCGTGCGCTCATGGGCTCTAACATGCAGAAGCAGGCTGTTCCGCTTCTCAAGACAGATGCTCCCATCGTTGCAACGGGTATGGAGTACAAGGCTGCTGTTGACTCGGGTGTTTCACTTGTTGCAAAGCACGCAGGTACAGTTACCTACGTCAGCGCTGACAAGATTGAAATTCTCACCAATGAAGGTGAGGTTGACACTTACGAGCTTATCAAGTTCCAGCGCTCCAACCAGGGCACATGTATCAACCAGCGTCCCGTCGTCAAGGCAGGCCAGAAGGTTGACTATATGGAAGTTATTGCAGACGGTCCTGCAACGGACCTTGGCGAAATCAGCCTTGGTAAGAACGCTCTCATCGGCTTTATGACCTGGGAAGGTTACAACTACGAGGATGCTGTTCTTATCAATGAAAAGCTTGTCCGTAACGATGTTTACACATCAATCCACATCGAAAAGTACGAGCTTGAAGCACGTGATACAAAGCTCGGTCCGGAAGATATCACAAGAGATATCCCCAACGTCGGTGATGACGTGCTCAAGGACCTTGACGAAGACGGTATCATCCGTGTCGGTGCAGAGGTTCACTCGGGCGATATTCTCGTAGGTAAGGTAACACCCAAGGGTGAAACCGAGCTCACAGCAGAAGAGAGACTTCTCCGCGCTATCTTCGGTGAGAAGGCAAGAGAGGTCAGAGATACATCTCTTCGCGTTCCCCACGGCGAATACGGTATTGTTGTTGATGTTGAAGTATTCACACGTGAAAACTGCGACGAACTCAACCCCGGCGTAAACAAGGTTGTACGTTGCTACATCGCTCAGAAGCGTAAGCTTTCTGTCGGCGATAAGATGGCTGGCCGTCACGGTAACAAGGGTGTTGTTTCCAGAATTCTTCCCCAGGAGGATATGCCCTTCCTTCCCGACGGTACTCCGCTTGATATCGTTCTTAACCCCCTCGGCGTTCCCAGCCGTATGAATATCGGTCAGGTTCTCGAGGTTCACCTCGGCTTTGCTGCAAAGTCAATGGGCATCAAGGTTATGACTCCCGTATTTGACGGCGCAGTCGAAACAGATATTGTTGAAGCCTTCAGAATGGCTAAGGAAAAGCTTATGGAAGCTGCAAGAGAAAAGGCTCTTGAAAACGGCGAGGAATTCCGTGAGGAAGATGTATTCCAGCTTCGCAGCGACTGTAAGTCAATCCTCAGAGACGGCAGAACAGGTAAGCAGTTCGATAACCCCGTAACAGTCGGTGTTATGTATTACCTCAAGCTTCTCCACCTTGTTGATGATAAGATTCACGCACGTTCAACAGGTCCGTACTCACTCATCACGCAGCAGCCCCTCGGCGGTAAGGCTCAGTTCGGCGGCCAGCGTTTCGGTGAAATGGAAGTTTGGGCACTTGAAGCATACGGCGCAGCTTATACTCTTCAGGAAATCCTCACAGTCAAGTCTGACGATGTTGTCGGCCGTGTAAACACATACAAGGCAATTGTCAAGGGTCTTAACGTACCCAAGCCCGGTGTACCCGAATCCTTCAAGGTTCTTATCAAAGAGCTTCAGTCACTCGGTCTTGACGTCAAGGTTCTCGACGGCGACAGAAACGAAATTGACCTCAGACAGTCGTTTGACGATGATGATGTCGGTCTTCACATTGTTGATAACGATGCATTCACCACGATAAACGATGCAGGTGATGCACAGGGTTACTCACAGGAGGGTGAAGGCATATTTGAAAACGGCGATTCTCAGGAAGAATCAGACGAATGGGATGACGAGATTATCGAGCCCGATTTCTTCACGGATGAAGATTTCGCAGACGATAATTACGACGAATAATCAGTCCGCCCCGTAAACCGTTTTCCAAGTATTTAATATAGAAAAGAGGTCGTTTTAATGGATAACAACACAAACGAAATAACCTTTGAATCCATACAGATAGCGCTCGCTTCACCCGAAAAGATCAGAGCATGGTCACACGGTGAGGTCAAGAAGCCTGAAACCATAAATTACAGAACACTCAAGCCCGAAAGAGACGGTCTTTTCTGCGAAAAGATTTTTGGTCCCATGAAGGACTGGGAATGTCACTGCGGTAAGTATAAGAGAATCCGCTATAAGGGCAAGGTCTGTGAGCGTTGCGGTGTTGAGATTACAAAGTCCAAGGTACGCCGTGAGCGTATGGGTCACATCGAGCTTGCCGCTCCTGTTTCTCACATCTGGTATTTCAAGGGTATCCCCTCAAGAATGGGTCTCATTCTTGATATTTCTCCCAGAAATCTTGAAAAAGTTCTTTACTTTGCAATGTATATTGTCATCGATCCGGGTGACACTCCTCTTAACAAGTATCAGACACTTACAGAAAAAGAGTACGGTGAATGGTACGAGAAGTACGGCGACAGCTTCCGTGCAGGCATGGGTGCAGAGGCTATCAAAGAGCTGCTCAGCGAAATCGATATCGACGAGCTTGATGCACAGCTCCGCGAAGACCTTGCAGGTGCAAGCGGTCAGAAGCGCGCAAGAATCCTCAAGAGACTTGAGGTTGTCGATGCTTTCAAGCATTCAGGCAACAAGCCCGAGTGGATGATTCTTGACGTTGTTCCCGTCATTCCGCCCGATATCCGTCCCATGGTTCAGCTCGACGGCGGCAGATTTGCAACATCTGACCTCAACGACCTGTACCGCAGAGTTATCAACAGAAACAACCGTCTCAAGAAGCTCCTCGAGCTCGGCGCTCCCGACATCATTGTCCGCAACGAGAAGAGAATGCTTCAGGAGGCTGTTGATGCCCTTATCGACAACGGCAGAAGAGGCAGACCCGTAACAGGTCCCAACAACCGTCCTCTCAAGTCACTTTCCGATATGCTCAAGGGTAAGCAGGGCCGCTTCCGTCAGAACCTTCTCGGTAAGCGTGTTGACTACTCAGGCCGTTCGGTTATCGTTGTCGGTCCCGAGCTCAAGATTTATCAGTGCGGTCTTCCCAAGGAGATGGCTCTCGAGCTCTTCAAGCCCTTCGTTATGAAGCGCCTTTTTGAAACAAAGGTTGCTCTCAATATCAAAACAGCCCGTAAGATGGTTGAGCGTGCTAACCCCGAGGTATGGGAT
>JAZOVO010000052.1:0-2861 GCA_045658745.1 Acutalibacteraceae bacterium | reverse complement strand
ATATACGTAAATATGGCGCGACGAAAGTCGCGGCTATTTTTTTATCAGAGCAACAAATAAAATTATAACTTTTGTAACCTTTTACTGCTATAATCTGTTTATATATATGAAAGGCCTTTTAATACTCAGGAAAGGGGAGAGT
Organism: Acutalibacteraceae bacterium; assembly: GCA_045658745.1. Taxonomy (GTDB): domain Bacteria; phylum Bacillota; class Clostridia; order Oscillospirales; family Acutalibacteraceae; genus UBA6857. Next base: position 2,719 of record JAZOVO010000052.1, on the reverse strand, counting down.
AAAATGCACCCCAACAAAGCTTCTGACGAAGCGAATAAGCAAAAGCTTCGTCAGCTATATGAAAAATATAAAAACAGAATGTATATTTCTGCCTGCAGGATTCTCGGTGACCCTTTCGCAGCCGAGGATGCGGTGCATGAAGCCTTTGTTGCAATTTCAAGGAATATTGAAAAAATAGGGGACGTTGACTCGGTCGCTACTGCTTCCTATTGTATAAAGGCGGCGAAAAATACCGCAATAAATATGTCGGTGAAAAAGAGCCGTGAGCCGGCTTTGCCGATTGAGGAGGCTGACGAGAGCTCTGATGAGTCGATGCTCGATAGCCTTTGTTCAAAGGAAAGCTTCAACATAATAGTTGAGTCAATTATGAGCCTTGACGAAAGATACCGCGATGTGCTGAGCCTTTATTATCTCAATGAGCTTACGGTGAGGGATATTGCGGACTTGCTCGGCAGAAAGGAATCAACCGTAAAGCAGCAGCTATCAAGAGGCAGAAAGAAGCTGATAAATATTATATCAAAGGAGATGGAAGATTATGGCAGGAAATCCGTTAATCAGAAAAGCGTTTGAAGAAGCGGCAAAAAGAGAAATAGAAAAGCTCCCCAAGGAGGAGAATATCATAAGACCCTATACTGATGAGTTCAATGAAAAAATGGAGGAGCTGTTTAAGGTAAATGAGCCTGCACCGAGACGTAAACTCCGTTTCGGTAAGGTTGCGGTTGTTGCGGCAGTGCTGGCGGTACTCTTTACATTTACGACCTCGGCTTTTCTTAAGGGCGACGGCATATGGAAGCTGCTTAATTTTGAGCCCGCCCCCGAGAATTATGAAACCATTGAGATTAAAGCTGACGGTGCTGTTGAAAAGGAAGACGATTATGACACTCTTACCTACACAGGCGAGCCTGTTACCCTTAAATATACTATTGATACCGGCGAAAGTTGGGAGTGGCCTGACAGAGGTGTTATGATTTTTCTTGACGGTGTAAGGCAGACCTTTGATGCAAAGGTTGCCGACAGTGAGTACAAGGATATCGATATGCTTCATCTGGAGAATGAGCAGGGTACAGTGAGATCAATAGAGTTTACCTTTGAGCCGAATATCGGAAAGAAGGGCGATGAGCTGTTCCTCGATGTAATGGCTATCTTTGACCCCGATGTGGATTATTATCCTCAGTGCAAGAGTAAGCATAAGACGCTCTTTGTATGCCATTGGGATGATGACAATGACAGAATTTGTGACAAGTGTTCTGTCAATATTGATGAAATTCCTTCAGGCCCTTCATCCTATACCCGTCAGAACGAAACTATGATAAGAGTTATAATGGAAAAGGATGCTCCAACTAAGACGACTATTGCCGATAATTTCTCGGGTATTAAGGTAGCTGAGCTTGATGAACGAATTTACAAGAGCTATGAATATGAGGATTCCTTCGAAAATATTCACAATGATTACGATACTATGCAGGGCGTTGCCGCAAGTGTCTATAAGGATATAAAGGATTCTTATATTACTGAGTGGGGTGTTGACGGTCACGCAACAAGGATTAAAACCAAGGCTAAGGAGAACGATGATTTCATAATCAACCTCCACGGCGCAACGGGCAGATACAGAGTGAGTCTTTATATCAACAATGAAATACAGCCCGTATTCGACGGCGCGGCATATGCCGATGTAAATATTATGCACGGAAATCAGTCGGAGCTTAATGTGAGCATCGATACAACAAAGCTTCAAAAGGGTGACAATTATTGCTACGTATTATTGCAGAGGCTCGACGGCGACGAGGGCTATTTCCGTTACCTTGACTGCTTCGGTCTTGATTATACTATTGAAGTAAAATAAAATATTTTAAACAAAATATTGACAACAAAAATCCGAAGGGGTATAATTATCTAAATAAAACCTTTGGAGGATAATATAATGAAAAAGCTTTTAGCAGTAATCATGACCATAGTAATGGCATTCTCAATTGCAGTTGTTCCCGCATCAGCCGCTGACGTAACAGTTGACGAGTTCTTCGAGGCTGTTGATACAAGCATTGCACTTATTGAGGATACAATCGCTCAGATTCACTACATCGTAGGTACAATCCTCGGTGTTCTTGAAAAGGAATGTCCCTTTTGCGGAGTAATTCACGATGCAGACCTTGACCTTGATGCAGATGATGAGGTTATAGAGGATGAAACAGAGCTTCCCGAAGAAACCACGGAAGCAGCATAAAAACGTAAAGTTCTTTCTGTTACTCGGCTCCCTCTTTGAGGGAGCTGCCTTTTTGCTTTTTGCAGAAAGGACTGAGGGAGTGCAAGAAAAGTAACGCCTGACCGGCGAGGTCATAAGAAATAACAGATTACACCGCTTTGGAGACAAGGCGGTGTTTTTGTTTGTCCCGATTTAATCGTAATATTGCAGACGGCAAAAATCCGACATATAAAGACATAGTTCTGAGAAAACACTATGCTATATACAGTTGCCGAGTGCATATTTTACAAAATAATACTATATATGGTGGGTTGTTTGTTGATATGACTCAAATACACCCGGATTAGTGTTAACCTTCTCGAAAAAATGTGCAAAACTTGTTGACAAAGACGGAGAATAGTGATAATATATGCAAGCATTCCGCGAGGGGACGATAGGAACCGAGCGAAATGCGATACAAAAAAGGCTTTGAAAAAACTTGAAAAAAGTTCAGAAAAAGTCTTGACAAAGAGAAGAGTG
>JAZOVO010000051.1:0-3717 GCA_045658745.1 Acutalibacteraceae bacterium | reverse complement strand
GTGCTTCCTCTTCCCCAAAAAGCCTATTGGGCTTTTCGGGGACCCCGAAAAAATCGCTTTATCCGCCACCGGCGGCGCTTCAGCGGCGGTGCCCGCCGGTCGGGCATTCTTTCTTGTAAGAAAGAATCAAAGAACTTTGCTTGTTTATGCTTTTACTTATAAATCATCCGCATCCTGAACGGGTGTGCTGTCAAAGGGGTTAAGGGGTGCGCCTGTGTATGAGCCGAGAATATCTGTAGGAATATCCTCATTTTTTCTGCCGAACTTGGGAGAAACGATGTTCTTATCTGTAGCCTTATTGTCTCTGTGACTGTTGCGCTTACTCTTTCTTTTATCCATATTTATCACCTCGGTATTATTATTTACCGCGGATTTTTTATTATAGTTGTAAAAAATTGCAATTTATTTTATAATGGATGCAACAAAACATTCTCCCAAAGCATCTTATAAGTGAACGGATGTGATAAAACTATGAGCTCAAATGTTGAAAATCTGGTCAAAAAATCAAAGCAGGGGGACACCGCCGCCTTCGGTGACCTCTATGAAATTTACAGTAAGGATATGTACCGCTTTGCCTTTTATTACACAGGCAGTCAGACTGTTGCTGAGGACTGCGTGAGTGAGGCGGTGCTTACGGCCTTCAGAAAAATAGGCGAGCTTAAAAACGTTTCCTCTTTCAAATCCTGGCTTTTCAGAATTTTACGTAACTGCTGCGCCGCTTCCTTCCGCAAAACCTCAAGGGAAATTATTGCCGAGCGTGAGGATGCTGCAGTACATAGCTTTGACGGTGAGTCGAACGAAAAAATCAGTCTGAAAAACGCCCTTATGAGGCTTTCCGACGATGAAAGGGAGGTTATCATCCTTCATTACTGTATCGGCTATACCTCAAGGGAAATCAGCCTGATGCTGACAATGAATGAAAACACGGTGCGTTCAAAAATTATGAGAGGCACGGATAAGTTAAAGAGAGAGCTGGTGAGTGACTATGAATAATGATATGAATTTTGAATTCGAACTTAAAAACCGCTTCGATAAGGAAGCGCCCGAGCTTCCCGAGGCTCTTAAAAAGGAGAATGTGATGAAGATGCTTGAAAATGATAATTATGTTCCGAAAAAGAAAAAGCACATTTTTGCAAAGGCACTTGCAGTTGCCGCTTCTCTTGTGATTGTTGTCACGGGCGTTTATGCCTTGCCCGTTATTGTTCCCGAAAAAGGACTTACAGAGGCTTTCCCGCAAAAAACTGAGTTCCCGAATCCGCCCGAATATGAGGTTATCGACAACGGCTTCAAGGCAACAAAGCTTATGCAGGCTGAAAGCACCGAGGCTCTGAAAAACCACTTTTTAAGAATACACCGCGAAAATCAGCTTGATAATTTTATCGACGGTGCGTTTAACTTCAAAATGGGTGCCGCAATTGAAAATGACGCCGCTGCACCCGAGTCCTTTGGTGTTCTTGCCGACGGTGCAATGAACGAAAGTGCAGTAATGACAACGGCTGCTGCCGCCGCAACAACCCAGGCGGCTGTCAACTCAAATCAGGCTGCCGCCGCCCCGCAGAAGGCTCCCGAAACAGCAGATGATGTTGTGTCAGTAGGTGATTCTCTCACGGGAAGCCCCAACTACGGCAAAACCAACACACAGGTTGAAAACGTTGACGAGGCGGACATAATCAAAAATGACGGCAGGTATATTTATATCCTTTCGGGCGGTACCTACAAGGTTGAAAGAAGGGTGACTATCCTTTCCGCCGCCGATATGAAGGTTGTGTCACGGATAAATCTTGACAGCGACGATTACTATTATAATATTCAGGAAATGTATGTAAACGGTGACCGCCTTGTGCTTCTTGCCTCCGAGTATGAAAAGCTTGAAGAGGAGGACGGAGCGGTATATGATATCGCTTATCCCTATAGCTACAACAGAGGTAAGATTGTTTCCTTTGTCTATGATATAAGCGACAGAGAAAGCCCCGAGCTTATCCGCAAGGTAAGTCAGGACGGCAGCGACTATGTCAGCTCCCGGATGATAGACGGAGTCCTTTACACCGTGAGCAATTACAGAGTAAGAGGTAACACCGAAAACGAAATCAAGAAAAACGCAATCCCCGAGGTAAACGGCAAGGAGATAGCCTGCGACTGCATCTATATCTACGATTACGACAGTAAGAGCTATAACATTCTTACCGCCTATGATACACGCCTTGATGACGGTGAGGTCAACTCCGTTTCCGTTTTAGGCTCGGGTCACGAGGTTTATTGCTCGCAGGATGCCCTTTATGTTGCAAACGGTAACTGGGATTATGATAACGGCAATTTCTGCGAAATTTACTCCTTCGGTCTTGACGGTGTTAACATCACTTACAAGGCATCGGGTACGGTCAAGGGTAGCTTCCTCAATCAGTTCTCCTTCGACGAGTACGAGGGTAACCTCCGTGTTGCAACTACCGATTACAGCTATGTTCACGACAGAGACGTAAGCAGCGTTTATGTGCTTAACAAGGATCTGGAGCTTATCGGTAAGCTTGAGGATATTGCCTATGACGAGCAGGTTAAATCCGTCCGCTTTATGGGAGACACGGGCTTTATCGTAACCTTCCGTAACACCGACCCGCTTTTCACTCTTGACCTTTCAGACCCCACGGCACCCAAGGTTGTCGGCGAGGTCAAGCTTCCCGGCTTCTCAAGCTATCTTCATCCCGTAGGTGAGGGACTTGTTGTTGGTCTCGGATATGACGGTGACGAGGAAAATGCCGATTTCAACACAGTCAAGGTCTCACTTTTTGATGTAAGTGATTTGAAAAATCCTAAAGAGGTTGACACCTTTGTGCTGAAGAATGCCTATTCAAGGGCACTTAACGAGCCCAAGGCATTTATCACCTATCCCGAGGAAAAGCTTATCGGCTTCCCCGTTGAGCATTATGACGGCAGAACGGTTTACAGCTATAAGCTTTTGAAAATTGACGGCGGTGAAATCAGCATCCACCTCGGCTATGTTCATCATACAGAGAGATATACGGGTGATGTTTTCCGCGGCACATATATTGACGATAAGCTTTACACGATTGATAACTACTATGTGTGCGAGTTTGACATTGCAACGGCAGATATGCTTCGTGAATGTGAGATTCTCGACGTAAAGGATGACTGGGACGATTACGAAAAGTACAAGTATGACGGTGAGGTTTACACTACACCCGCATATGCACCGGGTATGGTTGTAGCAACTACTGTTTCGGTAGATTCAGCACTGATTGATGCCGTAGCCGTGGACACTACGGTAGGTGTAACCTCAACTGTTCCTGCAGTTATTACAACCTCTCCCACAACACAGGCAACAACAAAGGCTCCTGAATACACCTTTGAGGCACTTGTTGTAAAGGTGGTTGATAACAGTCTGCTTGTTGAGGTAACCGCACAGGACGACAGCGGACTTTTTGTAGGCACTCAGGCTTCATTTTCAACGGATGTAACAGGAATTGAGGCAGGGGACACGGTTAAGGTTATGTATGACGGAACAGTTCAGGAGACTTATCCCGTAGGCTTGTCTAATGTGCTTGGCGTATGGGTGAGTAAGGAGTAAGAGAGTAAAGTTCTTTGGTTCTTTCTTACAAGAAAGAACGCCCCGCGGCGAGCGATAATTACAACGGCAGATTTTTCTGCCGTTGATTTATAATTAAAACTATGATATTATAAAACAAAAAGGTGTGTAAAGGTGAT
>JAZOVO010000050.1:0-13383 GCA_045658745.1 Acutalibacteraceae bacterium | reverse complement strand
GCAAGCTTTTGAAAAAGCTTGACCAAAACTTTTCTTGTTTTCTTGTTTATCTTTCTTCTCTGAAATAAGGTAAGCCTAAGCTCTGAGGAGGCTGATTCTCCTTCTTGTCACGGATACTCGTAAACACAAGCACTATAATCGTAACAACATAAGGAAGCATCTTGAAAATCTCCTTGCTTGCAAAGCTTACACCCGTAATGAAGCTGCTTGCAATATAAAGCGCACCGAAAATAATCGAGCCGATAATTGCAAGGCCGGGCTTCCACACGGTAAAGATAACAAGCGCAATCGCAAGCCAGCCGATAGCGTCAATGCAATACTCCCAGTTACCGTTGAGGTAGTCCATTATAAATGAAAGACCGCCGAGACCCGCAATAGCACAGCCGATGCAGGTAGAAGCATATCTGTAGCGGGAAACATTGATACCCGCCGCGTCAGCAGTCGCGGGATTTTCACCGACCGCTCTGAGGTTAAGACCGACCCTCGTCTTTGAAAGCACAAAGGCAGTCACAACGGCAATGATAATTGCAAGGTAAATAAGTATACCGTGAGAGAAGAATATCTCACCTACCGCACCGAGGTCATCGGCAAAGGGAAGGGAGGTTGTAAAATAACGGCTGCCCTTACTGTAAATTGAGCCGGTTTCCGCAATCATATAGTCGGACACGCCTACACCGAAGGTAGTAAGAGCAAGACCCGTAACATTCTGGTTTGCACGCAGGGTAACGGTAAGGAAGCTGAAGATGAAGCCCATAACCGCACCGCCGAAAAGAGTTGCAACAATAGGGATAAAAACTGCGAGAAAATAGTTTGCATTCATTCCCGCCTTTGAAAGGTAAAGGTATTCGGCGAAGCAGCCGCAGGAAGCACCTACACACATAACACCGGGAATACCGAGGTTAAGGTGGCCTGACTTTTCGGTAATAGTCTCACCGACTGAGCCGAAAAGGAATGCCATACCCAATCTGATTGAGCTTACAAGAAAGGCTAACATCAGTCATTCTCCTTTCTGTTTTTTGTTGAAAGAATCTTATACTGCAGGAAGAACTCGCAGCCGATAATAAAGAACAGAATAATACCCGTAACGATATCTGAAATCGCGCTTGGCAGACGGAAGTCCGTTGAAACCTGACCCGCACCCTTCTGAAGGAACACGATAAGGAAGGAGGTCATTACCATATAGACGGGGTTGAACTTTGCAAGCCAGGAAACCATAATAGCCGTAAAGCCTCTGCCGTCAACGGTTGTTGTGCTGATTGTATGGTTTGTACCGCCGACAAGGAGAAGACCTGCAATACCGCAAAGGGCACCTGAAACAATAAGTGTACGGATAACAACCTTAGGAACATTGATACCGATATACTTTGCAGTATTCTCACTTTCACCTACAACGGAAATTTCATAGCCATGCTTGGTCTTTTTAAGATAGATATAAACAAGCACGGTGAAAACTGCAACAATTATGATATTGAGCAGATAAGACTGTCCGAAGAGTACGGGAAGTCCGTGCTCAGGCATAGGCTCAAGAACACCTGAGCCGCTCTTTACAAAATACTTGAGGAAGAATGCCACAAGCTGAATTGCAACATAGTTCATCATAAGAGTGAAAAGAGTTTCGTTTGTATTCCACATAGCCTTGAAGAAGGCAGGAACAACCGCCCAGATAATACCTGCAAGCACGGAAGCGGCAAGCATTACAATAAGAAGCACGGGATAAGGCAGTGTATCTCCGAGGAACATCATCACCGCCGTAGTGGCAAGTCCGCTGACAAGCACCTGACCCTCACCGCCGCAGTTCCAGAATTTCATCTTGAAGGCGGGAGTAAGCGCAAGAGCTATACACAAAAGAATCGCCACATTCTGCAGAAGGCTCCATATTCTGAGCGATGAGCCGAAGGCACCCGAAATCATTGACGAATAAATCTCAATCGGGTTTTTGCTTGTAAGAAGCATAATTACAACTGCCGAAACAAGAAGCGAGGCAATGATTGCAATTGCGCGGACAAGCACAGCCTTGTACCATACCATAGGCTCACGCTTTACGATATGTAAATTCATCTTTTTCACTTTGCCTGTCCTCCTTTACTGTCAACGCTCTTTGTCATAAGAAGACCGATTTCTTCCTTGGTGGCTGTTCTTGCATCAACCTCACCGGTGATGCTTCCCGAGCCGATTACTATAATTCTGTCGCAAAGCTCGATAAGCACGTCAAGGTCCTCACCGACGAAAATAACGGCAACGCCCTTTTCCTTCTGCTTGTTAAGCAGATTATATATAGTATAGGAAGCACCGATATCAAGGCCTCTTACGGGGTAAGCCGCCATAAGCACCGTAGGTGCTGCGGCAATTTCTCTACCGACAAGAATCTTCTGAATATTACCGCCGGAAAGTCTTCTGACGGGAGTTTTTGCGTCGGGAGTCACAACCTCAAGGTCCTTGATTATCTTTTCTGCAAGGTCTCTCGGTCCCTTTCTCTCAAGGAAAAGAGACTTGCCCTTTTTGTAGGAGCGCAGCATCATATTATCAATGATGTCCATATTACCTACAAGACCCATACCGAGTCTGTCCTCGGGAACGAAGGAAAGCCTTACGCCCAGCTCTCTTATCTGCATCGGTGTCTTGTCGCGGAGATTATCACAAGCACCCGTTTTTGGATTGTTATAAAGAATCTCGCCCTCATTGACCTTCTGCAGACCTGCAATAGCCTCAAGCAGCTCACGCTGACCCGAACCCGCAATACCTGCGATACCGAGGATTTCACCTGAGTGCGCCGTAAAGGAAACATCGTTAAGAATCTTTACGCCCTCACGGTCAACACAGTTAAGACCCTTTACAACAAGTCTGTCCTCGCAGTTTTTCGGCTCACTTCTGTCAATGTTAAGAGTAACCTTTTTACCAACCATCATTTCCGTAAGCTCACTCTCATTGGTGCCTGCGGTTTCAACGGTACCGACATATTCGCCCTTGCGAAGCACCGCAACCTTATCGGAAAGCGAAAGCACCTCGTGAAGCTTATGGGTGATAATAATGATTGACTTTCCGTCCTCACGCATTTTGCGAAGAACATTGAAAAGCTTTCTTGTCTCCTGAGGAGTGAGAACTGCCGTAGGCTCGTCAAGGATAAGAATATCCGCGCCTCTGTAAAGAACCTTGATAATTTCAACGGTCTGCTTTTCGGAAACGGACATCTCGTGAATTTTCTTCATCGGGTCAATTTCAAAGCCGTAGCGGTCGCTGATTTCCTTGACCTTCTGTGCCGCCGTCTTCAGATCGAAGCGACCCTTTTCATTAAGACCGAGGATAATATTCTCCGTAGCCGAGAAAACATCAACAAGCTTGAAGTGCTGATGAATCATACCGATTTTATACCTGAAGGCATCCTTGGGAGAATGAATGACAGCCTCCTTGCCGTCAATAAAAATCTGACCCTCGTCGGGAAAATAAATACCCGCAATCATATTCATAAGCGTGGTTTTACCGCTACCGTTCTCACCGAGAATTGACAGAATTTCACCACGGTTGATTGTCAGATTAACGTTTTTGTTTGCGGCCTTGCCGCCGAAATATTTACTTATATTCTTAAGTTCAATTGCTGCATTTACTGACAAGGTTTTTTCCTCCTTTGCATTGAACACTTAAAAAACAGTCTTTTTCACAAGGCTGTTTTTTCAATGTTAAAAACAAGAGTAAGCGGGACAGAAATGTCCCGCTTATTCAATTAGCTGTTACTGATATTAAATCAGAACTTTTCGTTAAGAAGGTTGATACCGTCGATTCTGAGATCGAAGTAGGGAGCTGAACGGAATTCTGATTCGTGGAAGTAACCGTCAGCAACAACCTCTGTATCGGGTGTGTAAGCAGCGTCTGTATCAACGTCAGCCTTGTAGCTTTCAAGAGCGTTGCCGCCAACTGTGAATGTTGCTGCATCAAATACGTTGAGCTTGCCTGCCTTGATGTCTTCAACAAGAGCCTGGATCTTCTCGAATGTGCCTTCAGCAGCAACATCCTGGTTGATACCTGTAAGAACTACTGAGCCTTCAGCAATACCGCCGCACCAGTCAGCTGCGATTTCCTCGCCCTTTACATACTGACCGATGATGTAGTTGTAGTAGGGAGCCCAGTTGATAGCTGATGAAATGATGAAGGTTTCATAGCAGGATTCATATGTTGAGCCGTTGTATGAAACGTTGGGGATACCCTTAGCTTCGCAGGTACCGGGAGCGCCCATTGAGTCAGCGTGCTGGCTGATGAGCTTGCAGTTGTTAGCGATAAGAGCTTCAGCTGCGTTCTTTTCTTCTGTTGCGTCATACCATGAGCCTGTGAACTGAACGTCCATTGTAACTGTGGGGCATACGCTCTTTGCGCCAAGATAGAATGAGGTGTAGCCGGAGATAACTTCAGCATATGTGTAAGCACCAACATAACCCATCTTTGCTTCTTCAGCGGTGAACTGACCTGCTTCGATCATTTCGTTGAGCTTGAGACCTGCAGCAACACCTGCAAGGAAACGGCCTTCATAGATTGATGCGAAAGCGTTGTGGTAGTTCTTAAGGCCTTCTGTGTGAGCCTTTGTACCTGTTGCATGGCAGAATTCAACCTCGGGGAATTCCTTAGCAGCCTGGATCATGAAATCCTCGTGACCGAAGGAGTTAGCGAAAACGATCTTACAGCCTTCTGTTACAAGGTCCTTAGCTGCAACGTAGCATTCGTTACCTTCGGGAACGTTAACCTTAACGATAACCTGCTCGTCTGTGAGCTTAAGAGCTTCCTGAATCTTGTCAACAGCATTAAGGAAGTTGAGGTCGTAGGTTGAGTTTTCATCGTGAAGACAGATGAAGCCGATCTTGAAGTCTGCGGGAACTTCATAGTCAACGTTGAGTGCAACCTCAGCGATGGGTGATTCGCTCATACCCTTGAGGTCTGCATTACCGTCGGTTGCGTTGCCGTCAGTTGCATTGTTTCCGCCGCATGCAGCGAAAGCAAAAAGCATGAGAGCAGCAAGCATGATTGCGAGAATTTTTTTCATGATTTTTTCCTCCGTTTTAGTGTTTTTTGATTTTTTATATCAACCGGTTTTCTCCGGTTTAATACCTTGATTATTTCTTGAACATAACTGAGTCATCACTCATTGCTTCAACAATTGCAAGGGATTCAACGCGTACGCCCTGAGCCTCAACTCTTTTTCTGCCGTCCTGAAAGCCCTTTTCAACAGCAATGGCACAGCCGACAACCTCAGCACCGGCCTGCTTGCAAAGGTCGATAAGACCTAAAAGTGCATTTCCCTCTGCAAGGAAGTCGTCAATAATGAGTACCTTATCTCCCTCACCGATGAAATCCTTTGAAACGATAACGTCGTACTCCGTACCGTGAGTAAAGGACTTGACCTTGGTCTTATAAACCGTGGCGGCGATATTCTTCGTCTTTGTCTTTTTCGCAAAGAGCACGGGGCATGAGAAAAACTGCGCCGTAATACAAGCAATACCGATGCCCGAGGCCTCTATGGTAAGGATTTTATTAACTCCGCAGCCGTCATATATGCGTCTGATTTCCTTACCCATTTCACCGATAAGCTCAACGTCTATCTGATGATTGAGAAAGGAGTCAACCTTTAAAATATTGCCGGGGAACACCTGTCCGTCCTTAAGTATTCTCTCTTCGAGAAGCTTCATTTCAGCACACCGCCTTCTGTCATTTGAAGCAGAGCGAACGCCCCTGCAACACATATAGTTATTTTAGCAAATTGTGTCAGATTTTGCAACAATTATAAGATTAAAAGTTGACAAAATTTATTGATTTCTCTTTGGGTATTTTCAACAAAGATACCTTCATAAAATCTATTGACAATTAAGTGCAGTTGTGATATCATTTGAGAGAATAAAATACCAACGGAGGTAAAAACCATGAGCAGAATCAAGACTATCGAAACAAAGGATATCAAGAACACTGTTAAGGCAGGCGGCTGCGGCGAATGCCAGACATCATGCCAGTCAGCATGTAAGACATCTTGCGGCGTAGCTAATCAGCAGTGTGAAAACTCAAAATAAGTTAAACTAAAGAAACGCTGCCTTTCACTAAGGCGGCGTTTTTTATTTTGAAAGGATACATCAAAATGGTACATCAGTATAAATTGAACGGCTACAATATTGTCCTTGACACCTGCAGCGGCTCGGTACACACCGTTGACGAGGTGGCTTACGATATTATTGCAATGTATAAAAACAGCACCGAGGAAGAAATCGTTTCGGCTATCAGCGAAAAATACGCTCACCTGCCCGATGTTACACGAGAGGAAATTCTCGAGTGCATTGCCGATGTAAAGGCACTTGAAGAAGCAGGTAAGCTTTTTTCCGTTGACGAATTTGAAAACCTCGCCTTTGACTACAAGAATAACAGCAAGGTTATAAAGGCTCTCTGCCTTCACGTTGCCCACACCTGCAACCTCAACTGCTCCTACTGCTTTGCAAGTCAGGGCAAGTATCAGGGCGACAGAGCTCTTATGAGCTTTGAAACAGGCAAGCGCGCCTTTGACTTCCTTATTGAAAATTCAGGCACAAGACGCAACCTTGAGGTTGACTTCTTCGGCGGTGAGCCCCTTATGAACTGGGACGTTGTAAAACAGCTTGTCGCCTATGCAAGAAGCATCGAAAAGGAAAAGGGTAAGAACTTCCGCTTCACCCTTACCACAAACGGCGTGCTCATTGACGACGAGGTAATTGAATTTGCAAACAAGGAAATGAGCAACGTTGTTTTAAGCCTTGACGGAAGAAAAGAAATCCACGACCGCTTCCGCGTTGACTATGCAGGTAACGGAAGCTACGATAAGATTCTGCCGAAGTTCAGAAAGCTTGTTGAATCCCGTGAGGGCAAAAACTACTATATGAGAGGCACCTTCACTCACGGCAACACCGACTTCACAAAGGATATTTTCCATATGGCTGACCTCGGCTTCACGGAGCTTAGCATGGAGCCTGTTGTTTCAAAGGAGGATGATCCCTGCGCTCTTACGAAGGAGGATATGCCCGTACTCTTTGAGCAGTACGAAATCCTCGCAAAGGAAATGCTCAAGCGCAAAAAGGAGGGCAGACCCTTCACCTTCTACCACTATATGCTTGACCTTAAAAACGGCCCCTGTATTTACAAGAGAATCACCGGCTGCGGCTCAGGCACGGAATATATGGCTGTTACGCCCTGGGGTGACCTTTATCCCTGCCATCAGTTTGTAGGCGACGAGGACTACTGCCTCGGTAACATTTATGACGGTGTTACAAACACCGCCTGCCAGGACAAGTTCCGCAGATGCAACGCCTATGCAAGAGAAGGCTGCCGTGACTGCTGGGCAAAGCTTTACTGCTCAGGCGGATGCGCCGCCAACGCCTACCACGCAACGGGAAGTATCGAGGGCATCTACGAGCAGGGCTGTGAGCTTTTCAAAAAGCGTATTGAATGTGCCGTTATGATGCAGGTTGCAGAATCCGAAGAAGCATGAACACACCAATCTTTGACTTTGTAAAAGGCTATGCCGAGAGCAACGCTTCAAGGCTTCATATGCCGGGGCACAAGGGCAGAAGCTTCCTTGGCTGTGAAAAATATGACATCACGGAAATTGACGGCGCTGATGTGCTTTACAATGCAACAGGAATTATAAAGGAAAGCGAGCAAAACGCTTCCTCCCTTTTCAATTCCGCCGCAACCTTCTACAGCACAGAGGGGTCAACCCTCTGCATAAAGGCAATGCTTTCACTTGTGTGCAAAGGCAAAAGTGAAAGACCGCTTATCCTTGCGGGAAGAAACGTGCACAAGGCATTTATTTATGCCGGAGCACTCCTTGACTTTGACGTTAAATGGATGTATGCGAAAAAGGGCGCACACCTTTGCTCCTGCCTGCTTGCGGCAGAGGAGGTTGAAGGCTATATCCTTGAAGGTACAAAGAAGCCCGATGCCGTTTATATCACCTCCCCCGATTACCTTGGCAACCTTGCCGATATAAATGGAATTGCCGATGTATGTGACAGGCACGGCATTCCCCTGCTTGTTGACAATGCCCACGGCGCTTACCTCGGCTTTCTTGAAAAAAGCCTTCATCCGATACACCTCGGGGCTACAATGTGCTGCGACTCTGCTCACAAGACTCTCCCTGTGCTCACGGGCGGCGCTTACCTTCATATAAGTGAAAAGGGCAAGACTTACATCCCTCACGCCGAGGACTGTCTGTCACTCCACGCTTCGACAAGCCCCTCTTATCTTATAATGCAATCTCTTGACCTCTGCAACGCCTATCTTTCCGACGGCTACAGAGAAAGGCTCGAGGCAACCGTAAAAAGGCTTGACAGCTTAAAGCTTTCATTCCGTAAGCTCGGCTTTGAGGTCACGGGTACAGAGCCGCTCAAGCTTACCCTCTCCCCTCTTTCTTACGGCTACACGGGAAACGAGGTTGCAAATTACCTTTTCAGCAAAGGTATTTCCTGCGAGTTTGCCGACAGAGATTTTACCGTAATGATGTTTACTCCTGAAAATGGTGACGACGATTTTAAAAAAGTGTACGACGCGCTTGCGACCCTTGCCAGAAAGGACGGCAGAAGCCTTCCGCCTTTGCCTGCCCTTATCGAAGCTGAAAGCATACTCACCTTAAGGCAGAGCATTTTTGCAAAGAGCGAATGGATAAGCACCGACCTTGCCGAGGGCAGGATTTGTGCATCACCTACGGTTTCCTGTCCGCCTGCTGTTCCCGTTGTTATCAGCGGTGAGGTTATTACAAAGGAAGCAGTAGAGATTTTCAAGGCGTATGGGATTGATAAAATCAAGGTTGTAAAAGAATAACAAGCAAAGTTTTGGTTGAGCTTTTACAAAAGCTCATAGGGGTCCAAGGGGACAAAGTCCCCTTGATAACTGACAATACAACAAAGCAGGTGTTAATTTCAACACCTGCTTTTATTCTTTATCGCTCAACTAATTGTTTATACCAAGGGACTTTGCCCCTTTTGCTCTCTTGCGGTTCCCAAAATTTCTTTGCACCTTGAAGCGGTGCAGAAATTTTGACCGCTGCGCCATCCTCGCCTCGCTTCATCGTCCACAGGACGCGCTTCGGCAACGATGCCCCACAAGCTTTTGTAAAAGCTTGACCAAAACTTTATTTTCTCTCTTATCCTATACAGATAATATTCTTCATCTTCAGTAAATAATACTTCACCGCAGCAACAAGTCTGTCAAGAATTGAAAAATCATCACTTTCACTGTTGAACACATAACGGTTGTAAAGCTCCTCATCAGAAAGGTCATAATAATCCCTGAAGAAAATCACGTCGGTGTCATATTCCGAAAGGTCACTTTCATCAAGAGTTATAACTCTCGCGCCTCTGTTATCATCACCGTAAGAGCCAAAGGAAACCGTAGGAGTCTGCACAATGTCCATTCCTCTGTAAGGAATAACAAAGCTGTTCTTATGGTCGTGACCAACAGCTACACCAAGCACCTTGCCGTAATCAACAAGTGCATCAGCCTGACCGTTTGAATATTTGGGTGGGCAGCAGGTTTCGCTTAAAAACGTATCCTCATCGGCGTATTTTTCAGGAAAGCCGTAGGTTACTCCGTCCTCCGTAATGGTCTGATCCTTAAGATAATTCTCCTTAACCTCAAACTCGGTAACCTTGCCCGTTTCTTTATCGGTTTCACTCAGCTTGTAAAGCACATCGTAAATCTCAGGAAGAATAATGTGCTGAAAAGCAAAGGAAGGAATAATCTTTCCGTCATTTTCTGCAGTAAGTGCCTTTTCGGTTTTTATGTACCAGTCAATCTGATCCTTCGCAACGCAGCCGTAGCCGCCAAGGTCGTTTTCATCATTATACATCTGTGAATCAAAGAACCACAGTGTAAACTTCTGCTCCTCACCGTCAGAGCTCATAACGGGAAGATAATATGTGCCGTAGCCCGTAAGCTCCTCACTGTCGCCTACGCCCACAAAGCAGTCATAGCTTTCGTAAACCTCCCACTGCTCCTCCTTGGTCATACAATTTCTGTCAGCATCGTGGTTACCGTAAACAATTGCAACGGGCACATTTTTCTCCTCGAAAATTTTCATAAAGTTATCGATATTCTTCTTAATGTACCAGTCTAATTTAGGACAACCGGGAGCAATATTATCACCCGTAAGCACAACAAGGTCGGGGTTTTCCTTTTCGAGCAGGTCAGTTATAAACATTTTTGTAAGAGGTCTGAAAATAATTCTGTCCTGGATATCGGATATCTGCAGAATTTTGAATTTTCCGTCCTCGTTGAATTTCAAAGACTCTTTTCCTTCATTCTGTGCCGCTGCACCCATTGTCAATAAACCGATGGCTGAAACAACAGCAAGAACGATTGCAAGTATTTTCTTCATTTTTATTTCCTCCTGTTTTATTATTAACCTCATTATAACAGCAATATATATTCCCCGTCAACAACAAAAAGTCACAGATTATTGAAATCTGTGACTTTGTTTCTATGTCGCTCGCCGCGGGGCGTTCTTTCTTGTAAGAAAGAACCAAAGAACTTTTCGCTTTTTGTTCTTTTTACTTCTGCTTTGAATACTTGAGTCTGTAAACAACATTCATTACAACACAGTCAAGCTTGCTAAGGGGCTTTGCATTACCGAAAAGCTCGGAGGAAATAACTGACTTGCAGTTCTTTTCCATAACCATCTCAGCAGCTGAAGCCTCATCCTTGTTAGGACCGCAGCAAACTGCACCGTTGTCCTTGAGAAGAACAGCGTTTGTACCCTTCTTGCCAATCTTCTTTGCAACCTTCTTTGCAGACTTGGTTGTGTAGTTGGGATCAAACTCAGCACACTTAACGGTTACACCCACAATCTGTGCAAAGTCATCAAGGAAGGGCTTAAGTGTCTTGCCGATTTTTGAAGCGGCAACAATAGCATCCTCCTGTGAGTGGATGATTGCACCGACCTCTTCACGCTTCTGATAAATTGCTCTGTGAAGGTCAGCCTCTGAAGGATACTTATCGCCTGTGATAAGCTCGTCCTTCTTACCGAAGAGGCCTACAGTTGCAACGGTGTTACCTTCCTTATCGGAAAGAACAACTGCATCGTCAATTCTGATACTGTCGTAAGCGTTGAGCTTCGCAGCGGGCATATCAGCTCTCTTTTTAAGCTCAACAACATAATCATAAACACCCTTGAAGGTATCTGTTGCCTTGCCTGTAAGCTCTGCATACTTATTGTAGATAAATTCAGCGCAAACCTTTTCAACCTCGTTTGCTACCTTGAAGGCATCGTCATAGTCAGCGCCGAGGCATACTGCACCGTGGCTCTTCATAATAACTGCCTTTGAATCTGAACGCTTGAGCGCTGCCACAACGCCCTCACGAAGCTTGCCTGTACCGGGAAGACCGTAGGAAGCAACGGGAATGTTGTCACCGATGATATCCTTGCTGTAGCCGGTAATGCCGTTTACGTCACAGCCGATAGCGGAAACGATGGAGGCATTTGCCTGATGGGTATGAATTACAAAGTTGCAGTCATCACGAAGGATGTAGCACTGTGCGTGAAGACCCTTTTCACTTGAGGGCTTGATGTTGCCTTCATATGAAAGGTCAGCAAGATTTACTACAACGATATCGTCGGGAGTAAGGCTGAGGTAATCTCTGCCTGAGGGAGTAATTACAAACTGTGTGTCACTTACACGGCAGCTTACGTTACCCCATGTTCTTGCAATAAGGCCTGTTGCAACAAGCTGTTTACCTGCTTCAACAACAATTTCTTTAGCTTGTAAAAGTTCCATTGAATTTTACCTGCCTTTCGTTATATTAAGGGCAGGCCACTGACCTGCCCCTATAATTGGTATTTTTAATTATTCAACAACGGAGATGTTTGCGAATACCTTGTCGAAACGAGCAAGTGCATCGTCAATCATAGCTTCGTCGTAAGCTGCTGATGTGTAAAGTCTTGAGCCTGCAAGAGTTACAAGACCTTCTGCCATGTAAGCAGCACCCATATGGGTCATCTCTGCCTTACGCTTGCTTGTTTCCTTGATGATACCGGGGATCTGCCAGGGCTTGCTCCAGTCAAGTGAGAAGTGCATTGTAGCAACAGTTTCCATATGGCAAACTGAACCCTGGTTGAATGCTACGAAGGGAAGGTTGTACTTATCGATAATCTGGTTGAGACCTGCTGTAAGTCTGTCACCCATAAGACCTGCCTTCTGGCAAGCGTTCTGCTTATCGATTTCTTCAAGTGTGTAGTAACCTGCAACACATGAAATGGGAGTAGCAGCCATTGTACCGCCGCAGAATGCCTTCTTGATCTTCATGCCGCTTGCATCAAGACCTGCACCCATGTACTGCATATATTCTCTCTTACCGCCGATACCGCCTGCACCGGGATAACCGCCGGCGATAACCTTACCGAAGATTGTGAGGTCGGGTTCTACACCGTAGTAGCCCTGAGCACCTGCCATACCGATACGGAAGCCTGTAACAACCTCATCGAAGATAAGGAGTGCGCCGTACTTACGGCAAAGTCTTTCAACGCCCTTGTTGAAGTCCTTATCAAGGGGACGTGTACCGCTTTCGGGACCGATGGGCTCAATGAATACAGCAGCTGTACCGCCGTTGAGCTGATTTCTTCTGAGCTTCTTTTCAAGATCGTTAAGATCGTTGGGGAAGAATTCCTGTGTATCCCTCATAAGACGGATGGGAACACCGTTTGCCTGAGTGAACTTTGAGCCGGGAACACGGATACCGTAGCCGAGCTGATCTGACCAACCGTGGTAAGCGCCGCCCATCTTGAGGATGTGCTTTTTCTTTGTAGCAAGTCTTGCAACACGGCAAGCTACCATACAAGCCTCTGTACCTGAACCGAGCATACGGAACATATCTACTGTGGGAACAGAGTCAGAAATCTTCTTTGCAAGCTTGTATTCAAACTCGTGGAAAAGACCTGTTGAAGGACCGCAGGTGTTAAGAAGATCGATAACCTGATCGCGAACGATCTTGGGGTTTGAGCCGAGAACTGTGGGACCGCCTGCCTGGAGGAAGTCATAGTACTCGTTGCCGTCGATATCGTAAAGCTTTGCGCCTTCAGCCTTTGTGAAAACAAGGGGGAACGGATAGTTGAAAGCAAGGTTGTGCTGAACACCGCCGGGGATGATCTGCTTTGCTTCATCGATCATTTCCTTTGACTTCTGGCACTTTGCCTCGAAGTATTCTTCCTCATACTTCTTAAGTACATCAGGGTTGATTGAATGCATGGGCTGCTGAATAAGATAATCAAGCTTCTTGGTAACGGCAGCAGCATCGGGATACTGTGAAATTGCGAATCTTGTGTCCATATTTACATCTCCTGAAAAATTATTTTTTCGAGTGAGTAGCGACTCACCGATATTTCCCTATAATTAT